>JBBQXA010000001.1:0-90230 GCA_038210095.1 Burkholderiales bacterium
TACACCCAGGTCTTCTCGGCGCGCGATCTGAACGGAATCGAGCGAGTCAGCGGCGGGCGCAAGCCCGTCTGACCATTCTGGCCTTCTAGGCGCCCTAGTTTTCCAGATAATCGACCAGCAGCCCGCTGGTCTGACGCAGACGCTGACTGATTGACTGTGCGATTTTATAAAGCAGCTTGACCGCCAGTGCCGGTCGGTCTTGCATAATCAGCTTGAAGTTCTCCTGCGTAAGCACCGCCAGCATAGACTCCTCCACGACCACCGCCGTCGCCGAACGCGGCTCGCCATCCACCATCGTCATTTCACCCAGACTACGCCCCATTGCCACCGTACTGACGGTTTTATCAATGCGCTTGTTGTCTTCTTTGCGCACTTCGAGCTTGCCTTCCAGCACGATGCACATAAAGTCACCCTTGTCGCCTTCCTGAAACAGGACGGTGCCCGGATCGGCGCGATAGAGTTGAATATAATTTGCCAATGCCTCAATCTGGGGCCACTCCAGATCCCTGAACATATGCGCATCTTCCAGCATCCCGGCTATGCGCTTGGACGAAGCCACGCCCGACCCCTGCATCTCCAGTCCCGTCACCACCAGCATATCGTGCACCATACTTTCTATCTCAAACCGTGATCAGGTGCTTTGCACCACAATTTTCGGAAACGCCGCACTATGATCCTGCGCCATTTCCGCGACCTTCACCGCAACGCGGCGCGCGATCTGTCGATACACCTTGGCGATTTCGCCGTCGGGGTCGGCCACGACGGTGGGTGCACCAGAATCAGCCTGCTCACGGATACGGATATCCAGCGGCAAGCCGCCCAGAAATTCAGTGTTGTAATCGGCACACATCTTCTCTCCGCCGCCCGCGCCGAAGATATGCTCTTCATGCCCGCACTTCGAACAAATATGAGTGCTCATGTTCTCAACGATACCGACAATTTTGATGCCCACCTTCTCGAACATCTTGAGACCTTTGCGCGCATCCAACAGCGCGATATCCTGCGGCGTTGTAACGATCACCGCACCGGTGACCGGCACCTTCTGGGCCAGCGTCAATTGCACATCGCCCGTACCCGGCGGCAGATCCACCACCAGGTAATCGAGGTTATCCCAACGGGTCTGATGCAACAATTGATCGAGTGCCTGGGTCACCATCGGGCCGCGCCAGATCATGGGCGCATCTTCGCCCTCAATCATGAAGCCGATAGACATCGCCTGTATCCCGTGCCCCTCCATAGGGTCCATTGATTTGCCATCACGCGACTTGGGACGCCCGGTAATACCCAGCATGGTCGGTTGCGACGGGCCGTAAATATCCGCATCCAGCACGCCAACGCGCGCGCCTTCGGCTGCCAGTGCCAACGCCAGATTAACCGCCGTGGTGGATTTACCCACACCACCCTTGCCGCTCGCGACCGCGATAATGTTCTTCACACCATCCACCAGCTTCACGCCGCGCTGCACCGCATGCGGCACAACCTTGCTCGACACGCCAACAGTTACCTTGCCGACACCCGCAAGCACCGCCTTGAGATGCGCCTCAACCATTGCCTGTATCTCATTCCACACACTCTTGGCCGGGTAGCCCAGCAGAATATCCAGAGAAACATCATTACCGCTGACTTTGACATTCTTCACGGACTTGCCGCTAACGAAATCTTTTTTGGTATTCGGGTCGACAAGATTTTTCAACGCGCCCTGTACATCGGCTTCGGTAAAGCTCATTACTCACTCCTGATGATCGACTAAGGGTGCAATTCTACCAGTTAGCAGCCCGGACACGCAGACTCGCTCGGCAAGACTTTCAATTCAGCCTCTGTAGCGGCCACCTTCCCACCCAAATCATAGGCTTTTTCGAATAGGCGGATCACCACGCTGGCTCTTAGCGCAATGAGCTGATCCTGTATTTCAAGCGTTGCTTCGAGCATTCTGTCGGCGTGTCGGGCTTCTTCCCTAAGCCGCACTTGTCGCATCAGCAAAATTGCCCGCAACTGACCTGCTTCAAGCCGCTTTTCGGCATATAAGCGATGACAAAATGCGATGTGATTCGCGACATCACAAAGCTTGCGATCCATCGACACCAGTAGCAGTACATCGACCGCACCGTCTTCGATCACTTCACAATAGAACTGCAGGGAAGAGCGAAATCCATCAACTATCATGTTCAGTCCATCTATCTACACTATTTTGCACACGTGGCGGCATTATTCTCGAAAAAATGGGCTCGTCCAACCCCAAATCTACGCATTTGTAGTGTTGCATAAAAGAAGATCTCGGCATACCTTAAGCAGCCACCAAAATGTTGGGAACGTATGATTGTTGAATGACTAGACTTCATGCTACCGTAAACCAACTTCCTGACTAGCCGGAATTCGCCAGAATCAACAAAGAGCGTCGTGCCATGAATCATGCCATGTCCACCCCCGAACTGGTCGTCCTCGTCGTCGGCCTGTTGCTGGTTGCCGCGATCACCAAAGGCTTGGCCGACAAGTTCCGTTTGCCATTCACCGTCACGCTGGTGCTGGTTGGCATCGCTTTCAGGGGATTGGGGGAACTTGGTCCCGCCACGCTACATTTCCTTGCCGACATTCACGTTGAACCCGACGTAATCCTGTTCGTCTTCCTGCCGACGCTGGTTTTCGAATCCGCCTACAACATGGACTCGCGCCTGCTGCGCCGCAACCTTGCTCCCGTGCTGGTGTTGGCTGTCCCAGGGCTGATCGTTTCCACCGGCCTCATCGGCCTCGTCGTATGGGCCGCCACCCCGCTGTCACTCCCTGCCGCACTGCTGCTGGGCGCAATCCTGAGTGCCACCGACCCGGTGGCGGTTATCTCTCTGTTCAAGCAAATGGGCGCCCCCAAGCGCCTCACCATACTGATTGAGGGCGAAAGCCTATTTAACGATGCCACCGCACTGGTTGCCGCCAAGATCATGATTGCCGTGGTGCTGGCGGGCTACTTCAGCTGGGATGCAGCGCTATCCGGTGTAGGCGAATTTTTCCGAGTATTCATCGGCGGAATCGCGGTCGGCTGGATCGCGGGACTAGCGACAGGTGGCGTACTCGGCAAGGTAAAAACGTCATCGCAAATTGAAATCTCGCTCACCACCATTCTTGCCTATTTGTCTTTCTTCATTGCCGAACATATGTTGCATGTCAGCGGCGTAATGGCAGTCGTGGCGGCGGGCGTGGTGATGGGTGGCTGGGGCCGCGCCAAAATTTCGCCCCCGGTGGTAAGTTACATGAACCACTTCTGGGAATACCTGGCCTTCGTCGCCAATGTGCTGATCTTTTTGCTGGTCGGTCTGTCGGTTGATTTACCTGCACTATGGGATTCGCTGCCCTACCTACCCTGGGTAGTACTTTCAATGCTAGGCTCGCGTGCAGTCCTGATCTACGGCTTGATGCCACTGCTTGGGCGACTTCCGGGATCTCAGCCGGTCGGCCTGCCCTATCAGACCGTGATGTTCTGGGGTGGCCTGCGCGGTGCCATCGCACTGGCCATCGTGCTGAGCCTGCCGTCATTTCCACATTCAGAACTACTCATGCCGCTGACCACCGGCGCGGTGCTGTTTACGCTGCTGGCACAAGGGCTTTCCATCGAATCCCTGATGCGCCACTTTGGCCTTGATCGTCCGCCACTAGCCGACCGCCTCGCACTGCTGGAGTGCGATCTCGCCGCCCAGGAACTCACGATAAAACGCATCCCCGATCTGTTGCGTGGCGGCCTATTCGCCCAACCCATTGCGGCTAGGCTGGAGCGCAAGTGCAAGCAAAATGCCCAGCACATCCGCACAAAAATCGGCGAGTTGCGCCGCATGGAAATGGGCCATCACGAAGAGATGATGCTGCTTTACCTGCGCACCTTATCCGGCGAGCAGGCCTACTACCAGCGCCTCTATCACAACGGGCACTTAAGCGAAGGAGCCTACCGCGAACTGCTCACCGTGCTGGTGTTGCAGATCGACGCAATCCGTTATCAGGGGCACTTCGAACATGTCCGCTCACACCATTTCAACAAGCTGCTGGAACATCGGCTGTACCGAATGATCGACCGTCTGGGCTGGGGTTGGCTGGAAAATTTCGCCGAGGGCATGCGCACACGCCGCATCGTCCGCAATTACGAGGAAGTGCTGGCTCACTACCAGGCTAACGGCTGGGTACTCGCCAGTATCGAGCGCATGGCGGAAGAAGAAGGCATTCCCGCAGCGGTCGCCGAAGAAGTAAGCAGCCGCTACCGCCACTGGCACGATCTGGCCCGCACCCAACTCGACGGCGTTGGCTCACAGTTCCCTGAGTTCGTCACCGCGATGCAGGAACGGCTGAGCCGGCGCATCGCGCTCCTTGCTACCCAGGAATCCACCGAAACCCAGATTGAGCAAGGCTTGCTGCCTGCTGGAATCGGTGAAGCTCGGATCGAAGAAGTGTTTCGCGCGTTGGATGAACTGCGCACACCCGCGCATGCCCAACTGCGGGTCAACCCTACTGAACTACTGCGCAAAGTGCCGTTCTTCCGGCAACTCTCCCGGCACGACTTCGACCAAATCATCCCTTTGCTCCAGCAGCGCACCGTAGATGAGAATGAAGACATCATCACCCAGGGCGAAATGGGCGACTCGCTCTACCTGATCGCACGCGGTGTCGTCCGCGTGTTGCACATTGAGAGCGAGGGAGCAGAAGAGCAGGCACTCGGCTCACTACTCGCGGGCGACTTGTTAGGCGAACAGGCACTACTTCATAGCACCCCCCGTAATGCGACTTGCCGTGCCATCACCCCCTGCTATCTGTACAAACTACAACGCAAAGACTTCGACGAGCTTCGCCACCGTTGGCCGGCCATCGACGCGGCAGCGCAAGAGGCCGACCATGATCGCCAGAACTGACATCACCTGATCGGTGGCAATGGCGCCACACCACACACATCACGCTTACACGCGATAATTACTGGTAGCATTGGGGGGGGTTATACGGATGTGCGTTCACACCAGCGATTGCCGTATTTTCTCCGAAATAATATCAAGCCTCAAACCTGTGGATATTTGCAACCACTCCTTACATAAAGCGATACGAAATCAATGCCCCTGCCTTCCATCACATCGCAACTAATCTATCTGGCAGTCATTTTCACGTTGTTTGTCGTGCCTCGCGCACTCCAGCGATATCGCATTCCCGCCCCATTGAGCAGCCTGGTCTTTGGTGCCGTCACTGCGCTTCTGATTGCAGATCACAGCCACGACGCAACGATAAGCCTGCTTGCCGTACTGGGAATTTCATCTCTATTTCTACTCGCGGGCCTCGAAATCAGCGTTACAGCCCTGAAGAGCAATTACCGGCATTTACTGACCCATCTGCTATTCCGCTGTGTTGCTCTCGCCTTCTGCATCTGGATTGGCGCACACTTTTTCGACTACCCATGGCGAGTTTCCGGCCTGATTGCACTTGCACTTCTTACACCATCCACCGGCTTCATTCTCGAATCTCTGCCCAGACTTGGATTGGATAAAGGCGAAACCTATTGGGTGACCAGTAAGGCAATCGCAGGCGAGTTGCTGGCCTTACTGTTTCTGTTCGTCATACTGAAGTCGGACTCCCCTACCGATTTTGCCATGTCCTCCGTGGTGCTGATTGCTATTGCATTTGGTCTGCCACGCCTGTTCATCTTTCTCGGCCGCATCGTGATACCCCACGCTCCCGGTTCTGAATTTTCCCTACTGGTGATGATAGGGGTCATTGCGGCTTACCTTACCAAGCAGATCGGTGTTTATTATCTGGTGGGGGCATTCCTGACAGGCTTTGCGGCTCGCCAGCTACGCGAAAAAATGCCAACGCTGGCATCAACAGATAACCTGCATGCCGTCAAACTGTTTGCGTCGTTTTTCATTCCGTTCTATTTTTTTTACAGCGGCATGAAAGTTCCCGAACATGCAATGCATTGGGATGCGCTCTGGATCGGACTGGGAATTACTATCGTGGTATTGCCGCTAAGGATATTGAACATCACCCTGCAGCGGCTCTGGGTGCACAAAGACAGCTATCGGAGCAGCTTCAATGTTGCTATTGCATTGGCTCCGACGCTAATTTTCACCATCGTGCTTGCCAACATTTTGCACGAACGCTACGCGATCAGTGACGACTTGTTTGGCGGATTGTTGGTCTATGCCGCGATATCCACCATCTTCCCCTCTTTGGTCATGGCACTACCCGTCACCCAGAATGAAGAAGTCAGCGATTCTTGACATTTGATCCGACGCGGTCAGACTTTCTCGTGGCCTGCTGGAGGCGGCTAGCAAGTCGCATGTCGGACTGAAGTCCGACCTACCCCACGGGCAAGAGGTTTAAAACCTCGGTTTTAACTAATTCCTAATTCCAAAATCCTGCACCTAATACACCACCTTCATATTATCTTCCCCCAGCACTTCACCCAGCTCGCGCAACAGGCTGTCGTCGAGAGTGACTTGCCAGGATTCGCCCAGTCGCAGTAGGCAGCTGGCAGTGGGATTGTGGTACTGGATCGTTACCGCGCATTTTCCCTGACGATGCGGGCTGAGAATTTTCTTCAATTGTGTGATGCTTACCCTGCCGTTACAGCGCAGCTTCAGTTGCTGGGCATAGTGCGAACGGGCCGAAGCAAAATCGAAGAGCTCTTCGCCGCTGACGCGGAGATTCCCGGAGTATTCATCCATGCTGACCTTGCCTTGCACAACCAGTAACTCGTCGTCCTTAATCCAGGGTTTGCTGCGTTCGTATTCTTCATTGAATACGGTCATCTCGATCTGTCCGTCGCCGTCTTCCAACGTAATCACCGCCATGCGTCCGCGACGGGTTTGCATCAGGCGCTGACCGGCGACGATTCCGGCCAGTGTGACGGCGACGCCGCGCGCCTTGCCGTAGCCGCCGCCGTTACCGCCGCCATTGGATTTTCCAACGAAAGCCGGGGTCAGATCGGCAAGCTTTACCTTGATGAAGTTGGACAGTTCCTGCGCGTATTCCTGGTAGGGATGACCGCCCAGATAAAAGCCCAAACTGAGCTTCTCGTTGCCAAGTTGCTCGCGCAACGTCCAGCGCTTCACGTCGGCATATTGCTCCGTCAGCACTTCGTCGGCCTCGTCGTCGCCGAACAGACTATTCTGGTTGGCTGAACGCGATTGCTGATCCGCACTCGCCAATGCGGCATCAAGAGTCGCCATCAAACAGGCTCTGTGATCGTTAACGCTGTCGAATGCGCCCGCCCTGATCAGCGCCTCTATGGTGCGGCGATTGACCACGCGCTTGTCCACACGGCGACAGAAATCGAACATATCCTTGAACGGGCCGGTTTTGCGCGCGGCGACGATGTTCTCAATCGCGGCCCGGCCTGTGCCCTTAATCGCGCCCAATCCGTAGGCGATAGTTTTCTCATCAACCGGTGCGAAACGGTAGTCCGACGAATTGACATCCGGCAGCAGCATGATCAATCCCTGCTGCACCGCATCCTTATGGAAAAAACTCACCTTGTCGGTGTTATCCATTTCCGATGTCATGGTCGATGCCATGAACGAGGCGGCATGGTGACACTTCAGATAGGCGGTCTGGTAGGCGACCACGGAGTACGCCG
The DNA here is from genome assembly GCA_038210095.1 of Burkholderiales bacterium. GTDB lineage: Bacteria > Pseudomonadota > Gammaproteobacteria > Burkholderiales > Gallionellaceae > Gallionella. The sequence goes on from JBBQXA010000001.1 coordinate 7,595, forward strand.
CCGCGTGCGATTTATTGAAGCCGTAGCCGGCGAACTTCTCCATGGTGTCGAAGATCTCGTTCGCCTTCGACTCTTCGATGTTGTTCTTCGCCGCACCGGCCACAAAAATGCTGCGCTGCTCGGCCATCTCCTCGGCCTTCTTCTTACCCATCGCACGGCGCAACATATCCGCGCCGCCCAGTGTGTAGCCTGCCACGGCCTGTGCCGACTGCATCACCTGCTCCTGATACACCATAATGCCGTAGGTACTGCTCACCACCTTGTCCAATAGCGGATGCGGGATAATCACTTTCTCGCGCCCGTGCTTACGGTTGATGTAATCGGGGATGAAGTCCATCGGGCCGGGGCGGTACAGTGCGTTCAGGGCGATCAGATCATCGATACAGTCCGGCTGCGCCTTAACCAGCGTGTCCTTCATGCCGCGCGATTCGAACTGGAACACGGCAGTGGTATTGGCGTTCTTGAAGATGCGGTTGTAGGTAGCCTTGTCGTCGAGTGGGACGGTATCGATGTTGAAGGGCTCAACGGCGCTCACCTCCTGCGTTTGGCCTGCCGCCTCCCTTTCCCTTAATCCATTGATGTAGCGCACCGCCCAGTCGATGATGGTCAGCGTGCGCAGGCCCAGAAAGTCGAACTTCACCAGGCCGACGGCCTCGACGTCGTCCTTGTCAAACTGGCTAACCACGCTGGCGTCGGAGTCGGCGCAATAAAGCGGACAGAAATCAGTGAGCTTGCCCGGCGCAATCAATACGCCGCCCGCGTGCATGCCGATGTTGCGCGTCAAGTCTTCCAGCGCCTCAGCCAGCTCCATCAGTTCATCCACGCCCTCTTCGTCGGCGATGATCGCACTGATCTCCGGCTCCATCTCGCGCGCCTTGGCGAGCGAGACCGGCTTCACACCTTCGACCGGAATCAGCTTGGAAAGCCGGTCGCACAAGCCGTATGGAAAATCCAGTACACGGCCCACGTCGCGTATTACCCCCTTGGACGCCATCGTGCCGAAGGTCGCAATCTGCGACACGCACTGCGCGCCATATTGCTCCTTGACGTAGTTGATGACCAACTCGCGTCCATCTTGGCAGAAGTCCACGTCAAAGTCGGGCATGGATACGCGCTCGGGATTTAGAAAGCGCTCGAACAGCAGTTCGTATCGCAGCGGGTCGAGATCGGTAATCAACAAACAATACGCCACCAGCGAGCCCGCACCAGAACCGCGACCCGGCCCGACCGGCACGCCGTTGGGGAAGTCCTCAGAGCGATAGGCCTTGGCCCAGCGAATGAAGTCCGCCACGATCAGGAAGTAACCGGGAAAGCCCATCTGAATGATGGTATTGGTCTCGAAATCCAGACGCTCTTTATACTGCGGATACTTCGCTGCGCGCTCGGCCTCATCCGAATAGAGCTGCTTCATCCGCTGCCGCAAACCGCGCTCGGATTCGTCGCACAAGAACTGATTCAGCGTCTCACCGTTGGGCGTGGGAAAGTCCGGCAGTTGCGGCTTGCCCAGCGTCAGCGTCAGATTGCAGCGGCGCGCGATTTCCACACTGTTCTGCAAGGCCTCGGGCATGTCGGCAAACAACTCCGCCATCTCCGCCTGCGTCTTGAAATAGCACTGCTCGGTGAAAGCCTTGGCGCGGCGCTTGTCGTTAAGCACATAGCCCTCGGAGATGCACACCCGCGCCTCGTGCGCCTTGAAATCCCTGGTCTCCAGAAACTGCACCGGATGAGTGGCAACGACGGGCAACGCCAGCTCGGCCGCCAAACGAGTCGCTGCATGAATATGCACCTCATCCTCGGCGTAGCCGGCACGTTGTATCTCGATGTAATAGCGATTGCTGAACAGTGCCGCCCATTCCTGCGCACACTGTTTCGCCAACACCGTATTTCCGGTCAGCAGCGCCGTACCGACATCGCCCATATGCGCGCCTGACAGCGCTATCAGGCCATCCGTACCGGGATGAAACCATTCCCGCCGCAGCTCGGCTCGCCCACTACCTTGATTCTCCAAAAAGGCACGCGACAACAGTTGGCACAGCAGCAGATATCCCGCATGCGACTGGCACAGCAGCAACAGGCGATGTGGACGATCGCTGTCCACATCGTTGCTGATGAGCACATCGCAGCCGACCACGGGCTTGATACCGGCACCCCGTGCCGACTTGTAGAACTTAATCTGGCCGAACACATTACTCAGATCGGTCAACGCCAGCGCGGGCATGCCGTCCTTCTTTGCCGCGGAAACTGCGGCGTCCACGCGCACCATTCCATCCGAAATCGAATATTCGCTGTGCAGACGGAGATGGATGAAAGACGGTTGCGGCATGACGGAAACAATCAAAAAACAGGGGTGGATTTTAGCATTGCCAGCGCCTGGCGTTCCCCGGAATTCGTTCGTATTTACACCGCCCCGCAAGTTTTCTTTTCATACAATCGCTTGCGGCCAGGCTGGACAGGTTGCGCACCCACTGCTAGTCTGCCTGCGCCCCATACACACCCGCACATCATGTTGCAGCAACTGCGCCTATTCCTCACCGCCGTCCAGTTTTTCACGCGCCTGCCCGTACCCGCCTGGGTGGGACATACTCCGCAGCAACTGGAACAGTCTGCGCGCTATCTACCACTGGTCGGCGTGCTGGTCGGCCTGATTGCTGCCGCCGTGCTATGGCTTACCGCACGAGTGTTGCCGCTGTCGCTGGCGGTTGGATTGAGCATCGCGGCTGGCATTCTGGTCACCGGCGCATTCCATGAGGACGGCCTGAGTGATTTCGCCGACGGGATGGGCGGCGGACACACACCCGAAAAAATTCTGTCCATCATGAAGGATTCGCGCATAGGAGCTTACGGAGCCATCGCGCTGCTGCTGACCCTGCTGCTCAAATTTCAGGCGCTGCTGGAACTCTGTCTCGCCCATCCGCCGGTCTATGTCATCGCCGCACTCGTTTCCGCTCACAGCGTCAGCCGCATGCTGGCGACCGGCGTTATGCTGACCCAGCGCTATGTCCGCGCCGACGACAGCGCACGCGCCAAGCCCGCCGCCGGCATCAGCCCCGCCAGCTTCGCCACCGCCTTGCTCACCGGCCTTGCACCTGTCGCGCTGATGCTGGCCGTCGGAATGCAACTCGCCTCCGTGCTTATCGCGCTGGGTGCGGCCCTAACCGTGCGCCTCTATCTGGGCTGGCGCATGCACAAACGTCTGGGCGGCTATACCGGCGACTGCCTGGGTGCAGTGCAACAACTAACCGAAGTCATGTTTTATTTCGGCCTGCTGGTGATGATCTGACCGTGCAGACGCTCTACCTGATTCGGCACACCCGGCCCGACATCGCTCCCGGCATCTGTTATGGACAACTCGATATCGACGTGAGCGACAGCTTCACGAGTGAGGCCGAGGTAGTCCTGCACTGGCTGCCACACGTCGAACTCATCTTCACCTCACCGCTAAAGCGCACCCGAAAGTTAGCCGAACACCTGACTAAATCACAACACTGCGAACTGCGCAGCGACGTTCGCCTGATGGAAAAACACTTTGGTCTATGGGAAGGACGGGCGTGGAACAGCATTCCCCATCATGAGATTGACGCTTGGGCGGCGGACATCATGGGGCATCAAATTGAAGGCGGCGAATCGGCACAACAATTGATGCACCGTACAAGTGCCTTTTTAAGTGATATCGCGCCACTTCCGCACCGACATATTGCCATCGTGGCCCATGGCGGCAGCATCCGTGCATTACTAGCGCAACTGGCCGCAGCCCCCTTGCCCGCAACGCTGGCTTGGCAAATTGACTATGGTGCGGTGATCGCGGTACGTTTAACGCCCAACTCAGCCATCCAACCGGACTAGCCTGACAGCTTCAGATATTGCCCAGTACCAACGTCTCCGCGCCGGACGCAATAACGAAACATACCGACCAGACCACTCCCTCCTGAAACGCAGCGGTGAGGCTTTGCTTGGAACTCCTGAATATCATGCAAGTTAGGATTAGACAGATCATCCCGATCAGCATCGCCGGCAACACGTATATCAAGTAACTCATACATCCTCCTTGTTTATTGCTTAGCCCCAAGTCATACGCGCTTCATCACAACTGCATTGTTTCAATCATGACGAATGGTGGGTCTGCAACGTTGCATATTCATGATTTGAATGTGAACAAATCATGAACCTCTCAACTTGCGCACAGTCATCATTTCGTAACAATCCATGCTCATAATTCCCTACATCACTTGAGCAGAGACCTCCTCACTTACAACATTGCTCTAACGACATTGTGTTTTCCTTCATTTTTGGCATCCCTTGCGGGATGCCATTTTTTTAGCTCGCTATTTAGGCAGCACGTTCTGTGCCAGCATTAAGGTCATCGCATTTGGATGACGCCGAAAGAAGGCTCGCTGGAGATAGGGCACAACATAAGGGGTTTCCTTTGAATATCAGAGCATGCTAATATTGCAACCTAACCTATTCAACCAAGGGAAGCTCATGTTCGCCAGCAACATCAAGGAAATCGATGCATCGGAACTCGCCCAGTGGATTAGTGATGCTGGCCATAAACTACGCGTAATCGACGTGCGCCAGATGCAGGAAATTGCGGGCGGCACTGTTCCAAGAGCCGAAGCCCTGCCACTGCACACCCTGCCAGACAATATCGGCAGCCTTTCCCCCGCAGAAAAATTGGTCATCGTATGCCGCAGCGGGGCGCGCTCGGCACAGGCCTGCATGTATCTGCAACAGCAAGGCTACTCCGACGTATACAACTTGCGCGGCGGCATGATGGGCTGGGTACAGAACGGCTTCCAGCCGGTTCAACTCGCCTGAACACCGAACTTGCCTGACACTTGCCTGACACTTGACCGACACTCTGGAGACAAAATGAAATCGAACAAATTTTTGTGGGCCGCATCCATCGCACTGCTGGTGTTCTTCGGCATGCAGCAACTTCAAGCCGCCGAAGGCATAGACGTAAAACAGGCGCAGGTCATGGCCAACCATGGAACTCTGCTGCTGGACGTGCGCGAGCCGGGTGAGTACTCGGAAGGCCATGCCCCGAGCTCGAAACTTATCCCGTTGGGACAACTGAGCGAGCACTTGTCAGAACTCAACAACTACAAAGACAAACCCATCGCCGTAATGTGCCGCTCCGGCCGCCGCTCCGCCAGAGCCGTCGCCATCCTGCAAGAAGCCGGCTACACCCAGGTTAGCAACGTAAAGGGTGGAATGAATGCATGGGAAAGCGCGGGACTGGAAGTGGTGAAGATGTAGTTGGTGGTTGGTGGTTGGTGGTTGGTGGTTAACCATAAGAAGTAGGCGGCGAACTGGGAACGCCTTCTTTCACGCAACGACTTGGAGCTCTGCCCCTTAGTTCTGCGGAACCCTCCCTTGCGGGAGCACTTGCTTTTAGTTGCGGCATTTACTTGCCTGTAGGTTAGTAAATATCAAAGGTGGCCTACCACCGGAAAACCATGAGTACAGCACCATTCCCCGCTTTTCCAGTCCACCCTTCAACCTAGAAACTCATATTTTCTCCGACACCGCTGCCTCGGCGAAGGTGGCCATGCCGTTGTGCAGCGCGCAGGCCACTCTCACTAGCGGCAATGCAGTCGCCGCTCCGCTGCCTTCTCCCAAGCGCATATCCAGATTCAGCAAAGGCTTCACGTTCAATGCGGCCAACAGTTTTGCGTGGCCGGGTTCGGCGGAGCCGTGGGCATAGATCAACCAGTCGGCGCAGGCGGGCTGCATACGAACGGTAACCAGCGCGGCGGCGGTGGTGATGAAGCCGTCCACCAGAACGGGCAGTCCACGCTCTGCGCAAGTGAGATAAGCACCGGTCAGCGCGGCGATTTCGAAGCCACCCAAGTGACGCAGGATTTCCGAAGGACTATCGCAATGTGCGGCGTGCAGTTCCAACGCGCGAGTAATGACTCCAACCTTGTGCGACACGCCTGCGTGATCCAGTCCGGTTCCCGGTCCGGCCAGTTCCTGCGGTGTCGCTCCCAGCAATGCACAACCCATAGCGGTAGCCGACGTGGTGTTGGCGATGCCCATTTCGCCGCCGATGAAAATTTCCGCACCCTGTGCCAGCGCGCGCAGCACGCTGTCCTGTCCGGCCTGCATCGCCTGTGCGAGTTGCGCCTCGCTCATCGCGGGGTGCTGTGCGAAGTTGGCGGTAGACGGCGCAATCACATTGCGTACCACGTTGGGCCAGTCGCCGGGATCATTCACCGTGCCTAGATTGACCACTTCCAGACTGGCGTTAAGCGTCTTCGCCAGCACGTTGATCGCGGCACCGCCACGCGCAAAGTTTTTCACCATCTCGCCCGTCACCGCCTGCGGGAAGGCCGAGACATTTTCGGCGGCGATGCCGTGATCAGCGGCGAAGATGACGATGGCAGCCTTATCCACCACCGGACGCTCCTTGCCTTGCATTGCGGCCAGTCGCACGACGATATCTTCCAGCTGACCCAGTGAACCCGGCGGCTTGGTCAGTTGGCTCTGACGCGCAACAGCTGCGGCGCGTGCGGTTTCGTTCAATGTTGCGGGCATCCTCAGCTTCATCATTCTTTTCCTTTTACCACCAGCGGCAAACCTGCCACGGTCAAAATTACACTTTCACTCAATGCGGCGATCTGCTGGTGCAGCCGTCCCATTTCGTCGCAATAGCGGCGCGATAATTCGCCCATGGGTACGATGCCCATATTGGTTTCGTTGCTGACCATGATGATGCGTCCCGGCAGTGTTGGCAGCACCTCCAGCAACGCTTGCACTTCGCGTTCCAATTCAGCGTCGTCGCCAGCACACAGCAACTGTGTCAGCCACAGCGTCAGGCACTCCACTAGTACGCAACGCTGATCCGACGCCTCACGCCGCAACACTTCCGCCAGATTTTTTCCGGCCTCGACCGAGTGCCAGCTATCCGGTCTGCGCGCCTGATGTTCTTTGATACGGCGCTGCATTTCTTCGTCGCGCACCTCGGCAGTGGCGATATACACCACCTCCAATCCGCATTCCCGCGCGTGCTGCTCCGCCAGTTTGCTCTTGCCGGAACGCACTCCGCCCAGTATCAGTTCCTTCATGCGGACTCTCCCCTTGCGAATAATCCCATCAGTACTTTCATATCCAGATGTTGCTCCACCGCATCGGCCAACCGGTCCATATCGGCCTCGCGGCGTGCGTGATAATCGGGCGTACAGGCCTCAGGCAATCCTGCCCAATGCAACAGCGCATCGGTCGCCTGCGTAGATTCGAACAAGCCGTGCAGATAGGTCGCGAACAGCTGTCCGTCATCAGATAGTGCCCCGTCAGGGCCATGTTCCAATTGCAGTGCGGGATGATCCAGCGCGGAGCCGCTCGTAACACCCGCATGAATTTCATATCCCGCGACGGGCGCATCTTCCAGCGTTAGGATGCCGCTCACATTGCGCAATTGTTTTTCCGCTTCCAGCGTGGTGCTGAATTCCAGCAGCCCCAAGCCGGCGCTACTGCCCACTTCACCCTCTATGCCCAGCGGATCGTGTATCGCCTCACCCAGCATTTGCAAGCCGCCGCAGATGCCGATGACCTTGCCACCATAGCGCAGATGTTTATTGATGGCCGCCTCCCAGCCCGCACGGCGCAGACTGTCGAGATCGCTGCGCACCGACTTGCTGCCGGGCAGCACGATCAAGTCGGCGGAGGGAATGTCATCGCCCATAGGGACATAGCTGAATTCGACTTGCGGATGCAGGCGCAACGGATCGAGGTCGGTGTGATTGCTGATGTGGGGCAGCAGCGGCACGACGACGCGCAACTTGCTCCCTCTGACTTCTGCCCTTTTTTCTACCGGACGAGAGGCAGAAGAAAGCGACACCGCATCTTCCGCTTCCAGATGCAGTCCGTGCAGATAGGGCAGTACGCCCAGTACCGGCTTGCCGGTGTATTGCTCCAGCCAGTCCAGCCCCGATTGCAACAAGGACAGATCGCCACGAAAACGATTGATGACGAAGCCCACCACACGCGCACGTTCGTTCTCACTCAACAGCTCCAGCGTACCAACCAGGTGTGCGAACACGCCTCCCTTGTCGATATCGGCGATCAATATCACCGGACAATCCACCGCCTCGGCAAAGCCCATGTTGGCGATGTCGTTCGCGCGCAGGTTGACCTCGGCTGGACTGCCTGCACCTTCAACTACGATTACCTCATATTCTTCGGACAGCCTCCGATGCGAATCCAGTACAGCCGCCATCGCGACGCGTTTGTAATCGTGATACGCCAGCGCATGCATATTGCCGATGGCCTGACCGTGGATGATGACCTGCGCACCGGTGTCACTATTCGGTTTGAGCAGCACGGGGTTCATGTCGGTATGCGGCTCAAGCCGCGCGGCCTGCGCCTGCACCGCCTGTGCGCGTCCGATCTCGCCGCCGTCTGATGTCACCGCGCTGTTCAGCGCCATGTTCTGCGGCTTGAATGGAACAACGCTGACGCTCTGCCGCACCAGCCAGCGGCAGAGCGCCGCAACCAACGTGCTCTTGCCCGCGTCTGATGTGGTGCCCTGCACCATCACGGTTCTGGCGCTCATCGCCGCAGCTCGGCCAATGCCGCATCGAGTCTCGTCCATTCCACTTCGTCGCATGGCAGTCCGAATCTCACGCTGACGGGCTGGGCAAACACGCGCGTCAATATGCCTCGTTGCGCGAGTTGTTCGTGCACGCGCTGAGCATCCGCGCAGCACACCCACTGGAACAAGGAACTAGCGCCCGTCGCTACTAGGCCATGTGCGCGCAGCAATTCCTGTAATCGCTGCGACGCCAGCGGCAGGGCTGCGCGCGTTGCGTGTTGCCATACCGCATCCTGCAAAGCTTGCATCGCGACATGACGCGAGGGGGCGGCTATCGTCCAAGGTCCGAGCAATTCACGCATCGCGTCGCATAGTGATTCTTCTGCCAGCACAAAGCCGACGCGAACACCGGCAAGGCCGAAAAACTTGCCCAGCGAACGCAACACGATCAGCCCTCTTAATGGGCAAGCAGATGCGAGGCTATGCTCAGGTGTGACGTCCATATAGGCCTCGTCCACCACCAGCCAACCGCCGCGCGCAGCCAGCTTGGTATGCAAGGCCAACAGTTCTTCGCGACTAAAAAGTTTACCGGTGGGATTGTTCGGATTGACGATGACGACGACATCCGCATCCGTTTGCAAAATCTCGCTCGCGCAGACCTCGACAATTTTATGCTCGCGCCAGGCATAAGCGTGTTCGGCATAGCTGGGCGTGACCAGCGCGACGCGCGAACGTGTACGCAACATCGGCAGCACTTGTATCGCCGCCTGCGAGCCCGAAACCGCCAGCAAGGAATCCGTACCGTAATACTCTGTGGCGGCGGCATCCAGCCCGTCGTCATCTTGCGGAAGTCGCTGCCAGAGATCGGCAGCCAACAGCGGCACAGGCCAGCCATTTGGATTGATGCCGGTGGACAAATCCAACCAGTCCGATTCGGGTATGTCATATCGAAGTGCAGCCGCGCGCAGCTTGCCGCCGTGTTCAAGCATAGTGACTCCAAAGTGAAATGACGAACACACATCCCAGCCACAGATACAGGGTATGCCGCACCAACCGAACCGCGCGCAGAATGTCTGCCGCAGCAACCGATGCACCACATCCCAGCACAGGACGCTGCTCCAGTTGCCCGTGATAGATGGCCGCACCGCCCAGTTTTACCTGCAAAGCGCCCGCACCCGCCGCCATGACCGGACCGGCATTCGGGCTGTCCCACAACGGAGCCTGCGCACGCCAACATTGCAACGCGCTGTGCGTATGACCCACCAGCGCATAACTCAGCGCGGTCAGCCGCGCCGGGATGAAGTTCAGCACATCATCCAGTCGCGCCGCCGCCCAACCGAAATGGTTGTAGCGCTCGTTGCGGTAACCCCACATCGCATCCAGCGTATTGCTCAAACGATAGATCACCACACCGGGCGCACCCGCGACGACGAACCAGAACAGCGCACCGTAAATCGCATCGTTGCCATTCTCCAGCACCGACTCCACCGTCGCGCGCGCCACGCCTTCCTCGTCCAGTTGCGAGGTGTCGCGGCTGACGATCATGCCCACTGCTTGCCGCGCGGCGGGCATATCACCCATAGCCTTAGCGACGCGATCGGCATGCTCTCTCAGACTGCGCGGTGCGATAGCGAAATAGAGGATGATGACAGCGCTCAGCGGGCCAATGATTGCAAAACGTTGCAGCCATGCGGCGCAGAGCACAAAGGGAATCAGCAACAAGCCGACGGCAAACACGCCGCGCACGCGACGCATGAGGGAGGATGTTTCGGGGGGGCCGTAACAGATGGCTTCGATCCGATGCGTCAAATCACCGAAACCCGCCAGCGGATGAAAGCGATGCGGCTCGCCCAGCAGCCGGTCTAGCAATACGGCGGCTAGCATGATCAATGCGACACTCAACACTGCGCACTCCAGCGATCCTGCATCACTTTCAGCGGCTTGCCCTGTCGCCAGTCGAGCTGCTCCAGCATCGGCCTCGCATAGAACTCGCGCACCGGCCCCAGACACAGCACCGCGACAGGTTTTGCCTCGGGTGGACAGTCCAGCAATTGTCCCAGTCGCTCTGGGTCGAATAATGACACCCATCCCATACCGAGATTTTCGGCGCGCGCGGCCAGCCAGAAATTTTCGATTGCACAGGCCACCGAACATAGCGCCATCTCCTGCGGCATGGTGCGGCGCCCAAACACGGTCCCATCGTCGACCGCCAGCACCACGACCAGCAGCTCAGCACATTCGCGTATACCTTCCACCTTCAATCGCAGAAATTCGGCATCGCGTTCACCCAGTGCCTGTGCGGTTAACACCCGCTCTTCGTCCACCAGTCCGGAAATACGCTGGCGCACTGATAAGTCGCTGATACGGATGATGCGCCAAGGTTGCATCAAACCAACCGAGGGGGCATGGTGGGCAGCCTGCAACAAACGCTGCAATACCGCTTCATCCACTTCCGAATCCGGCAGAAAATGGCGCATATCACGACGCGCCGCGATTACGCGATAGAGCGCATCCCGTTCGCCGGCAGAAAATTGCGCTGGAAGATCAGGTAGAATTTCAGACATGGTCGGGGCTGGCTGTCATCCGGTTGCGACTAATCCGGCGATTTGATGATGCGGCGCGGGTTGCATCCATTCCTGTTACAGATCAATGCCGGGCTGCGCACGTACACCCGCGCGGAAAGCGTGTTTAACGTCGTGCAGTTCGCTTACTGTGTCGGCCATTTCCAGCAGACTATCGGGCGCAGCGCGACCGGTAATGACAACGTGTTGCATAGTCGGGCGGGCAGCGAGATCGGCGCAGACCTGTTGCGCATCAAGATAGCCGTAATTGATCAGATAAGTCAGTTCATCCAGCACCACGAGATGCAGTGAAGTATCCCGCAACAGCTCCTGCGCGACAGCCCAACCACGCTGCGCTGCGGCCACATCGGCGTCACGATTTTGCGTCTCCCACGTGAAGCCTTCGCCGACGACATGCCATTGCACATCGAGCTGCCCTCCGAGGAACTTCTCTTCCCCGGTATCGCGACGACTCTTGATGAATTGCACCACACCTGCTTTCAGGCCATAGCCCAAAGTGCGGGCGACCATGCCGAAGGCGGAACTCGATTTCCCTTTGCCGTTGCCCGTCAGCACCAGCATCACGCCTTTATCTTGCTCGGCCCGCGAAATTGCCGCGTCCACCACGGCTTTTTTGCGCTCCATGCGTTGCTGGTGCCGCGATGCTTTATCAGGCATGGTTCATTTGATTAGCATCACTACGACGGGCGAGCACGGCATACAGCAGAGCGGCCGGCACCAGATACATCGCAGCGCCCGACACATAAGGCAAGTAATACTGCGCGATACGACCGGCATATTCTGCAATACTCAGATCGGGGAAGCGGCCGGAGAACAGATAAAACGCGCCGTTGGAAATGAGGAACGCCACGCTGACTGCGGCAAACGAGATGGCGGAAAATCGTCCCAGACTACGCAACGTGAACTGATGAATCTGCGCATAGTAGCGGCCCGCATACCACAGGGCGGCATAGGTCGGAATCAGGAACCAGTAGGCCGGAGTCACGCAATAATCGCTTACACCAAGATGGGTGATCGCCACATAGTCGAGCACGCCCGCTTCCAGCATCAGCAACGCAAAGAAGGATGGTCTGGCGATAAAAACTCCCGCCAGAAGAAAGACCGCCAATGAGGCATCCGGGAAGTGCAGCGAGCTGCCGAAATGGTGCATGCGCGTGGCGGCCATCAAAGCAACCAGGGCAAATCCTACGAGCAGCTGGCTGCGGGAAGTCTGTTTCATGTCTGTCTCCTTAAAGTTTCTGTGTAGCTGTTCATCCGCGGTGGCGGATGAACATGCGGCTAGTTTTCAGTTCGGTATTTAAGCGTGAAGTATAACCCGCGCCGAGGCTGATTAAAGTACTGCGCGGTCTCATATTGCTTATCGAGCAGATTGTCGATGCGTCCCTGTAGCAACCAATCCGCGTTGACACGGTATTCGGCGCGAAGATCGACCAGACCGTATCCCGCCAAGCGGCTGGAATTACTGTTGGCAAGATTGTCGAAACGACGACCTTCTGCATATAGCGAGCCGGCGTAGCGATAGTCACCAAAACTGCGGGCGATTTCCATACGCATTGCTTCGCTTGCGCGGCGATTAAGCAGCTTGCCCTGATTCGCACCCGAAGTCTGGCGCGGGTCCTGCAATGTCAACGAGCCCTTTAATTCCCAATCCGCCAGACGGGTCTGCGCTTGGCCTTCCAGACCACTCATGCGGGCGGTATTGATATTGACCGGCGTAAAAAATGCGTCGTAACCGATTAGATCAACCACCTCGGTCTGATAGCCATGTACCGACCATTCGGTTGACTCATGGCGACCAGAAATGCCTAACTCCAAGCTACGGGAGCGTTCCGGGTGTAACACCGCACTGCCGAATCCCGGGTAGTACAACTGGTTGAAGGTGGGGGCTTTGAATGCCGTGCCATAAGAAGCCATCAGCCTAGTCTCGTCGCTCAGCGCATAGCCGTAACCGATACCACCTGTGTCATGGCTGCCGAATTGCTGGTTGTTATCGCGGCGCAGGCTGGCCTGCATACTGTGAGCGCCGAACTCGCCCTGATATTGACCGAAGAGCGCACCGTTGCTGCGCGATGTCCGGGCATATGCGCGGCTACTCCTGATTCCGTCCTGCTGATAATCCAGTCCCACCGTAAGGAGCTGTGATTCGCTCATGGCAATGTCGTTCTGCAACGACAGGCTGTCGCGCTGCGTGTTGTAGCGATCAATATACAAACCATTGAAGAATATCTCTGAATTATCCTGGCTGCTGCCCGTGCGCAAAGTCATGTCCCATGGCTGTAGCGGGGAAAATTTCAACGATCCTCCCAGCACCTGCTGCGTGCCCTTGGTTTCGTTGCCGGCAAAAATGCTGCCATCGGATTTACTAAAGCTGTTCGCACGCAACATATTAAAATCTGCCGCCATGCCATTGTCGAAGCGATACCCGCCGTTCATGCCCAGCGAGGAATTGCGGTAGCCATCCTTGTCCGGCTGGTTCACGAAACAGCCGGCTGCCAGATTGCCACGACAGGCATTGAAGCCCTGGGTTTCCTGCTGATTAACACGGGCATTGAACCATCCGTTTTCACTGCCGCCGCCGAAGCCCAACATCGTATTGCTGGAACCATAGCTGCCGCCAGTGATGCTGGCGCTTGGATGGAAGGCCCCCCGCCCCTTGCGGGTGAAAATCTGGATCACGCCGCCGATTGCCTCCGAACCGTAAAGGCTGGCCCGCGGCCCGCGCACGATTTCGATGTGATCGATTTGTTCGACGGGTATATCTTGGATGGATGCCGTGCCCAATGTGGCCGAGCCGATCTTGACACCGTCGACCATCATCAGCACATGGTCGGCATTGCTGCCGCGCAGGAAGACTGAGGTCGCCTTACCCGGACCACCGTTGTTGCTAAGGGTCAACCCTGCGGCACCGCGCAGCAACTCCGGCAAAGATTGCGCCTGCAACCGTTCGATATCCTTGCGGGTGATCACGGTAACCGATGCCAGTGCGGCATCGGCCGACTGGGCGGTGCGTGTCGCAGTGACAATAACAATAGCAAGAGGGTCTGCCGCGTAGGCATTGATACACGACGCTCCGAGTAGAGCGACGGCTAGTTTGTATTTCATTAATAACTCCTGACAAGTTTCAAGCGTCCCCGCTGAAACATTGCAAAATCAGGAAATACGAAGGGGGCGGGCGGTCTTTGAGAACATGCAGATACCGTCCATGCGCCTCCCGCACATTTCCTGAACCATGCTCAAGGCCGGTATCCGGGCTCACAAGACTTGCTCCGTCGCCTTCCCATGATGACTCACAGTGGCATATCGACAGAACCGCACTTGCTTACCGTTGCGGGGGCAGCACAGGTATTGCACCTGTTTCCCGTTTAACCAGACTGCAAGCAGACTGGCACCTCAAAGCGGCGCGCACTTTATCACAGCTGCTCTGTTCTGCCTAAGCACCCCGCCAACATCAGAGTCATAAAGAACTTGCACAAGCCGCGCTTACCATTTGACTTGTCAGCACTTTTCACACTATAGTCGCCGCATGGAAAATGAACTGAACGCGCTGGAGGAAAAGCTCGCCCAACTGATACTGGTTAGCGGAAAGCTGCGCGCTGAAAATCATAGTCTGCGCCAAGAGTTAGCAAACGCCCTCAGCAGCAACCGACTATGCGACGATAAAATAGCAAGTGCGAAAGATCGCTTAGAAACACTGCTGTCCACACTACCCGAAGAAACGCCATGAGCACTCCCTCCAAAACACTTGACGTCAAGTTACTCGACCGCGAGTTGCGCGTCGCCTGCCCCGAGGATGAGCGTGGTGAGTTACTCGACGCGGTAGCCTATCTGGACAAGAAGATGCGCGAAATTCGCGATACCGGCAAAGTTGCCAACGTTGAGCGCATCGCGCTGATGGCGGCCCTGAATATCACACACGAACTGCTGACCACCAAAGTCGGCCGCGGCTTTGATCTCGCGGATTTTAAGCGTAGAATGGATCGTATGCAGACAGCCATCGATGAGGCATTAGCCAAACAGGATGCGTTGTTTTAACCGGGAAAATAACCCGTTATCCGCATAAGCGTTTCGGGTAACAGGTTAAAAGTTTGACCCCTGCGGTGTTCGTGAGATTCATAATTCTTTGAACCAATAAGCTTTGCTTAAGGTTGTGACCATTAACGCTGCTGTTGTGCGCATCCCATGTGGATGTACCTGATGCAGTCTGGAAGCAGCCCTCTTGAACCCAGGTTCAAGATATTGAGTCAAATCGGCACAGGCGGGGGGCTTTATTCGAGATGCGGCTTCGGCCGCATTTCTTTTTTCACGAGAGAAATCATGCGTTACTGGTTAATGAAATCTGAACCTTCCGATGTCAGCATCGACGACCTTGCCGCACTACCCGACCAGAGCGTCGCGTGGTATGGCGTGCGCAACTATCAGGCACGCAATTTCATGCGCGATCAGATGACGCTAGGGGATGGCGTGCTGTTCTATCATTCGAACTGCAAGGAGCCAGGCATCGCCGGTATCGCGCGGGTCAGCAGCAGCGCTTATCCAGACGCAACCCAGTTCAATCCGGACGGAAAATACTTCGACCCCAAGGCCACGATGGAGCAACCGCGCTGGTTCAATGTGGATGTGCAACTGGTTAAAAAAATCGCGCTGATTTCGCTCAGCGAATTGCGCCTGCACCCCGAGCTGGAACGCATGCGCACACTGCAACGCGGCAACCGCCTGTCGATCACGCCGCTAGACCCCGCGGAATGGAAATTTATCAACACAAGGCTGGTAGCATGATAGGCCACGAGTGGCCGGTCTATTACCTCTTGCTCGGTGCAGTTGCGGGTCTTCTGGGCGGCATGTTCGGTATAGGTGGCGGCACCGTGCTGGTTCCCGTGCTGTTGCTACTGTTCGTGGCACAACAGTTCCCGGCTGAGCACGCCATGCATCTCGCGCTGGGCACGTCGATGGCAACCATCATATTCACCTCGATAGCCAGCACCAGAAAGCATCATGAGCTAGGCGCGGTTAACTGGCGCGTAGTTCTGGCCATTACGCCCGGCATCTTACTGGGCGCAGCGCTGGGAACGACTTTCGCCTCACTAGTATCGGCACATTTTCTAGCTATCTTCTTCGCTCTGTTCGTGTATTTCGCCGCCGCACAGATATTGCTCGATATCCGTCCACAAGCATCGCGTCAGTTACCCGGCCGCGTCGGACTGACACTCGCCGGAACTTTCACAGGATGGCTTAGCACGCTGGTCTCCATAGGTGGCGGCACCATCGTCGTTCCCTTCCTGCTCTGGTGCAACATGCCGCTGCGTAATGCCATCGGCACCTCGTCCGCTATCGGCTTTCCGGTCGCGATCGGCGGAACCATAGGTTACATACTCACCGGCCTGAACGTGAGCAATCTGCCCGCGCCCACGCTGGGCTACGTCTACCTTCCTGCGATGATAGGCTGCGCACTTGCCAGCATGTTCACCGCGCCATTAGGCGCAAAGCTGGCACACATCGTAAACTTGGCTCTGCTGCGCAAACTGTTCGCCATACTGCTGCTGGGACTGGCGACAAAACTGGTGCTCAAAGTAATTCTCTGACAGTCAGATGACGGTCAAGCGCACGCCGAATTATCTTGCCGGCTATCCGGCGGCCACGGTGGATGCCGTGCAACGGCTGATCGCACAGAACAAACTGGCCGATTGGTTATTGCAGAAGTATCCACTCGCACACGAAGTACGCACCGACAGCGCACTTTACGACTATGTGCAGGAAATTAAATCCGAGCATCTGCGCAAAGCCGGACCATTAAACAAAGTGATGTTCGACAGCAAGTTGCATGTGATAAGCAACGCGCTAGGGATGCACACCCGCATCTCGCGGGTACAAGGCGGAAAGCTCAAAGCCAATAAGGAAATACGCATCGCGACCGTATTCAGGGAAATGCCGGCCGAGTTTCTGCGCATGATCGTTGTGCATGAACTGGCACACCTCAAGGAACGCGAGCACGACAAGGCCTTCTACCAGCTATGCACCCACATGGAGCCGGACTATCACCAACTGGAGTTCGACCTGCGCGCCTATCTCTGTCATCTGAAAATAACCGGCAAGTCGCTCTGGTCGGCGTCAATTCAGGACTAATAGGGTTATCAGTGCCCATCTGCGGATCAAAGCCTTTACAACGCGCGCACCTTGACCGTCTTGCCCTTCACCTTGGCTACCGTGAGTCTGCGCACTGCCTCTTGTCCGATGTTGCGTGCAACAGCGACATAGGTGGATTGGTCGGTCACGTTGATCTTGCCCACCTGCTCGCGCGTGTAGCCCGCATCACCTGTCAGTGCGCCCAGCACATCACCCGCGCGTATCTTCTCTTTGCGACCGCCGAGGATTTGCAGCGTCATCATGGGCGGTACCAGCTTCGCCCCGTCGTGCGTTAGTTCACTCAGCTCATGCCATTCCGGCTCGATTTTCATCAACGCCGCAATCTCCATCACACGACGCTGTTCGGACGGACTGCACAGACTAAGCGCCCAGCCGTTTTCATCCGCGCGTCCGGTACGTCCGATGCGATGCACATGCACTTCTGGCTCGGGTGTGACATCGACGTTGATGACCGCTTCCAATTGCGCGATGTCCAGTCCGCGCGCCGCCACGTCAGTGGCAACCAGCACCGAGATGCTGCGATTGGCGAACTGAATTAGCACCTGATCGCGCTCGCGCTGTTCCAGGTCGCCGTTCAACGCCAGTGCGGCGATGCCGTGCGCATCCAGCACCGCCATCAAGTCCCAGCATTGCTGTTTGGTGTTGCAGAAAGCCAACGTGCTGACCGGGCGATAATGCTTGAGTAGCGAGACGACCGCTTCCAGTCTGTCTTCCTTGCTGACCTCATAGAAGCGCTGGCGTATCTTGCTTTCCTCATGCTGCTCCAGCAGTTTTACTTCCTGCGGATTGCGCATGAACTGGCGTGCTAGTCGCACGATGCCATCAGGATACGTCGCCGAGAACATCAACGTCTGGCGTTGCGCCGGGCAACGCTTGGCAACGAAGGCGATGTCGTCATAGAAGCCCATATCGAGCATGCGATCAGCCTCGTCCAGCACCAGCGTGTTGAGCGCCTCCAGATTCAGCGTCTCACGCTGCATGTGATCCATGATGCGGCCGGGGGTACCCACGACGATATGCGCGCCGTGTTCCAGACTGTTGATCTGCGGACGCATAGTGCTGCCGCCACACAGTGTCAGTATCTTGATGTTATCGGCGGCGCGTGCCAGACGACGCAGCTCGTTGGACACCTGATCCGCCAGTTCACGCGTCGGACACAGCACCATAGCCTGTACCGCAAAGCGACGCGGATTCAAATTGGTTAGCAGCGGCAAACCGAATGCGGCCGTCTTGCCGCTGCCGGTCTTGGCCTGCGCGATCAGGTCGTGTCCTGCCAACGCGATCGGCAGGCTGGTTGCCTGTATCGGCGTCATCGTCAAATAACCCAGCTGCTGCAAGGTCGCCTGCATCGCCGGTGATAAGGGTAACTCGTTGAATGAGTTCTTGATCTGTTCAGTCATGTTCTACTCAAGTTTTGCGTCGTTTAGGTGGAAAGGGCTTGCCCTTCTCCTTGCCCAGCTCTTTGCTGGGTATCCACACCGGCTTGGGCTTGGGCACCAACCAGCTGCGTTCTTTTTTACCCGCCCGATGCGCCACGATTGCCGCCCCAACCTGTTTCTCCGTCAGCGTTAGCACTGGCTGCTCGCCCTTCATCGTGTAATCGATGAGATGCTCCTTGATGTCGTGTATCCGCTCCTGTGCCTTGGCCTTCTTCGCATGCCCTGTCAGCATCACCTGCGCGTCCGGCGTCAGACTGTAGCCGCCCTCCTCCTCGCGCACCAAGCCATAGCTGGCAAGACGGCAAAACGAGTCGAACAACCTGGCCGTAGTCGGCGTCGTCTCCAGCGCCAGATCGGCAGCAGCCAGAATCTCGACCAGCTCTGCCGGCCGCCGCTTCGCCGCGGTAGACATCGCGAGTATAAGAAGTGCATCAATATCGTGAACTGGGTACATCGGGCAACCTTTGAATAAATAAGTGGCAAGCGCCGGTGGCAGAAAAAGCCTAGCCGAAAGTTTGCGAGGTTGAGAGTTTAACGGTTTACGAGGGGGAGCGCAGGGATAGGCGGATTCCAACATAAATAACAGGATGGGCAGGATTAGCTACCCATCAACCTGAAAGTTATGCACCAACCTCACAAGTAGAAGCCCGATTTATCGAGCGATGGCATTTCGATTACCCGCCCAGCCTGCAAGTCATCCGTGACGATGCGAAAGATGCTGTACTAAACCCCACCGCCTCGGTGTATGGTTTCGTAGTAGAGTTTTTCCAGTTCCAACTTATGTTTGGTTTCCTCGCTGGCGAGATACTGGAACAGTTCGCGGATAGCGCCAGCCGGTGCGGTCTGCGCCAGCTCACCGTAGTGCAGCATGGCCGCATGCTCGCGGCCCATGGCATATTGCAACACGGCCTGATCATCCGGGCTGTCTCCCAAGTCGGGCAGATGCAAACAGTCTGAAAATTTGCTGTCACTCGCGGTACGCTCAATCTCGGCGTTGACCTGAGCGGCGAGGTCATCGCGTTTGGACAGGTTGCTGAACAGGTCGTAGTGCTCCTGCTCCTCTTTAGCCAGTTCCTCAACCAGATAACGGATACGCTTGCTGACTTTGGGAATCAGCGCGCTGTAAAAATCACGCGCACCCGCCTCGAATTCAGTTGCGACTTCGAGAATTTCACGCAGACTGGTTTTGCCGCGCAAGCGGTCGATACCATGCAGACCTTCGGTCATTTTGTTATCTCCTTCGAAGTCAGGGTGGCGTGTATGCTCGCGGCGACCCGGTGCCCGTCCGCGACCGCCGTTACGACATCCGGGCCGCGCACCATGTCGCCCGTTGCCCAGAGCCATGCTGCACTGGTACGTCCGCCGGCATCAATCTGCAAACGACCGCGGTTCCAACTTAGTTCTTCGGTAAGTGCCTCGCCCAGCAGACTGGCATCGGTCATCTGTCCGATCGCCTCGACCACCATACTGCCGGGATGGAACTGCTCATCGCCTTCGTCGTAGCTTGGTGCAAAACGCCCTTGCTCGTCGAAGATGGCTTTGACACGCCAAGTCTTCAGCCCGGTCACTTTGCCGTTTTCAGTCACGACCTGCTGTGGGCCGCGCGCATCTAGAATGCGTATACCTTCTTCATCAGCTTCCTTGATTTCATCCGGGTCAGCGAGGAAGTGGGCGCGATCTTCGAGGGCGGTGAGGGTGACCTGAACTTCGCCGTAGGCGGCTTTCTGCAAACGGGCAAGGGTGCGCGCGATGTCCATTGCGACATTACCGCCGCCTATGACTACGGCGGCACGTGGCGTGCCGAAATCCTCGCCTGCCGTAGCCAGACGCAACAGATCGACGGCTTTGCGTACATCCGCATGGTCACTACCGGGGATGCGTGTAGCACGGCCAAGTTGCAAACCCAGACCGAGCAGCACCGCATCGTTCGCGCTATGCAATTCGTCCAGCATGATGTCCTGACCGATACGGACATTGCAGCGAATATCAACACCGACCGAGCGAATTACGTCGACATCCCGGTCGATGACATCATAGGGAAGACGATATTCGGGTATGCCCCAACGCGTCATGCCACCAGGCTTATCCAACGCCTCATAAACGGTTACCGCGTGCCCTTCTTTTGCGAGATCAAATGCAGCGGTCAGACCGGCTGGACCGGCACCCACGATGGCAACCTTTTTCCCGGTCGCAGGACGCACTCCACCGACGACTTCAATACATTGCTCCTGTGTTACCTGATCCATGATGTGGCGCTTGAGCCAACGGATCGCGATAGGATCACCCTCGTGACGTGCCGCGCAGGTGGTCTCACATTTATGCGTACAGACACGCCCGCAGATACCCGAGAAGGGGTTGCTGTCATACAGCAGTTCCACACCGCGCGCGTAGTCGCCATCACGTACGGCTGCAATGTATTCCGGTATCGCCATATGAGTGGGACAGGTTGCCACGCACAGGCCGCAGGAGACACAGCGGTCGGCTTCGAGTATGGCCTGCTCCACCGAATAGCCGTCAATAATTTCGGCAAAGGAGGTGATGCGCTCTTCCGGTTCCATTTCACCCATATGCGCGCGCACTGCTGGTGTGATTCGGTGCGCATCCGGGCGACGATAACCCAGCTCCGCATTGTCCCAATCCTTCTTGTCTACGCCGGGTATGAAACGGAAGGCGTCCGGATCGGTTTCGACCCAAGTATAGGCATTGGACATGGTGAGCGACTTGGTCATGCAGACATCGACACATAGCGCACACCAGCAACAACGACCATAGTCGATGCGCGGGCGCAAACCCGAGTCACCCTGTTTTGTTTCTATGCCCTCAACCGGCACCATGTCGATGGCACCATTCTGGCAAATGGTTTCGCAGGTTCCACAACCTATACATTTCTCGGCATCGTTCTGGTGAAAGCCGCGATAGCGCGGCGCACCCGGTCTGTCGTTGAGCGGATCGCGTATCGTCACCGGATCGCTGAACAAATACTTCCATCCGGTAAAAGGGGAAAGGACGTCACGTATGCTCATGGCTATCTCTCTATTTCTGGTGGATAGGTGTGCAGGGACACCATGAGTGAGGCGACATCGGAAATATTCAGATTCACGATCATACGCTCCAGCAATGACATGGCGTGGGTATAGGAAGGGCCGCGCACATTGACCCGGCGCGGATAGCCACTGCCGTCCGTTACCAGGTAATAACCGTATTCGCCGCGAGAACACTCACCACGAATATAGGTTTCACCACGCGGGATTTTCCAGTGCAACATATTAGGCATCTCGCACATCAGCGGACCTGTGCGCGGCATTTTGGCCAGCGTCTGGCGTATCAGGTCGATACAAACCCATGCATCGCGACGACGCACATCGGCACGGGTATAAATATCGGAGTCCTGTCCTATCACTGGCTCGAAATCCAGCTCGGGGTAGACCAGGTAGGGCGCATCTTTGCGCACGTCTTTGGCAACGCCAGCAGCACGGGCATTCGGGCCGGTGACGCCATATTGTTCCAGCCAGGCAGGGTCGATTACGCCCACACCTACCGTGCGCGTCTTGAACACGGCATTGCAGAACATCACATCATAAATGTCCTTCAACGTGGTTTCGAACACGCGCAAGGTTTCTTCCATGCGTTGGTCGAAGCCCTCAGGCAATCCGTCGCGCACACCACCGGGCAAGATGAACATGTGATAAATGCGCGCGCCTGTCAGTTCTTCAAAACGATCCAGCATCAAGTCTCGCGCATAGGTGGCCCATTGCCCAACGATGCCCAAGCCCAATGCGCCCGCTTGACCGCCCATATACATCATGTAACTGTTAATGCGCCCCATCTCAAGGATAAGCGTTCGTATCCAGTCGGAGCGCACCGGCGATTTAACCCCCGCCAGTTCTTCTACGGCTGCGGCATAGCAGTATTCATTGAAGTCTGGTTCCGGCACACAGATACGACAAACGATGGGGAAGCATTGAATGAAAGTACGGCGTTCCATCAGCTTCTCAAATCCACGGTGCAGATAACCGACATGGGTTTTCCCTTCCACCACCTCATCGCCGCAGACGGTGAGTTCCACCGACATATTGCCGGTGATGCCGGGATGATTCGGCCCTTGCCAGAGTTTGAGATATTTGCCTGAGGTCAGATCAATATCGAGTGTGCCATCGGCCTTCATCGAAGGGTACTGACTGCGGTCGGGTGTGTAACTCATGTTATTTCCCGTCCGGATAAAGTTGCTGTTTCATGTGAGCCGCCGGATCATGTGTTTCACGTCCGGGGCGCTGACTATAGTTTTCTTGTGCAAACTTGAGCGTGTCAAAGTCACGACGATAGGGCGGAATATCGATCCAGCCTTCGAGAATGAAGTCTTCGTGCAGACGCGGACTGCCGGGAAAATCGATACCGAACATCTCGCGCAACTCGCGCTGATAAGTTGCCGCCGTCGGCCAGACTTCATGGATGCTTTCCATCGTCGCCTCTTCTCGCGACAACATCACCCGCAGGCCAATGTCTCGTTTGCCGACACGGTCACTGATGAGGTAGGTCAGCTGAAACAGCCCCTCTTCCAGCCAGTCAACCGCAGTCAGCAGTACCAGATGAGAAAAACTTTCGCGATCACGTAGATGCAACAACAGGGAACGCAGATGTTCCTGCGGCACGGTGATGAAGGCTAGCTCTGGCCGCTGCTCGGTCATTTCGCCGAGCGGGAACAGCTGCTTGAGTGAGTTGTAAAGTTCGCGCATTTTCTGTCCTTACCAGTTGTAGTCCGGCATATCCCAATCGTGGATTACCCGTTTCTGGTTGGCCTTGTACCACTCGAAATTCTTGGCATAGAGATTGGCTCCCTCGCCCTTGCCCGAGCGTATGAGTTTCTTCATATCAACAAAGCCCGCCAGTAATGCTTCCGGACGTGGCATACAACCGGCAATGTAAATATCTACCGGCAGGAAATCGTCCAGCCGCTTGATGGTGTTGTAGGAGTCCCAGTACATGCCGCCGTTGATGGTGCAGGAACCCAGACCAATTACATACTTCGGGTTTTGCATCTGTTCGTAGGCGCGGATCGCTCGCTTCAAGGTCTTGGTCGAAAGGTAGCCGGAGATGACGAATAGATTGGCCTGACGCGGCGTGGGCCGCCACTGTATGCCGTAACGGTATGCATCAAAGCGCGGCGTCATCAGCGGGCGCATCTCAATTGCACCGCAGCCGGTGCCGAAACCTAGTATCCAGATCGACTCGGAACGCGCCCAGTTGAACATGTCCTCGACGATCTTGCCGTAGGCGGCGGGCATGACTGTGGGTGGTGCTTCGCAGAAATAGTCACTCATTGGTTCGACTTCGAACTCGACGCCATCGGGGCCCTTAACCCAGCGTTTCAGTAATTCTTCTTTCATGATTTCTATACCAATACGATTGAAAGAATACCCAGCGGCAATGCCCAGACCAGGAACCAGCGAACCGACTGCTCAACACGGAAGCGCGGAAAGACTACGCCTACGAAAGCTGACCACAGGTAGATCACAAATACTTTCAGGAAGAAAATCGGCCAGTTATCCGCGCCGCCGAAAAACAGATTCATGTAAATCACAATCTTTGCAATCGGGAAGATTGCACGATTGGTTTGCATCAGGGCGAGATAGGACGAATGGTATTCAGTCGGGGGGCCGATAGGGATTTCCTGCGGCGCAATCACAACGTCAAAGGGCGGACGCATCATGGTGCCGAGGAAGGCCAGCATGGCTGCCGCCACGGCCAGCGGATTGGTGAATAGCGTCCAGTTCATGATGCCACCCTGCTGGGCTGCAACGATGTCGGTGACCGACAGGGTTTGATACTGTAGTGCAACTGAAAACACTGCCAGCGCGAAGGGTAGCTCGGCGGTGCTGACCTGGGACAGTCCGCGCGTTACGCCAATAGCGGCATGAGGATGGCCGCTTTCACCCGCCCCTAGTGCCATACCCAGCGTACCGAAGAACACAAAGTAGAGTGCGAGTATCAAGTCACCGGCAAACGACAGGTTCGAGAACATGTAGGAGCCGTAAATTGTGGGAACAAACAGCAGCAGGCCAACACCACCTGACAGACGAAACACCGGGCCGAGGTAGAACATCGAGCCATGCGTGATAGAGGACCGTATGCTGTAGTTCTTGATCAGGTCGACGTAGTTTTGCCAGATTGGGATACCGTAGCGACGCCCCGCGCGCGCGCCCATTTTCTGAATCAGCGCACCGAGCAACAGGCCGTAGTTGAGAACGATGAACAGCGTCAGCAGTGAATAGGGAATTTTCATCCAGTCGAATGGCATGGCTAGATCCCCTTTCCAAGGAAAAATACGACAACAACAAACGCCACGAAATGTATGGCGTAGTTTTGTCCGTTACCGTCATAGAGGCGGCGCGACAAATCGGCTACGGTGTGCAGCAAATCGGTAACGGCCTGCCAGAATCGTGTCGCAAAAGGCTGCACCATGAAACCCAGCGCTTTGCGATAGGGTGCAAAGAAATTCCAGGCGAAGTGTGTCGTCTCGGGCCGGTAAGGGCGCTCGGCAGAAAACACGATGTTGAACTGTTTGACCATTTGAGCCTTGCGATTAACGAACAGCAGCCACGCAAACAGGGTGCCGAAGATCACGGCGACGATCACCATGATGGCAACCGGATTCCAGTAGCCATACGTGCTGCTTATGCCCGCACCGGTCCAGGTCAGCCCGCCCTCGGGAAAGAACTGGTTCAGATAGGTGTCTACGCGCTGCAATACCAGTCCCGGAACCACGGCAAAAACCAGCAACAGCACAACATAAATCATCTGCGGCAGGACGATCCAGAATGGAGCTTCTTTCACACGCCTGAGTTCATCCTTCAACTGACCGAGGAAAATGGTGTGTATCAGCCTGAACAGATAAAGGAATGCTACTGGTCCTGCGAGGAACAGGACAACCATAGGCAAGCGCTGTTCGGCTGACATGATGGCGTTATAGAACACCCAGCGACCGCCAAAACCGGACAGCGGCGGCACGCCAGAAATGGCGATGATGCCGATCAACACTGCGATGAATGACAAGGGCATGAGCTTAATCAAGCCGCCCATACGGTACATATCACGCGTGCCTGTACGTTTTGCGACACCGCCAACCGAGAGGAACAGCATAGACTTGTAGACGTAGTGATTGATGACGAACATCAATGCCATCAGCCAACCCAAATGGTTCATTAGTGCCAGGCCAAACATGGCATAGCCCATCTGACCGATGGAGGAATAGGCCAGCAAACGCTTGGCATCTTCCTGAAAGATGGCCATGAGGTTACCCAGCAGTGCGGTCAGCGCAGCAATCCAGAGCAATACATGGGTGAGCTCTACGCCGTAAAGCTGCTGCTTCCCCATGGCTAGCAGCAGCACGATCAAGCCATACAGACCGGCCTTGAGCAAAATGCCGGACACCATGGGTGATACATCGGTCTCCGCCTCGGCATGCGCACCCGGCAGCCAGATATGCAAGCCGATCGCCGCCGTCTTGGTCATGAAACCGATGGCGAGCAGCAGGAATACCCATGGTGCGATTGGCGCTGTCAATTGTCCGAGTGCGGCAATTTCAAATTGCGGCACACCGTTGGCCGCCAGGGCAAAGCCGGCCAGAATCAGAAACGCGCCGCCAAGCGAAAATAGAATATAGGACAGCGCATGCGGCTCGGAGTGTTTTCCGCGCAGAATGAGGAAGTAGGAGCCAACCGTCAGCAACTCCCATGCCGCGAAGAAGCCGAAAGTTTCCGTTGAACGAATCAGCAGCACCAACCCAGCGTACATCAGCATAGCCGAAGGATAAAAGCCGATACGCCGTCCGTGGGCATCGTAACTTGCCAGCAAAGTAATCGCGCCGCCAATAAGGAAGATGACGGCAAAGATCAGGCGCAAGGGATCGTATTCCTGATAGGTCGCCATGAAGAAGGCAACCATGCCCGCGATGGCGAGGGTGTTCTTCACCCAAGCTGGCAGCCAGTCCAACAGCAGGAATGACAGGGCAAATAGCAGAGGCAGTGCCAACAGCACATTATCGCGCCCCGAGAGGTCGCCCCAGACAAAACCAAGTAGCCAGCCCGCGAGAACGGCGACGAGTATGGACAATACCTTATGTGGCGTACAGCTGACCAATGTGGCAGGAAGCTCGCGCTTGATGATGTAGCCAAACCAGCGGAACAGATAACCCGCCTCAAGCAAGGTGCCAAACAGAATCAGCGCCAGCAATGCTAATCGTCCCTCGGCTGCAATCATGTGCACCAGCTCCCATTTGGCGTAAAAACCGGGAAACGGTGGCAAGCCAGTCAACATACAAATGAAAGTGACGAAGGCAAAAATCAACACTGGCCGATTGCGTATCGCGCTCCAGCCAGCCAGATTGCGGCCACTTACCAGCCCTGAAAGCCAATAGAGCCCTGCTTTGGCGACGGCATGGGAAACCAACAGGCCGAAAGCGATAAAGGGGGAGCTGTCTCCCAGAATGTCGCGCTGACCGAGCACGGCCAGCACCAGGCCGGTCTGAGCAATGGATGAATAACCGAGTAGACGTCTATCATTGGTTTGCGGCAAGGCAAGCAGATTGGCGGCGATAAAAGTGACGATGCCGATGCCGGTTGCCACGGGAAACCATGCCGGGCCGCCTATTAGCAGGAGCTTGTCGAGCGCATAGAGTGCGGCAGTGCCGGTGGCTGCCGAGAAGATGGCTGAAAAGGCAGGGTGGGCCGACTCGTAGATGTCGAGTGCCCAGCCATTGGCCGGAAAGGGTTTGAGTTCGGCGATGACCGCGATGAACATCAGGAAGAATGCAATCGAGCCGCCAGCCTTCAGTCCCAGTGCGGCATCGGCCATGCCGTCGATATTCAATGTGCCAGTGGCGTGATAGGCGAAAATGATACCGATCAGCATAAAGGTCGAGATCAGTTGCGAAACGACTAGGTATTTGAAACCAGCGGACAAGGCGCGTCCGTTATCATCAGCATCCGAGAGTAGCACCAGACCCGCTACTGAAATAACAGCCAGCTCAAAGAACACGAACATGTTGAACACATCGCGGGTGAAAATGATGCCGCACAGCGCCATAACAGCTACAAGCAGCACAGCCATTGCACGACGCCCCAGCCCGAGCAATTCCTCTTTCAAATAGATAGCCGAGAGAAAGCCCGTCAGATTAACCAACAAGGTAAGCGCTGCCTCGGCCATGCCTACACGCAGATTAATCGCGAAGGGCGGCGCACTTCCCGCCGTGAACACTTCAATTGCCGTTGCACTCGTAGTAGCGAAAGTCCATAACCAGCCCGCCGATATCCAACTCATAAAAGCCAGCGCAGCCAGCGTCACCCCATAAGCAAGCTTGCGCCACTCTTCTTTCAGAAGTCCGAGCAGGAAAGCCGCGAAAAGCGCGGCGACGATAATGAAGAGGATGCTTACCATTTGAGCTCCGTGTACTTTGCGATGTCCAGCGTACGTTTTTTCTCGTACAGCTTGACGGTGTAGGCAAGCATCAACGCCGTTACGCCCAAGCCTATGACAATAGCGGTCAGCACCAGTGCTTGCGGCACGGGATCAATAGCACGCACTACCGCATCGGCGACAGACACGCTGCCATCAAGTATGGGAGCAGTACGTCCATGCATATAGCCCACGCTGACGAGTACGATATGCACACCCGTATTAGCGAGACTGAAAGCGACGATCATGCGCAATAGATTGCGATTGGTCAGCGCGCCGTAAATGCCTATCAGAATCAGGGCAAAGCCTGTTGTCATTGCAAGGTAGATCATCACAGCTCCTCCAATTCGGACAGATTTGCCAGCATGGAAGAAAATTCCGCGCCTACCTTCAGCCCTATAAGGGTATAGATGACGGGGATGACTCCGGCAGATAACAAGTCGCCCAGCGTACCCAGCGGCAGTAAACGGTTATCCAGAAAGCCTCCTGCAAAGAACATCCCCAGTACGCCGATACCCACGAACAGCAAACCGGAAATGGACTCAACTCCGGCAATTACCTTATGACTGAATTGCTTGAGCGGGTCGGCTAGTAACAGCAACAACATTCCCGAGGCGACAATAGCGCCGCCCTGAAAACCGCCACCGGGTGTGAGGTGCCCATTCACGAATACATAGATGCCGAGGAGCAATATCAGCGGAGCCAGATAGCGGCTACCGGTACTAAGCAACTCGCCAACCGGGATGCGCGCAGCGGGAGTGCTAGGCGTATGTGCGAGTAGTCTTCCATGTGCCAGAACGAGTCCGACTATGCTGGCGGAAAGGAACAACACTGTGACTTCACCCAAGGTGTCTAGACCGCGATAGGTAACGATAATGGCGGTGACTATATTGGCAGCACCGGTATCTTGAACGGTACGCTCGGCGTAATAACGGGCGGTCTGATTAAGCTCGCTATCCGGTGTATAGCCAACCACGAGCGACGCAAACATCACCCCCGCGCCAACCAGAAATAGCAGCACTACAAATCGTTTAATCATGCTCGACTCCATCCCTCTCCCCGCCACGAATCCGGCTGAGCACAAAGAAAAACAAAAAGGTGGTGAGTCCGCTGCCAATAGCTGCTTCGGTCATTGCCACATCGGGGGCGGCGAATACCAAAAATAGCACCGAGGCCATCAAACTAACGAGCCCGGCAGAGAGGATGACAATAGACAAGCTCTTGCTAATAACGGTCATGAAAGCCGCCACGATCATGGTAAGGCACAGCAATATGGTGATACCGGCCATTAATGTGCTCATGGATTTCTCTCCTGATCTTCCGCCAGCTTATCCACTGAAGTAAGTGGCGATTTAGCCCCGCCACTACGGTGGGCTGCACGGGCAAGCACCTGTGATGAAAGCGGGTTGGTAAACAGAATAAAGAGCCCTATCAGCAGTAACTTCAATGCCCATTCCGGTTGCAAACAGGCTGCACCACTGATTGTAAGCAAGGTTCCCAATGTCGTTGCCTTGGTGCCCGCTTGAATGCGATTGAAGACATCGGGCATACGCACCAGCCCGAGCCCACCGAGAAACAGAAACGCCGCACCAAGAACGATGAGCAATCCGCCGAAAATTTCGAGTGCAGTATTCATTAAAGTCCCCGCTCCAAATAACGGGCAATCACGACAACCCCGAGGAAAGACAGCAGCGCATAGACGAGCGCCACATCAAGATAAATCCCACGTCCTTCAGCTAGCGCGGCGAGGACGATGACACTGATGCTAATAATAGTCAGCACATCGAAAGCAACTACGCGATCTGCTGACGAGGGACCCTTGATAAAGCGATGCAAGGCAAACAGGAGGGCGAGGCCAGCCAGAGTTCCAGCCAGATAGATAAACGCTTCAACCATACATAACCTCCAGATATTGCTCGAAGCCAGCAACGATGTTGGCCGTCGCTTCCTCGGTAGTGTGTGCCTCTACCGTAACCCAGTGCACATACAGCCACTCACCTTCCAACTCCATCGTGAGTGTACCGGGCGTCAGCGTGATGGAGTTTGCAAGCAGCAGCCTTCCCATCCGGCTTTTCAATTTTGTGCGTACCTTGACGATGCCGGGATTGAGAGGCAGTGCAGGATTAAGAACCACAGAGGCAAGCTTCAAGTTGGACTTGACCAGCTCCGCCAAAAAGTAAATAACATAAAGTACTGCCGCAGCAAAGGCCGGCGGCGTCGTACGAAACTCCGAAAATACAGAAAGACTATCGCGGAATAGGAACGAAATAACGAACGCCACAATTAGCCCAACAACGAGAACATCCATTGCGACTGAAGCATTCAGGATGAGCCAGAACAAAAAAATACTGGCGAACAACAGCGTATAACTGCGCATCTTAGTCATGATTTTTGCTCATTAATCGAGAGGGGGAGGCCAACAATAAAATCAGAAAACCAGCTTTAGCCAGCGCCCGACACACCCCAGAAATAGGCGAGTCCATAAGGCGATACTAATGCATCGGACTGGAAATAGCCATTCCCATAGGAGCGGAATGCTCACACAACACTATTGCAATGCCGTGACAATTCTATTGTTTGAGGATATTTACATAGGGAGGCGAGTGCCTCCCTATTGCTTAAGTTGCAAATAAAAACCGATAGCGCACCACTTCGCATCTATGCAGTTCAGCGCACAATCCCTGCCTCCCTATCTAACTCTCCGCTCACCAGTTTCGCCCGGTACTCGGCCAGCGCGACTTTGACCTTGCCGCTCAGCAGATACAGGCCGATGAAGTTGGGGAAGGCCATTGCTAGCACCAGCAGATCGGTGAAGTCCAGCAGGCTAGCGGCGCTGGCCACGGAAGCGATGACCAGGAAACCCATGAATATGACCTTGTACAGCAACGAGTAGCGCTCGCCGAACACATATACCCAGCAACGCTCGCCGTAGTAAGACCAAGAAATCGCCGTACTGTAAGCGAACAGCACTACCGACAGCGTCAGTATCATCGGAAACCAGTCCGAAACTGTCGCAAAAGCCGCCGACGTCAGGGCCGCACCTTGGCTGGAGGCACGCAGAGCTTCGTATTCCGGTGCGCTGTACACGCCGGTGATGACGATCACCAGTGCGGTCATGGTGCAGATCACTACCGTGTCGATGAAGGGCTCATACAGTGCGACCAGCCCCTGACGCACCGGATATTTCACCGATGCCGCCGAGTGCGCAATCGCGGCGGAACCCAACCCTGCCTCACTGGAAAATACCGCGCGCTTAAAGCCTTGCACGATCACGCCCACCATGCCGCCTGCTACGGCAATCGGCGTAAATGCTCCCGAGACAATCTTGCCCAATGCATCGGGCACCAATTCGGCATTCCCGGCTATGATCCACAAACAGGCAGATAGATAGATAATAACCATACTGGGTACCACGGCCTCGGCCACGTGAGCGATGCGGCGCAGACCACCTATGATGACCAGTCCGACTGCGATCGCCATCAACAAGCCGTAGGCTATCGGCGTCTCGCGGAAAAACGGAATCACGGACTGTACCGCACCCATGGACTGACTGACCTGAAATGCGCTGCCGGCACCGAAGGAGCCGAGTATGGTGAAGATCGCGAACATGACTGCCAGCACCTTGCCGAGTTTTGGTGCGCCATGTTCAGCCAGCCCCTTGGACAGATATTCCATCGCGCCCCCCATCAAACTCCCATCGGGGCGCACTTCGCGATACATCTGCGCAAGGCTAGCTTCGGTGAACTTGGTGGTCATGCCGAGGAAGCCCGCGACGATCATCCAGAACGTCGCGCCGGGCCCCCCTATGGATATGGCAATTGCGACACCAGCGATGTTGCCCAGACCGACCGTTGCGGATAGCGCGGTGGACAGCGCCTGAAATGGAGTGACTTCACCCTTATCGTCGGCGGTTCGATATTTGCCGCGTATAACCCGGTAGGCGTGACGCATCATGCGCATGTTGACGAAGTTGAAACGCAGGGTCAGGAATACGGCACCAACAATCAGCCAAGCCACAATGAACGGCATTGTCGGCTCGCCCGGGAATATATCGAAGAAAATAATCTGAGCTAGAAATCCGTTAATCGAATTAAAGACCGCATCAATAGCGACATCTGCTGCCCATGCCTGCTGCGGCAACAATAACAGCCAGACCCAATTGAGGTACTTCATGAACACTCCCTGTATTTTGTTTCAGGCTGGATTAAACCCTGAACTGGCGACCGACTCAAGTAAAGCTCGCCACCGCAAGCAATAAAAAAGCCGGCTTCCGCCAGCTTTTCATTTTTTCGACTTCGGCCGCATTTACAGCGCCAGAATGAACTTTACCAGCTTCCTCATGACTTCCTGATTCCTACCTAGCTCATCATTGCCTGGCATGGGCATCTTGCCCCATACACCACTACCGCCCTTCGATACTTTGGTAACCAGCTTGGCTTCAGCTCCTGCATCCCCCTTGTACCTTGCGGCTACATCTTTCCACGCCGGACCGACTTTCTTTTTATCAATCTCATGACAGGCGGTACAGTTATGCTGGTGAGCAAGTTCCGGCATATCCGTCGCCATTGCACTGCCTGCAATCATCAAACCTGCTGCTACGGTCATACTTGCGATAACAGATTTCATATTCTCCCCTCAGATATGTAGCTGAGACTTCCGTGTAACTCAGCCTGCAAAAAGCTCTGCCCAAAACAACAAAGCCAGCTTGCGCTGGCTTTGTTGGAAACAGCAGAATTACTTCAGGCCAGCGATGAACTTGGACAAGCTCTCCAGCACTGCATCATCTTTCTCCATACCGCGAGCTGGCATCTGACCGAAGTTCCAGCCGAACTTACCACCTGCTTTAATGTTAGCCAGAATCTTGCTAGCTGCATCCTTGTCGCCCTTGTACTTTTCAGCAACTTGCTTCCAACCTGGGCCGACTTGCTTGCCATCAATCTTGTGGCATGCCTTGCATTTGCCCGCTTCTTTGGGCATATCAGTTGCCATTGCGCTGCCTGCAACCATCAAACCTGCTGCTACTGCCATGCTTACGATGATAGATTTCATATTCTCTCCGTTTTATATGATTAATACACCTGAACAGTGCGAAGGTTTAACCTTCACGACCGATTCTAAACAACTCCGCCTGCCTTGCAAACCACATTTTGCGACGGTATCTGAGTAACGCCTCAAATCTTATAAGGTTGACAGCCTATTTAAGCGACAACACAAATCTAGCCAATACCTGACGGTCTGCCTCACTCACTCTGGATTGAGGTGGCATCGCCATGCTTCCCCACACACCGCTGCCCCCCTTGCCTATCTTGCTTGTCAACATGGCCTCTGCGCCCTTGTCACCGCGATATTTAGCTGCAACATCTTTCCAAGCAGGCCCCACGACCTTCTTGTCGACCGCATGGCAAACTAAACAGCCGCTCTTCTTCGCCAGCGCGAGCGCCTCGGCTTCTGGCATTACGGCAGATGCTTTCACCTCTGGCTTGACTTCCGGCGGGGATGCTACGACGGCTGGCGGCACTGGCGTTGCAGGCTTCGCCTCTATAGCGGGCTTGGCTTTGGGGGCAGCTTTAACTGTTGCCGAAGGTGGCGGTGCGGCAACTTTTTCCATTGCCACAGGCGCCGCAGCTTCAATGGCGGCTATCGGCTCCACAGGCACTTCACTCTGTGCCGGAACAGCCGACTCAAGCGGTGTGGCTGGGGCCGACACGACTTCCACAGGGGGGGCAGCATGAGTCTCCGGCGGCGTGGTCTCGGGCTGGCAAGCAGCAAGTGCACCCAACAATGACAGCAATAACATGTTCCGTATATTCATGACATACCTCCCGATTTAGTGATTAAAAAATTAAAACGACTCTGCGCGATAGTCAACAATCAGTGTGTGTCGACAACCTGCCGCAACCGTTACCAGATTATCAATGGCATTTGCAGATTCTACACAAACCATTTCACGCCAGCCTTCAGGCTGCCCCATATCGCCCATCTTGTCAGCCTTTTCAGACCATGGCGTCCATACCACGGTAGACAGGCTTCCCGACTTGGCAACATGAATTCGGCGCTTTAGCTTGTCGTCCTCGATTACACACTCCGTTGCGCTATTGATGTAAACACGATCTGTCTCACTGGCAAAAGAGATCGCGCCGTCCTGCTTGCGCAGATTGGAGCCGCCGACCTTGTCCCAGTAATCGCAGCCCTCCAGCCCGTTCACACGCACCGCACCGATATCGCCGATCTGGAAGTAAGTATGCAGCGCCTCGCCAATGACGAAATCACTCGCCCCTGTATTTTCAGTAGCCAGCTCCATACGCAAGCTCTCGCCCACCACGACTGCCAGATCTACCGTGCAAGCATGAGCCCACTGTGCACGGGTCTTCTCGCTTTCCACCAAGCGCAGAGTCAAACGGGTCGCGCCATTTGGCTCGCTGCCGGACTCAATTACTTGCCACGGCACCGTGCGCGCATAGCCGTGACCGGGGAATCCGGCCTCGGATGCATGTGCGCCGAACCACGGCCAGCACACCGGCGCTCCACCACGTATTGATTTTCCCGCAGCCAGCTTCGCATCACGCGACAGCCACACCACCGGAACCGATTGACTCTTGGGCTGCCAGCTCATCAGATGCGCGCCCTGCAGGCAAATCGACGCCGTCGCCAGCTTGTTGTTTATTTCCGCAACGATCAGCCCACTACCATCCTCGCGAAAGCTCAATTGCCCATTAATGCCAAATTGCGAATTTAATTGTTGTGCAGTGCTCATGCCAGCTTCCCTTTTCAAGTTATTCAATTTATCGGTAATGCATTATTCAATTTGCGTTACGTCTCGTACCGCCCCCTTATCAGCGCTGGTCACCATCGCAGCGTAGGCTCGCAATGCTACCGACACTTTGCGCTGACGCTCGGCGATGGGCTTCCAGGCCTTACTACCTTTGGCGTCCATTGCGGCGCGCCGCCGGGCAAATTGCTCATCCGAAATTACCAGATCGATACGACGATTCGGAATGTCGATCTCTATGGTGTCGCCTTCTTCTACCAGGCCAATCGCGCCACCGCTCGCGGCCTCCGGCGAGACGTGACCGATGCTCAAACCCGACGTGCCGCCGGAAAAGCGCCCGTCCGTCAGCAGCGCACAGGCTTTGCCCATGCCCTTCGATTTCAGATAGGAAGTCGGATACAGCATCTCCTGCATACCGGGTCCACCCTTGGGGCCTTCGTAGCGTATCACCACCACATCGCCTGCCACGATCTGGTCGGCAAGAATAGCTGCCACGGACGCATCCTGACTCTCGAACACGCGCGCACGTCCGGTAAATTTCAATATGCTGTCATCCACACCCGCCGTCTTAACAATGCAACCGTCCAGCGCGATGTTGCCATGCAATACCGCAAGCCCCCCATCCTGTGAATAGGCATGAGCCATATCGCGAATACAGCCGTTAGCACGATCCGCATCCAAATCCGGATACAGCATGGACTGCGAAAATGCGATGGTGGTGACAATGCCGCCGGGCGCTGAACGGAAGAACTTCTTTACCTCGTCATCGTCGGTCTGCGTGATGTCCCACTTGTTAAGACCCTCGCGCAAGGTTTTGCTGTGTACAGCGCCCGCATCTCGCAGCAAGCCGGCCCTATCCAGCTCGCCCAGAATCGCCGGAATGCCGCCTGCACGGTGAACGTCCTCCATATGATATTCGGACGAGGGCGCAACCTTGCACAGGGTCGGCACATGGCGCGATAGCCTGTCCATATCTTTCATGGTGAAGTCCACCCCTGCCTCGCGTGCGATAGCGAGCAGGTGCAGCACGGTATTAGTCGAGCCACCCATCGCGATATCAAGCGTCATCGCATTTTCAAACGCATCGAAGGTGGCGATGCTGCGTGGCAGCACCGACTCATCGTCTTGCTCGTAATAGCGTTGGCACAATTCAACCACCAAGCGTCCGGCGCGCAGGAATAGCTGCTTGCGCTCGGCATGGGTTGCAACCAGCGAACCATTGCCGGGCAACGACAATCCCAGCGCCTCGGTGAGACAGTTCATCGAATTCGCCGTGAACATACCGGAACAGGAACCGCAGGTCGGACAGGCAGAACGCTCGATCGCATCCACCTCTTCATCGCTGCAATGACTATCGGCGGCAGCAACCATTGCGTCGACCAAATCCAAGCCCTTGATCTTGCCCTGCCAGTTGACCTTGCCCGCTTCCATCGGCCCGCCCGAAACAAACACCACCGGAATATTCAGACGCATCGCCGCCATCAGCATTCCCGGCGTGATCTTGTCGCAGTTGGAGATACACACCAGCGCATCGGCGCAGTGGGCATTGACCATGTATTCCACCGAGTCGGCGATCAAATCGCGACTGGGCAATGAATACAGCATGCCATCGTGCCCCATGGCGATACCGTCATCCACCGCGATGGTGTTGAATTCCTTGGCAATGCCGCCGGCCTTTTCAATCTCGCGCGCCACCAACTGCCCCATATCTTTGAGGTGAACGTGCCCGGGCACGAACTGGGTAAACGAGTTGGCAATGGCGATGATAGGCTTGCCGAAGTCGCCATCGGTCATGCCGGTTGCGCGCCACAGTGAGCGGGCTCCAGCCATGTTGCGGCCATGAGTGGAAGTGCGAGAACGATATTGAGCCATGGTGCATAGTCCAGAAAGTACGGAACGGCAATTCTAAACCACGATGACAGGGTGCGCCTCAATTTGCCTGAATCATCTTGAAATTTCAGCGCAACCTTGACGTAGAATAACGCGCGCGCCCTACCTGCTAATGAGGCAGTTCATGAAATGGATCCTATTGTTTAGCCTGCTTGGTACATGCGCCTTACTCGCAACTCAGCTGGCCCGCGCCAGCGAATTGCCACAAGCGGGCCAACCCGCGCCCTACTTCTCGCTGCCCGATCAGAACGGACTTCCACGCAGCTTGGGCGATTTCTCTGGCAAGTGGCTGGCGCTCTACTTCTATCCCAAGGACGACACACCCGGCTGTACCCGGGAGGCGTGCACCTTTCGCAACGACTTGCATCTCCTGACCGAAATGGGCACTCAAGTAGTCGGCATCAGTGTAGACGACAGCGACAGTCATGAAAAATTTACCAAAAATTAGCACCTTTCTTTTCCGCTACTGGCGGATGCGCATGGCGAAGTAACGTCACGCTATGGCGCACTGCTCAATATGCGGGTGATAAAACCAGCACACCGCGATACCTTCCTGATTGACCAGCAGGGTGTAGTGCGCAAAGTGTACGACCAGGTCGATACCAGCAAACATCGCGGGAGGTCATTGCCGACTTGAGCGCATTGCTAGCGCAAAAATCCCCGAGGGCGAGTATTAGATAATTTTAATAAATTAATCAAATAGCTGCCATATTCGGCACACCGCCCAATTCCACCAGCCCACACAATTTTCCCTGCGGCACAGCCGCTCTATGTTAAATTCGCACACCATGCTTATCCATCCACAATTCGATCCCGTCGCCCTACAACTCGGCCCTCTCGCCATCCATTGGTATGGCCTGATGTATCTCGCCGGCTTCATGACCTTCCTGTGGCTTGGTCGCAAGCGCATTGCCATTCTTGGCAATCCGCAAATCAATGCCAAGCTGCTCGACGACCTGCTGTTCTATGGCGTGCTCGGCGTGATACTCGGCGGCCGCTTCGGTTATGTCCTGTTTTACAAGGCATCCTATTACTCCACACATCCGCTCGAAGTTTTCGCCCTGTGGCAGGGCGGCATGTCATTCCATGGCGGCTTCCTCGGCGTACTGGTAGCGATGGCATGGTTCGCCCGAAAACATAACCTGCACTGGTTACAGCTGACTGATTTCATTGCTCCATTGGTGCCGCCCGGCCTCGCATTTGGACGACTGGGGAATTTCATTAACGGTGAACTATGGGGACGGCCCAGTGATGTGCCTTGGGCAATGGTATTTCCGCAATCGGATCAACTGCCGCGCCATCCCTCTCAACTGTACGAGTTCGCACTTGAAGGATTGCTGCTATTCACGCTGCTCTGGCTATATGCGCGCAAACCGCGCCCCATCGGTGCTGTTTCCGGCCTGTTTTTAATCGGTTACGGCAGCCTGCGCTTTCTGGTCGAATTTACTCGCGAGCCGGACAATTACCTTGGTCTTCTTTCGATGGGCATAAGCATGGGACAGTGGCTAAGCCTGCCCATGGTTATTGCCGGCCTATTCCTGATGATCCACAGCTTGCGCCGCACAGCTTGACACACACGGCACTCTCGCCCAACATTCCAGCCTCCCCATCCCCCCTTAGATACCCTTGGACGACATTCCTTTAAGTACGCTGTTCATAATCCTGTTTCTGTTGTTGATGTGCAGTGCATTCTTTTCCGGCTCGGAAACCAGCATGATGGCCATCAATCGCCATCGCTTGAATAACTTGTTGCGCAAAGGAAATCGCAGCGCAAAACTGACCCACCGTTTACTGGGAAAACTGGACAAGCTGCTCAGCTCCATCCTACTCGGCAATACCCTGATTAACGTTGCCGCAGCGGCCTTGGTCAACATCATCGTCCTGCGACTATATGGACAAAATGATCTGGCTATTCTTTCGGGAACCCTGCTACTCACCTTCGTGTTATTGGTATTCAGCGAAATCATGCCTAAGATTATCGCTGCCACCTACCCGGAACGGATCGCATTACCCGCCAGTTATGTGCTCACTCCGCTGATTACCCTATTTCACCCCATCGTTCTGGTAGCGGGCGGACTTGTCAAAGGCATGCTGTGGCTGTTGCGCATCAAGATAGAAACCGACCATAGCAAACAAAAGTTGACGCTGGAGGAATTGCGCGGACTGGTGCTGGATGCCGAGCACTTTTTGCCGCGCAAACACCAGAAGATGCTGCTAAATCTGGTTGATCTCGAACGCATCAGCGTTAACGACGTGATGATTCCGCGCAACCAGATCGAAGCCCTGAATATCAATGCTGATGAACGCGAGTTGCGCCAGCAGATCATCACCAGCCATCATACCCTGCTGCCGATCTATGAAGACAATCCCGGCAATATTATCGGCATCCTCCACCTTAAACGCGCGCCCGCACTCCTGCAGGGCCCTGCGCTGGATGCCACCCAATTGCGCGACGTACTTTACGAGCCCTACTTCATTCCATCCGACACACCGCTGCTCAAGCAGCTGCAACACTTTCAGGAGCGCCAGTCCCGACTCGGCCTAGTCGTGGATGAATACGGCGAGCTGCTGGGCTTGGTAACACTTGAAAATATCCTGGAAGAAATTGTTGGTGAGTTCACTACCCAGTCGCCATCGCAAACCGGTAAGTTCCTGCGTCAGGAGGATGGCAGCTACCTGCTGGAGGGCAGCTGCAGTTTACGCGAACTGAACCGAAAACTTGGCTTGCACCTGCCTCTTAAAGGTGCAAAGACCCTCAATGGCCTTATTCTTGAACACCTTGAGGACATACCGGAATCGGGCACCAGCCTGAAGATCGCGAACCATCCGATTGAGATCATCCAGACTCAGGATCGCAGCGTGAAGGTGGCTCGCATCTTCCCCGCCTCAATACACTAAGCTCATTCCTACCTTTACAATCAACACAAAGCTCGGCATCATGCCCGTCAATGTTGGTTAGCGCCCAGAGGGAAACATCATGGCAGTCGCCGCAAAAAAAAATAAAGTAAAAGAAATGTCTTTCCAGTGGGAAGGCAAGGACAAGACCGGAAAACTGCTCAAAGGCGAGATGCGCGCCGCAGGTAAGAATGTCGTCGCCGCCTCGCTCCGCCGTCAGGGTGTCAACGTCACCAAGGTCAAGCAGCTCCGTGCCAGCACAAAACCTGTTACCGAAAAAGACATTTCACTCTTCACACGCCAACTGGCCACGATGCTGAAGTCCGGTGTGCCGTTGCTACAGGCTTTTGATATCGTGGGCAAGGGACATAGCAATCCCTCGGTCGCAAAACTTCTGATGGACATCAAAACTGATGTCGAGACCGGCAGCAGCTTGCAGCAAGCCTTTAAAAAATATCCGCTGTATTTCGACGAGTTGTACTGCAACCTGATCGGGGCTGGCGAAGCCGCCGGTATTCTCGACACCTTGTTGGATCGGCTTGCGACATACAAGGAAAAGATTCAGGCCATCAAAGGCAAGATCAAATCAGCACTGTTCTATCCGATTTCGATCATCGTGGTCGCATTTGTAATTACTGCGGTGATCATGATTTTTGTCATCCCGGCCTTCAAGGAGTTATTTTCAGATTTTGGTGCCGACCTGCCCGCTCCCACGCTGGTTGTAATGGCCATATCCGACGTCTTTGTAACCTGGTGGTGGGCTATCTTCGGCGGCATCGGCGGAACATTCTATACCTTCTTCTATTTCTGGAAACGCAACAAGAAGATGCAAGGCGTGATGGACAGATTACTTCTGAAACTTCCGATTTTTGGTGAGTTGATCCGCAAGGCTAGCATAGCACGCTGGAGTCGCACGCTGGCCACGATGTTTGCCGCTGGCGTTCCGCTGGTTGAGGCATTTGACTCTGTTGCCGGGGCCGCTGGCAATGCGGTGTACTTTGACGCCACCAAGCAAATTCAGCGTGAAGTAAGCGCCGGCAGCAGCATGACTGTTGCGATGCAGAACACGGAAGTATTTCCCAGCATGGTGCTGCAAATGGTCGCCATCGGCGAGGAAGCAGGGTCGCTGGATGCCATGTTGAGCAAGGTGGCCGACTTTTACGAGGCGGAAGTAGACGATGCCGTCGAGGCACTTTCCAGTCTGATGGAGCCTATCATCATGGTGGTGCTTGGCACCCTGATTGGCGGCATGGTGGTCGCCATGTATCTGCCGATCTTCAAGATGGGTCAGGTGGTTTAACCCAGGAGCCAGGATACGGAATGTATTACGCAGGTCGGGCTCAAGCCCGACTTTGCTTTTTTCACCCGGATCAGTAACGCATAATCATCCAACTAAACTACCGACATGTCTGAATTCTTCCAGCTCTTACAATCTTCCCCTGCCGTTTTTATCGCTACCTGCACAGCATTGGGACTTATGGTAGGCAGTTTTTTGAATGTGGTGATACATCGCCTGCCGAAAATGATGGAAATCGGCTGGCAGCAGCAATGTGCCGAGATCCGCGGCGAACAGGCCAGTAAAACGGAACGCTACAACCTGCTCTTCCCTCGCTCTGCATGCCCGCAATGCGGTCATGCCATCGGTGCATTGGAGAATATTCCCGTCATCAGCTATCTGCTATTGCGCGGCAGATGCAAGGGGTGTGATGCCCGAATTTCGCCTCGCTACCCAGTTATCGAGGCGGTCAGTGGTTTATTGTGTGGCTATGCAGCCTGGCATTTCGGATTCGGCTGGTCATCAGCCGGCGCCTTGCTGCTGATCTGGTCGCTGCTTGCCCTTACCGCCATCGATTTTGACACCCAACTGCTTCCCGATGACATCACTCTGCCTCTGATCTGGATCGGCCTTCTGCTCAATAGCGTTGGAACGTTTACCGACTTGCACAGTGCAGTACTGGGCGCGATCTTCGGCTACCTCTCATTGTGGAGCGTGTACTGGCTATTCAAACTCGTCACTGGCAAAGAAGGCATGGGCTATGGTGATTTCAAATTGCTAGCCGCACTGGGAGCTTGGCTAGGCTGGCAGATGCTACCCCTTATCATTCTTTCATCCTCGCTGGTCGGCGCCGTAGTCGGCATTACCCTGATCGTCGCGGCCAGACATGGTCGCAATATCCCTATTCCATTCGGCCCCTATCTGGCCGGAGGCGGACTGATCGCCCTATTCTGGGGAGCTTGGCTTACGCAAAGCTATCTGCAACTACTCGCGGCACCATGAATCTTTCACCCGCATGCATAACAGGCTTGTAACATGCTGGTAATCGGCCTCACGGGCGGCATAGGTTGCGGCAAGACCACCGTGGCTCAACTTTTCTCAGCGCTTGGCGCTGCCATCATTGACACGGATCAAATTGCGCACCAGCTTACCGGCATTAACGGCGCGGCCATCCCCGTCATTCGTGCCGCTTTCGGCGATACCTGCATAGATCACACCGGCGCCTTGAACCGCCCAAAGATGAGGGATTTGATTTTTACAGACCCGTCTTCGCGGCTTCAACTCGAACGAATCTTGCATCCACGCATCCTTGCTCAAGCCAAGTT
The DNA here is from genome assembly GCA_038210095.1 of Burkholderiales bacterium. GTDB lineage: Bacteria > Pseudomonadota > Gammaproteobacteria > Burkholderiales > Gallionellaceae > Gallionella. Next base: position 49,898 of record JBBQXA010000001.1, read on the forward strand.
GCAACTGAATGAAATTACTGCGCACTCATACGCCATTCTCGTCGTCCCCTTGCTGTATCACTCTCCAGAGTTTCGCCAGCTTGCACATCGTGTACTTGTAGTTGACTGTGATGAACACTTTCAGATAGAGCGCGTGCTCCAACGCAACAACTTGAACGAAGCTGAGGTGCGCGCAATTATTGCCAGTCAGGCGTCGCGAGTTGAGCGCCTGCAATTGGCCGACGATGTGCTGGTCAACAATGGCGATCTGCTCATTCTGAATGAGCAAGTTTCCCGACTTCACCAACATTATCTGCAAAACAGCGATTGACGACATGGCGGCATACAATATACTGTTAGAAAATAATATCCCAACTACTACCCAATCTGCGATTTCAGTGTGATAAGTTACGAGTATCCTCTCAGTGAAAAAGTACGCACCATGTTGCGACTGGAGGATTTGTTCGCCCGCATGGAGTATTTCACCGCACAAGATAGCAGCATGGCTCATCATGCCGCACTGACCAGCCTGTTTGAGATACTTGAAGTTGCCGGTCGCGCCGACTTGAAATCTGAACTGCTACAGGAGCTTGAGCGTCAGAAGCGGCAACTTGCCGCACTGCACAATAACCCGGCTATTTCCGAAGATGCCCTGGATGCCATTCTGACTGATATAGAACAAACCTCCACCAGCCTTCTGGCCATGAACGGAAAGATCGGTCTCCATCTGCGTGAAAATGAATGGCTGATGGGCATCAAACAGCGATCCTGCATGCCTGGCGGCACTTGTGAATTCGATCTGCCCTCCTATCACTTCTGGCAAAATCAAAACCTTGCTTCGCGGCAAACTGATCTGCAAAAGTGGCTCGCCCCGTTGCTCCCCATCTCTGCTGGAATTCAGATCGTGCTGCGTATGTTGCGCGAAAATGGCAAGACCCTGCACTTTACTGCCCACAACGGAACTTTTCAGCAAATGCAAGGCGGGCGCGTTGCCCAGATGCTGCGAGTCACACTGCCCAGCGGCCTGCTATGCATACCCGAGGTGGGGGCAAACAAGTATGCGATCAACATCCGCTTCATCGTCGCCAATTACGCGGCCAAATCCAGCCTGTTCGAGCAGGATGTTCCCTTTGAATTAACCTTCTGCAGCCTGTCTTAAAAGCTTATGCAATCCAAGCCTGTCGTCACCTGCCCGCAATGTGGCAAAGAACATCAATGGGACACCAACAACCCCAGTCGCCCTTTTTGCAGTGAGCGTTGTAAACTTATCGACTTGGGGAAATGGGCAAACGAGGAGTATCGCGTCGAACAACGCGAACAAGACATGCCTAAGGCCGATTACCAAGCCTGACGCAACAGGGCAATACCGTGTGCGCCGCGTTGACGGGCGGTCGCCATATCAGCTTGATTCAGCCCTCCCAACGCATAAACTGGAATCGCCGCGTTGGCTGCAATCGTTGCGAATTGTTCCCATCCCAAATTCGGCTCGCCCGGATGCGACTGAGTTGGAAGTACGGGCGAAAGCAGCACAAAATCGCATCCCAGCGCTTCTGCGCGGCGCAACTCCTCAACTGAATGACAGGAAGCCGCGCACCAGTCCACGTCCGGACGCTCATTAAACTCTGTAAGTTGAGCACCCGTTAGCTGTACTCCATCTGCGCCCACCTCCTGCACCAGTGCCAGATCACCATTAAGCAGCACCTTGGCACCGTAGGCATGGGCCAGCTTCACGACTCGCAGCCCCAGCTCGCGCACCAATTCCCGTGCAAACTTTTTTTCACGCAACTGCAGCAGCTTCAATCCATTTTTCAACGCCACCTCCAGCCTCCGCATGAACTCTTCAACTCCCAGTTCTGACGCATTGCTGATGGCATACAACGGTGGCAATTCCAGCGCCCGCAATACCGGCACATTGGCGGGGAGAACAGGCGAAACATTCACTTCCGGCGCCACCTGCCACGCGAACTGCTGCCCCTCATGCGGATGCAGTTCGCCACGCCATTCCGTCACGCGGAAAAAACTCAATCGCACCGTCCCGTGTGGATAATTAAATACGCGAGTGATCCAAGGATAGGCAACTGTAACTTCAATACCCAATTCTTCCTTTAACTCGCGTACCAGTGCCTGATGCGTAGTTTCACCATGCTCAAGCTTGCCACCGGGGAATTCCCAGTAGCCAGCCCAAATTTTGTCCACTGGGCGCTGTGCCAGCAGGATTGATCCATCTGGGCGCTGCAGCACGGCAGCGGCCACTTCGACTATGCTTGGGGATTCAGTTGATTTGCTCAAGATGACTTCTCTACGACTTAGTGCAAGTTGAAAATAAGTTTTCAGTGAGACTCCAGCAGCCTTTGCCTACCACTCCCTGAACGAGACACCAAGGCCATATGTAGTCTGCCTATGGTTATAGTCGATCAAACTTTCGCCGTAGCCCGATGATACTTGAGCATGCAATTTGGCAGATTTCCCGACAAATACCGGCGTAGTCCAGTCTATCTGCATGAAACCGCGGTTCTGACTGGTGCGCAGATTGTTGCGCAGCAACACCGCTACCGATTGGGTCTCATCCGGCTCCCAGCGTATGAGGGCATCGGCGACCCCAAGATAACTTTGAATATCCGGATTATCGTCCACCAGATTACTTTCAGGTAGCCGCCACCAACCACGCGCCAACACTGACCAGTTATCGTCCCACTCCCAGCCACCCTGCACATACAGACGATTCCAACTCCTGGAGCCCCCCAGCGAACGTCCATTCGATTGATGCGCGAGGCCAACATTGACCAGCTTCAATCCCTGCGGATTTTCCGTACCGAAAGTTGCGATCAGTTCCGGCTCATAGTTTGTTTCCCGAAACGGCGATGAATTTCGGCTATTAAATGCCTGCCAATTGGACTGCTGTGTATAGGCTCCCCATAAACGGAAAGTATCAAAATTAAACCAATTGATTTGTCGGTAACTCAAAACTTCCGCCTTGAAGCTGAATTGAAATTTTGCTTCCAACACGTCAAGATCAAGCGGTGTAGTTGTGCTATGGCCTGCTGCCGGGGAATAAGGCAAACGGTTAGGCTGGATCGAGTTGCGCAAGATGAGATAGCTACTGCGGTATGGTCTTACCGGCGCTAGCTGCTCACCTCCCTCTCGGCCCCTCCCATCCAGATTCCAAGCCTTGGTCAAATAGCTGCGACCACTCCACTTCTCGCGTTCTTCTTTTTCCGATTTTTCCGCAGACAAATTCGAGGGGGTGTCCGGCAAGGCTGACTTGTCAGTCAACGCTGGCAACTCGACATTAGGCATCACTACTGCCTGCTGATGGGCAAGATCGTCATAGCACTTCAGTCGCTGGACATTATCAAGGTTGCCCGCACATTGCTGCAGATCATTCGCTGCCTGAGCTTCGATTGTGACCATACACAGTCCGAGCAATAACCCTTTGCCTAGAAACTTGCGCTGCGCGCCTGTAATTGAAAAATTGATCGGCATGATTTCTACTTAATGCAGATTCACCATCGGCTTAAATCCGAGCCTATCCTGCAATCCACTCGCGCTGCTGCGCGCCTCATCCTGATTGGCATAGGGGCCGATATGAACCCGTGCGAGCCCAGCCTGCAGGAAGATGCTGACCTGCTTGCCAACATCTGCAAGTTCTGACTGCATTTTGGCCATGAAAATTTCTGCCGCTTCACGCGATTTGAATGCCCCCAATTGCAGGTAGATCTTCCCTGCTGTCGATACGAACTTTGCTGGCGGTGCAGACTGGGCAAGCGGCCTAGTTTGCACTGGCTCAGCATTGGTCACGTTGCTGGTGATCGCATTCAGCGCGAGGCTCTCGACTTCCACTTCAGCACTTCCTGTTCCGATGATGCCAAGCTTATGAGCGGCGACATAGGAGAGATCCATCACGCGATCGTGCAAAAAAGGCCCGCGGTCATTGATGCGCACCACCACCGATTTGCCGGTTTCGGTCCGGGTAACGCGCGCATAGCTGGGGATAGGCAAGGTCGGATGCGCCGCCGTCATGGCGTACATGTCGTAAGTTTCTCCGCTGGAAGTACGCTGACCGTGGAATTTTTTGCCGTACCAAGATGCGATGCCCCGCTCCTTGTAATTGCCGGCGATCGTTATCGGGGTATAGCTCTTGCCAAGCGCAACGTAGGGACGGTTGGCATAGCGATGCAGCGGCTCACTCTTCGGCACGGCATCCGGTATCTGATCGAGATTGCTCGGGACGTTTACACCGGGACCATCGCCAACCAGATAGCCCCCTGGGCCGCCCGAGCTGTAGTCATTGGAAGTGCCGCCTATCGAGCGATTTTCAACCGGAGCGGCCGAGGCGCGCACTTCGGCCTTGCGCGGCGGCGTGCTGCCGCAAGCGGCTAGCATCATGGTTGCCAATGTCAAAATCGTGATTTTCCTGACCATAGTTACTCCTTATGTTTTGTTCAGCTTCTTGTGTGTTTCAATGCTCATGAGCATGCCCAAACCCAACAGCAAGGTCAGCATTGAAGTTCCACCATAACTCACCAGCGGCAAAGGTACGCCGACAACGGGCAGAATACCGCTGACCATGCCCATATTTACGAAGGCATAGGTGGCAAAAGTTAACGTGATGGAGCCGGACATCAGACGCGTGAAATACGTTGAGGCATTGGCCGTAATGATAAATCCGCGTCCAATCACCAGCAGAAACGCCGCAATCAGCAATACATTACCGATTAACCCGAACTCTTCGGAAAATACCGCAAAGATGAAATCGGTAGTGCGCTCCGGCAAGAAGTTCAAATGCGTCTGGGTACCTTGCAGATACCCTTTTCCAAGAATACCACCCGAGCCTACCGCGATCATACCCTGTATGGTGTGATAGCCTTTTCCCAGCGCATCCTGTGAGGGATCCAGCAACATCAAAATGCGGTGACGCTGATAGTCGTGCAACATAGACCACATGAAGGGCGCGCTGGCCAGTGCAATAGCGAATAGCGTACCCATCACACGCCAGCTCAATCCGGCCAGAAACAACACGTAGAATCCGCTTGCGGTAATCAGAATTGACGTTCCAAGATCGGGTTGGCGCGCGATCAGCCCAACCGGAACCAACAGCAGCAAGGCCGCTATGACATAGTTTTTTGCTGTCAGTGTGGCTTCGTTTTTCTCGAAATACCATGCCATCATCAGCGGCACGCCGATCTTCATCAGTTCTGACGGCTGTATCGTGGCAAAGCCCAGATTCAGCCAGCGTCGTGCGCCATGGCTAATCTCGCCGAACAGTGCGACGCCGACCAACAGCAACAAGCCAAGGACATATACCGGTACGGCAGTGCGCATCAAGTAGTGCAGAGGCAGGTTCGCGACCGCCCACATGGCGATCAGTGCCACCACGATGTTGAGCATCTGCTTCAGTGGCGGGCCCCAGTTTGCGCCATCCGCGCTGTAAAGCACGATCAGGCTGGTCAGCATCAGCAGAGCTATCCCCAGCATCAGTGGCGGGTCAATGTGCGCAATAAAGCGCTGCCATAATTGACGTTTAGTCATGCTCCACCACCTCCTTGTCCGACAAGTCGGGCAACGGCTGCGGCACCTTGCCCAGCAGATAATAATCCATTACCTTGCGTCCAATCGGTGCGGCCGTGCTGCCGCCATGCCCGCCATTTTCGGCCAGCACCACCAGCGCAATCTTCGGTTTGTCCGCAGGAGCAAAAGCGATGAACCATGCGTGATCTCGATTGCGCTCGGCAATCTGACTCTCTACGTAAGTCGCACCCTGCTTGATCCCCACAACCTGTGCCGTGCCGGTCTTTCCTGCAATCTGATATGGAGCGCCCAGCGAGGCCTGCACGGCCGTTCCGCCGGGCTGAGTGACCGCAATCATGGCGCGCTTCACCAGATCGTAATCTGCCGGATCAATATTAAGGTCGCGTTCCGGTTTACTTTCGATAACGCGACTTTCGCCATCACGAGCGCTGCGTACTTCGCGCACCAGGTGGGGCCGATACGCCACACCACTGTTCGCCAGTGTTGCCACCGCGTAAGCCAGCTGCATCGGAGTGACCAGATTGTAGCCCTGCCCGATTCCCACCGACACGGTGTCACCCGCGTACCACTTCTGCTGGTAGCGTTTCCTTTTCCATTCCTGCGAGGGCAGCAGGCCGGAGGTCTCGCCTTCCAGATCAATGCCGGTTTTCTTGCCGAAACCGAAGCCCGACAAGTACTCAAAAATATTGTCGATACCCAGTTCAGTCGCCAGCCCGTAGTAATAGGTATCGCAGGACACCACGATGGACTTGAACATATCCACCGTTCCGTGCCCGCCTTTCTTCCAATCGCGATACTGGTGGCTACTTCCTTGCAAGGTGAAGTAGCCGGGATCACTGATGCCGTAACTGGGAGAGCGCACCTTGTAGTGCAAGCCCGCCAGCGCCATGAAGGGCTTGATGGTTGAGCCCGGTGGGTACTGACCACGCAAGGCACGATTATTGAGAGGCGTATCCGGCGAATTATTCAACTCATCCCAACTCTGGGTATCAATGCCATCGATGAATAAGCTGGGGTCATATCCCGGCTTGCTGACAAAGGCGAGCACCTCGCCGTTATTCGGGTCGATAGCCACCAGTGCCCCGCGATAATTGCCGAACGCCTGCATCGCAATCTCCTGCAGTTTTGCATCTATGCTCAACACCAGCGTATTGCCGGAGGAGGGTGGTGTGCGCGACAGGACACGCACCCCGCGTCCGCTTGAATTTACCTCCACTTGCTCAACGCCGGTCTTGCCGTGCAGTTCGCTTTCATAGCTCTGCTCTAGGCCGGTCTTACCGATATAGTCAGAGCCTCGATAGTTGGCCGCCAGTTCATTTTCTTCAAGTTGCTCTACATCCGTCTGGTTGATGCGCCCGATATAACCGATCAGGTGGGCAGTGCCTTCACCATAAGGATAATCCCGGAACAGACGCGCCTTGATTTCTACGCCGGGGAAGCGGTATTGCTGCGCGGCAAAACGCGCAACCTCCTCGTCGCTGAGGCGATTGCGTATCATCAGACTCTCGAAATTGCGTCGCTCTGCCAACAGCTTCCTGAAACGTTTGCGATCACGTGGTGTGATGTCTACTAGGGTTGCCAACTCGTTAATCGTAGCTTCCAGCCCCGCGGTCTTGCTCGGCGTTATTTCCAGCGTATAGCCGGAATAGTTATGCGCCAGCACATCGCCATTCCGATCCATGATCAAACCGCGATTCGGCACAATAGGGACGACGGAAATACGATTGCTTTCGGCCAAGGTCTGATAATAATCGTGACGCACCACTTGCAGATAGATGAAACGCGCCAGCAGTATCAACATCAATATCAACACGAAGCCGATACCGATAGCCAGGCGCAACCTGAAATAGAATATCTCGCGCTGGTGATTCTTTATTTCAACGGACTTGTTCATTCATGATCCATGCGAGCCTGTCGCTTCGCCTGAAACACGATACTGAGTGGCGCCCACAGCAATGTAGAAGTCAAACAACCGATAAAATACGACCACACCATGGCCCCGTTTACCTGCCAGTTCACCAGCGCATACACGCAGTAGGTCATCGCAAAAATGCCCAACACCTGAACGGTCTGCTGGCGCAAGTCAAACATTTGCAAACGTCGATGCAACACCACACCACCGAAAGCCAACAGGGTATAGGCCAAGGCATGTTGGCCGAACAAACTGGAATCGGCCACATCGGCCACCATGCCGACCAGCCAGGATAGGCCGATGCCAAGCCTCAGGGGATTGTGAGTACACCAGTAGAGCAGAACAACGGCGACGAAATCGGGGCGTAGTACCAGCCAAACACCTTCCCATGGCAAGGCATTCAGGAATAACGCCATCAGCACCGTCAAGACGATAAAAACATTGCTGACCGGACGCCGAAGCTCAGGCCCGTTGGAAGCAGGATACGGCATTAGTTAGGCGCCCCCATATTTGTAGCCTTGCCACCACCTTCCGGCGTGACTTCTTCTGGCAGAGCCGCCGAAATGGGAGGAGCGGACAAGATCAGCAGGTGCCGATTACTGTCCACACCCGCCAGCGGCAAACAGGTGATGCGTGCAAACGGATACGCTGCATCACGCTCTATCCTGACCACCTTGGCAACCGGAATACCCGGCGGATAAACTCCGTCAATACCGGAAGTGACTAGCACATCCCCATTCTGGATATCCGAACTGATAGGCATGTAGCGCAAGGACAACTTACTGGTGTCGCCGGCGCCAAACACGATGGTACGCAGACCGTTACGCACCAGTTGCACCGGCACCGCATGATCCCGCTCGGTGATCAGCGTAACCTCGGCCAGCCAGGGATACACGCGCGTAACCTGCCCGACAACACCGGCATCATCAATCACCACCTGACCGGCTTTTATCAGGGCATTTTCACCCTTGTTAATCAGCAGGGTGCGTCTGAACACATCACGCTCTGCGTAGACAATCTCGGCAGTGATGGCAGAAAAGTCGGATCGCATCGGCAATTCAAGCAATTTTCGCAATTGCCGATTTTCTTGCTGCAACGAACTCATCTGCGAAAGTTGTGCGGCATCGTATTCATGACGCTGGCGCAAAGCATAACTCTCTTCCACCAGACTACTCTGGGTAACGAAGAAACTTCCGGCTTGGTGCCATAACCTACCTGGCTGTGTCGCTATCTCCTGAATCGGCGCAACCAGTACAGACAACACATTTCGTGCAGATTCCAGATAGCGGAACCGTGCGTCGACAACCATCAGCAGCAGGGAAAGCACGACGAAGAAAACCAGCCGCGCCGCTGGAGAGGGGCCGCGATTGAAAATTTGAAAGGACTGCGTGCTATCCATCTATCTTGGGAGGTAGGGAGTGAAAAGTGGCAAGTAGCAATGGGGAGCGGGCATTCCCACCGATCACTCCCCACTTACCACTAACCAGATACTTATTCCGTAGTGAAAATATTGGTGGACTTGTCCATGTTCTCCAGTGCCATACCAGAACCACGCGCCACACAGGTCAGCGGATCTTCGGCAATCAGCACTGGCAGGCCTGTCTCTTCCATCAGCAGGCGATCCAGATCGCGCAGCAACGCGCCACCGCCCGTCAGAACCATGCCCTTGTTGGCAATGTCAGCACCCAACTCGGGAGGCGTCTGCTCCAGTGCGGTTTTCACCGCACTGACGATGCTGTTCAGCGGATCGGTCAACGCCTCCAGAATTTCATTGCTGGAAATGGTGAAGCTGCGAGGCACACCTTCGGCCAGATTGCGGCCTTTCACTTCCATTTCGCGCACTTCGGAACCGGGAAATGCGGAACCGATAGTTTTCTTGATGTCCTCGGCAGTGGTTTCGCCAATCAGCATGCCGTAGTTGCGGCGAATGTAGTTGATGATGGCTTCGTCAAACTTGTCTCCGCCCACGCGCACCGAACCGGAATACACCGCGCCGCCCAACGAGATCACGCCGACTTCGGTCGTACCGCCACCGATGTCCACCACCATGGAGCCGGTAGCTTCTTCTACCGGCAGGCCTGCGCCGATCGCGGCTGCCATAGGCTCTTCGATCAGCTCGACGCGACGCGCACCTGCGCCCACTGCCGATTCACGAATCGCGCGGCGCTCAACCTGGGTCGAGCCGCAGGGTACGCAAATCACGATGCGGGGACTAGGACTAAAAATGCCAGCCTTGTATACCTTGCGAATAAAGTGTTTGAGCATCTGCTCGGTGACGGTGAAGTCGGCGATCACGCCGTCCTTCATCGGGCGGATGGCGGTGATGTTGCCGGGCGTGCGGCCCAGCATTTGCTTTGCGGCGAGACCAACCTGCTGAATCACCTTCTTGCCGTTCGGCCCCCCCTCCTGACGGATCGCCACCACCGAAGGTTCGTCCAGCACGATGCCCTGCCCACGCACCCAGATCAGGGTATTAGCGGTACCGAGGTCGATTGCCAGATCGTTGGAAAAATAGCCATTCAAAAAACCGAACATGTTGTATCCCGTAGTCAAAGAGGTGCGCCAAAGAGATGCGCTACCAAACCCCATTATGATAACCTATTGGCCTTGTCTCAATAAAGCTTTTGCCATGTCTTTAACCACTTCTGATGTAGAAAAAGTCGCCCGCCTCGCCCGTTTGGCTATGAATGAAGCCGAAATCGAGGCTGCGCGCACGCAATTGTCCGGTATTTTTACCCTTATTGCCGAAATGCAGGCGGTGGATACCGCCGGCATCACGCCGATGTCGCATGCTCAGGATGTCGCCCAGCGACTGCGTGCCGACAGCGTTACCGCCATCAATCAGCGCGAGGCATTTCAGGCCGCCGCTCCGCAAGTCGAGGACGGTCTTTACCTCGTTCCCAAGGTCATCGAATAAGCCATGTTTGAATCCAGTTTGCAGCAAATAGGCGACGCACTGCGCGCCAAAAAAATTTCTAGCGTCGAGCTGACCCAGCTCTACCTCGATCGCATCGCTCAACAAAATCCGCAGCTCAATGCCTACATCACGGTCAACCCCGATATGTCGCTGGCGCAGGCGCGCGCTGCGGATGAACGCATCGCCGCAGGCAAGGCCGACGCGTTGACCGGCATTCCCGTCGCCCAGAAAGACATTTTCTGCGCGAAAGGCTGGCTCACCACTTGCGGCTCGAAGATGCTGCACAACTTCGTGTCGCCTTACGATGCGCATGTGATCGAGCAATTCAACCATGCGGGCGCGGTCAATCTAGGCAAGCTGAATATGGACGAGTTCGCGATGGGCTCGTCCAATGAAACGTCTCATTACGGCGCGGTGAGAAATCCTTGGGACATCACCCGCGTACCGGGCGGTAGTTCCGGTGGCTCAGCCGCCGCAGTCGCGGCCCGTTTATGCGCGGCCGCAACGGGCACTGACACCGGCGGTTCTATCCGCCAACCCGCTTCGCTGTGCGGCATCTCCGGCCTAAAACCAACCTATGGCGTGGTATCCCGTTACGGCATGATCGCTTACGCCTCCAGTCTGGATCAGGGCGGCCCCATGGCACACAGCGCGGAAGATTTGGCACTGCTACTGAATACCATGGCCGGTTATGACGAGCGCGATTCCACCAGCTTGCAGCGCGACAAGGAAGATTACACCCGCGACCTAAATCAGCCGTTAGCCGGTTTGCGCATCGGCCTGCCCAAGGAGTTCTTTGCCGAGGGTTTGAGCAACGATGTCGCGACATCGGTGCAAGCAGCTATTGCCGAGTACCAGAAGTTGGGCGCCAGCGTAGTTGACGTCAGCTTGCCGAATTCAAAACTGTCCGTGCCGGTGTATTACGTGTTGGCCTCGGCAGAAGCGTCCAGCAATCTGTCACGCTTCGACGGCGTGCGTTACGGCTATCGCGCTCCAGAATACGGCGATCTCGCCGACATGTACGAGAAGAGCCGTTCGCAGGGCTTCGGCGCGGAAGTGAAGCGCCGCATCATGATAGGCACTTACGTGCTGTCGCACGGTTATTACGATGCCTACTATTTGCAGGCGCAGAAGATACGCCGTCTGATCGCGCAGGACTTCACTGCAGCCTATCAGCAGTGCGATATCATCATGGGCCCTGCCTCGCCGACCACCGCGTTCAAACTCGGCGAGAAAGGCGATGATCCGGTACAGATGTATCTATCCGACATCTACACGCTGGCGATCAACCTCGCCGGCCTGCCCGGCATGTCCATCCCCTGCGGCTTTGGCGAGAACGATATGCCGGTGGGACTGCAAATCATCGGCAATTATTTCGACGAGGCGCGCATGCTGAACATCGCGCACCAATATCAACTGGCGACCGACTGGCACAGTCGTGCGCCGTCCGGTTTTTAAAATCGGGGATCGCAAGGAAATAATATGAGCTGGGAAATTGTCATCGGGCTGGAAATACACACGCAGCTTTCGACCAACACAAAAATCTTCTCCGGTGCCTCGACGGCATATGGTGCTGAACCGAATACACAGGCCGATGCGGTGAGCATTGCGCTGCCCGGCGTGTTGCCGGTGTTGAACAAGGGCGCAGTCGAACGCGCGATCAAGTTTGGCCTCGCCACCGGTTCGCATATCGCACAGCGTTCGGTATTCGCGCGCAAGAATTACTTCTATCCCGACCTACCCAAGGGCTACCAGATCAGTCAATTCGATCTTCCCGTGGTTGGACAGGGCGCGCTGACCATACAAGTCGAGCCCCTGTCGGGAAATGCAAAGCCCTATGAAAAGACTGTGCGCATCACTCGCGCCCATCTGGAAGAAGACGCGGGTAAATCGCTGCACGGCGATTACCATGGCATGACCGGCATCGATCTGAATCGCGCCGGCACACCCCTGCTGGAAATTGTGTCTGAGCCCGACATGTGTTCTGCCGCAGAAGCAGTGGCTTATGCCAAAGCGATGCACGCACTGGTACGCTGGATTGGCATCTGCGATGGCAACATGCAGGAAGGCTCGTTCCGCTGCGACGTAAATGTGTCGGTACGCAAACCCGGCGAGCCGCTGGGTACGCGCCGCGAGATCAAAAACTTGAACTCGTTCAAGTTCATGCAGCAAGCCATTGACTACGAAGTGCAGTGGCAGATCGATACAATAGAGAACGGCGGCACGATTCAACAGGCCACCATCTTGTTCAACCCGGATACCGGCGAGACACGGGCGATGCGCAGCAAGGAAGACGCGCACGACTATCGTTATTTCCCCGATCCCGACCTGTTACCGCTGGAGATTTCATCCGAGTGGATAGAGGCAATCCGCACGACATTGCCGGAACTGCCGCAGGCCAAACAGGCTCGCTATGTAAACGACCTCGGCCTGTCCGCCTACGATGCCTGCATCCTCACCGCGTCGCGCGAAATGGCAGACTTTTTTGAAACCGCATTATCTGCCGTCCCCGAAGATGCCAAGCTCTGCGCCAACTGGATCATGGGCGAGGTCAATGCTCAACTGAACCGTGATGGACTGGATATGGCGCAGTGCCCGATCAGTGCACCGCAACTGGGTGGCATGCTGGCGCGCATTGTCGATGGCACGATCTCCAATTCCGGCGCGAAAGAAGTGTTCCGCAGCATGTGGGCGGAGGGTGGCGATGCCGATGCGATCATCGAAGCAAAGGGATTGAAGCAGGTTTCAGACAGCGGAGCAATCGAGGCACTGGTAGACGAGATTATCGCGGCCAATGCAGAAAAGGTCGCGGAATACCGCAGCGGCAAAGACAAGTTGTTCGGCTTCTTCGTCGGTCTATCCATGAAAGCCAGCAAGGGAAAAGCCAACCCGGCCCAGTTGAACGAAGTGCTGAAGAAAAAACTGGCCGGTTAAACCGGCCAGAAGAGGGAACTCATTAATGCGGGAGCGCCGCGCAACGCCCCAATCAAATCGCGCAGTAGGTTTGCGCGGTGACTAGTTGTTTTTGGCGCCCTGCTTCACCCACTTCTTCAGCACCGCAATCTTGTCCTTGGCCAAGCCGCCGTTCATGCCGTATGGCATCTTTATCGAGGCATGTACCCGACCCTCGATAACCTGAATCAGGATGCTGGTAAAGCTGTCACCCGGCTTAACGATAGGTCCAAACTTGGTGCCCTTCATCAGGCTGTCGTAACTGCTCATATCCAGCCCGCTGGCCTCAAAACCTTTGCCGCCCGGCTCATGACAACTCTGACAATAGTCATGAATAATCGGGGTGACATCCTTCTTGTAACTAACCTCGGGCTGTTTAGACGCCGCGATTGCCAATGAGGAAACCGTCAACGCCGCAGCCATCGCGACACACTGTATTATTTTCATCATGCGCTCCTTTGGTTTAATCCAGCTTGGCCCAGACCTGCTTCTTGACGAAATACAGCAACAGCGTCAACACAAACAAATAGCCAAGCACATAATAGCCCAACGTTTTACGCTCCTGCTCATGCGGGTCGGCCGCCCACGCGAGGAATGACACAATATCGCGTGCACGATTCCGAATTTCGGATTTCTGTGCCGCATCTTCTGTGCTGCTCATACCCAAAATGTCCGGCATCTTGGTCGCGGGATAATAATGATTACCCGTCTCGCCATCTGGCTTGGCGTAATACCCCAGCAGATATGAATAGACATAGTCCGACCCGCCCTCGCGCGCTTTCGTCATCAGACTCAGATCGGGAGGTGCCTTGCCGTAGGAGGCGATGGCATCCTCTTCCGACATCTGCGCCTTCAGTGGTGCATCCAGTGGCGTATCACCACGCCATTCATCCACCTTTTGTTTGTCGATGCCGAGCGCAACCAGATCGCGGAACTTGATGTACTTCATACTGTGGCATGAATTACAGTCCGCCATCACGGCCTCCACCCCGCGCTCGACCGTAGGCACATCAACGCCCACCGCGGCCTTTTCCAGCGCCACCTCTGAAGCCAGCGCCGTGCTAGCAAAGCAGCACGAGGCCAACAATGTCACTAGCTTATTCATGCTGTCTCTCCCTTGCCGCGACGCTTCTGATATTTTTTTATTTCATGGGCTTCGCTCTCGATCAATGCCTGCACCACTGGCGGCAAACCGCGTTTGACCAACCAACGCTCTTCCGATTTTGATATGAAAGGAAGTAGCAAGAAGAGGACAAAGTAGAACAGCGTTGCAACCTGACCTATCACGATGGATGAATCGGTTGGCGGGATATAACCAACATAACCCAGTATCACCATGTCGATCGCGAACACATAGAACAGCCCCCGATAGACCGGACGATAGCGCGCGCCGCCCGGAATCCGGGAACGATCCAGATAGGGCATAAAAGCGAAGATCATCACCGACAGACCCATCGCCACCACACCGCCGACCATACTGGGGACCGAACGCAAAATCGCGTAGAAGGGCAGGAAATACCATTCCGGAACAATGTGATTGGGCGTCACCATCGGATTCGCCGGAATATTATTGGCCGGCTCGATCAAACTGTTCGGCAGGAAGAACACGAAGATGCAGTACAAGATCAGAAACAGACCCAGGCCGTACAAATCCTTGGCCGTAAAGTACGGGTGGAAAGGAATGTTGTCTTTATGGGCCAGATCAATGCCGCTGGGGTTGCTACTCTTCACCGTGTGCAGTGCCACCAGATGCACCACTACCGCACCGATGATCAGGAACGGAAACAAGTAGTGCAGCGCGAAGAATCGCGTCAGCGTCGCATCGCCCACGGTGTAATCGCCGCGCAGCCAGATGACAATCTGATCACCGAAAAAGGGCGTAGCTCGAAACAGGTTGGTGATGACCGTCGCGCCCCAAAATGACATCTGCCCCCAGGGCAACAGATAACCCATGAATGCGGTCGCCATCAGCAACAACAACAAACCCTGTCCCGTCCACCACAACAACTCGCGCGGCTTGCGGTAGGAGCCGTAATACAACGTGCGCGCCATGTGAATGAAGATCACAAGGAAGAATGCCGACGCGCCGGTCGAATGCATATAGCGCAACAGCCAGCCGTAATTCACATCGCGCATGATGTGCTGGATGGAGTCGAACGACATCGCGATGTCGGCCTTGTAGTGCATTGCAAGAAAGATGCCGGTGGCGACCTGAAGCACCAGCACGAATCCGGCAAGAAAGCCAAAATTCCACCAGTAACTTAGGTTGCGCGGCGTAGGGTAACCCGTCAGTTCATGCTTGACGAAGCTGGTGAGTGGGAAGCGCTTATCTACCCATTGAATGATGCGTCCTGGCATGATGTATCCTCCTAGGCCTTGCCGATGACGATTTTATTTTCCGCAAGAAAGCGGTATGGAGGCACCTCAAGATTCCTTGGTGCCGGGCCGCGCAGGATGCGTCCGCTATCGTCATATTGACTGCCGTGACAATGGCAAATCCAGCCCGGGCCTTCTTTATTCGGCACGCAGCCCATGTGGGTGCAAACGCCAATCACAACCAGCCACTCGGGTTTTTGCACACGTTCACTATCGGGCTGCGGATCTGGGCCACCATTGGATCCCTGTGCTGCGGCAATTTCCTCCTCGGTGCGACGCAGAATGAACACCGGCTTACCCTGCCATGCAACGGTACGCATTGCGCCCGGCGTAATATCGGTGAGATCGACTTCGGTCTCAGCCTTCGCCAGCACATCGGAGCTGGGATTCATGCTCGCAACAAACGGCACACAGGTCGCCGCCACGCCGGCACCACCCACTACGGACGTCAGCTTGATCAGAAAATTGCGCCGATCGCCGTCACTTACTTGCTCTTTCCCCATCTTCAAGCCCCCTGGAAAATATTACCGTCTGCCAATTCAGCAGGGCATCCTACGCTTGTGGTGATACCTATTACAATGAATATGAAGGGGTATACCCCGCCAAACCAAAGGGCTATAAGTACACTCTTTGGAAGTAGCCTGATGGCATTAGAGAGTGCTTTTGATTAGCTATCGCGGACGGGATTAAGAGAGTAGCGATGCGCGCTGGCACGGGCGATTGCTGCTAAAAATTTCGCGGTTTGTGGGGCGCATTCTTTAATAAACGGTCATACAGCCAGTTCGGCAGCAGCTTCAGCATGCGTCCGACCAAGCCCATCTGCCAGGGAATCACCGTCAGCGAACAACCCTGCGCAATAGCCCGCGCCATCCGCTGTGCCGCGTCGTCGACCTCCAGGATAAACGGCATGGGATAAGGATTCACCTCGGTCATCGCCGTCTTGATGTAACCGGGACATATCGTTACGACCCGTATGCCGGTACCGCGCAATTCCACACGCAAGGACTCCAGATAAGCAATCGCCGCCGCCTTGGAAGCCGAGTAGGCCCCCGCACCCGGCAAGCCACGGAATCCCGCCACACTGGCGATGCCGACCAGTGTATACACACCGCTCCCGCTTGCGGGAGAAAGGGCCGCCGCCCGCATCGCCGCGATGAACGGCTGGAAGGTTTTAACCATGCCCAGCACATTGATGTCCATCACCTGCTGAAACGCATCGACATCTTCGGAATATTCGGTGAGCGTGCCGCGACTCACCCCCGCATTGGCTATCACGATATCCGGCACACCGGCATGGGCCATGAAATCTGCCGCTGCAACGCGCACAGCCGCGGCATTGCGCACGTCCAATGTGTATGGGAATACTTTACCGGGAAATTCTGCGGCGAGCGACGCCAGCAGTTCGCCGCGACGGGCAAAGGCGGCCACAGTCGCGCCGCGCTCAAGGTAATGACGTGCCAGAGCCAAACCTATGCCGCCGGACGCGCCAGTGATGACTACTTTCATGAGCAGTTTGGAGTTGAGGAGTGAGAAGCGGAGATCGAGAAGTAAGTTAAAGGCGGAAAATACTTCCCTCGACCCTCACTTCCTGCTCATCAATTCTGCCTTACCGCTTTCCGCCGCGCTCTTTGCGCACCTTGGTGACCACCTCATCCAGAACGCGAATCATGTCATCGGGCTGCAGCCCGGTAATTACATATTTTCCGTCCACAACCAGTGTTGGCGTGCCATTGATACCGTAGCTGCGGATCATTTGCTTGGCACGCGTCACCTTGCTGGACATCGTAAACGAGTTATAAGCCGCCGAAAATTGGGCTCCATCCACACCATGCTTCGAAACAAAATTGGCAATGGATGCCAGATCATACAATTCCACATTGTTGACATGAATCGCACGGTAGATCTCGTCATCCAATTGCTTGAGCTTGCCCATGCTTTCGAGCGCGAAGTAGGTACGCGCGAGCGGCTCGGTCGAGTCGCGGAACATTACTGGAACATAGCCCAGCTCGACATCCGCGGGAAGCTTCTTCTCCCATGCGGCCATTTTCGGATGCAAATGAAAACAGTGCGAGCACTCGTAAAAGAAAAATTCCAGTACTTCTATTTTCTTGGTATTGGTCGGCTGCGGCTGGGCCAATGTTGTGTACTCTTTAGACACTTCACCCGAACACGCCGTGCTGCCAAAAACCAATGCCGCTGCCACAATCAGACTCTTGATGATATTTTCCACTTGTCTCTCCTTGTAAGGTTCGCGCTTACTGCGCGTGGATAGGAGTGGCATCCACCCCGTTTTGTTTCAAAGTATTTTTCACCCGCATCATATCGTCCGCTGTTTTGTACGGTCCCAGACGCACGCGATGCCACACGCCCCGATCCGGAATGGTCACGACCTGAATGCTGGCCTCGGCACCCATGAAGGCAATTCTGGCCTTGAGTTTTTCAGCGTCACCCGCATTCGAGAAGGACCCGGCCTGCAGATACATCGGCCCTCTGAGCGCCGTGGACTCGGCCGGTTTCACTTCTGCCGGCTTCACATCCACCACTTTCGGCGCGACGGGTTTTGCTACCGCCGACTTTTGCTCGGGAGCGGTCGGTTTGACGCTCTCCTCCTGCTTGTCCGTCAACACCTTGTAAAACTCGAAACGCGGCTTGTCACCATCCGCAGCACCTGCCGCTGGCGCATTCGCGACAGGCGCAGCTTCCTGTGCGGCGGTCGGTTTGGCCACGACCGCATCTTTCTGCGTGAACGGACTCGGCGATTTCATAATGAACCAAGCCAGTGCCGCCGCCATGCCGACACCGATAATCATGCCGATCAGGATGCCTGTCAGCAGGGAGCTGCCGCGGGCAGGAGTGGAGTTGCCAGTAGTTCTACTCATATCTCGTTCATCCTTATGCATTACATTTTTTCCGGCGCGCTCACCCCGAGCAATGCCAGACCATTCTTGAACACCTGTGCCAACGCCTCAATCAATACCAAGCGCGCAAGCTTGATCTGTTCGTCATCGACCAGAAAGCGCGAGGCATTATAGTAGCTGTGGAAATCAGCGGCCAAATCCTTGAGGTAGAACGCGACCAGATGCGGGGCCAACTCTTCTGCCGCGCGTTCTATTACCTCGGGGAAGTCGATCATCTTTTGCAGCAACTGCGTCTCATAGTCACTGCTCAGCGGACTCACGTCCGCCTGATGCAGGCTCTGGCGATCACCGCCCCACTGCCCCAGTACCGCATAAATACGGGCATGAGCATACTGGATGTAATACACCGGATTATCGTTACTCTGCGATTTCGCCAGATCAATATCGAACACCAGTTGCGAATCGGGATGGCGCGCCGCCAGGAAGAAACGCGTCGCATCGCAACCGACCTCGTCGATCAAATCGCGCAACGTCACATAGCTGCCCGCGCGCTTGGAGATTTTCACCTCCTCGCCATTCTTCAGCACCGTTACCATCTGGTGCAACACATAGTCGGGCCAACCCTGCGGGATGCCTACGTCCAGCCCTTGCAGACCCGCTCTAACCCGAGTGATGGTCGAATGGTGATCCGCACCCTGCTCGTTGATCACGCGCACGAAACCGCGCTTCCACTTGTCCCAGTGATAGGCCACGTCCGGCACGAAATAGGTATAGCCGCCGTCCGTCTTGCGCATCACGCGATCTTTGTCATCGCCGAATGCCGTGGTGCGTAACCACAGCGCATCGTCCTGCTCATAGGTGTGGCCATTGGCGATCAGTTTATCCACCGCCTTCTGCACCTTGCCATCGGTATACAACGACGACTCCAGCGAAAACACATCGAACTCAACCTCGAACGCGCGCAAATCCAGATCCTGCTCGCGGCGCAGATAAGCCACCGCAAAATGACGGATCGCTTCTTCGTCCTTCGCATCGCCCTTGCCGGTCGTATGCTGATCGTCGGCCTCGACTGTCTCCTTTGCCATATAGGCCTTCGCCACATCGACAATATAGTCGCCGCGATAGCCGCCCTCGGGCCAGGTAGGATCATCCGGCGTGAGGCCTTTGCAGCGCAGCTGCACTGAGCGCATCAGATTCTCGATCTGTGCACCCGCATCGTTGTAATAGAACTCGCGCGTAACTTTCCAGCCCGCCGCATGCAACACGCGGCACAAGCAATCGCCCACCGCCGCACCGCGTCCATGACCAACGTGCAACGGCCCGGTCGGATTTGCGGAAACAAATTCCACCCCGACCTCACGTCCCGCGCCGGTATGCACATGGCCATAACCCGCACCCGCCTGCAACACGCCATGCACCACCGACTGTTTCGCTGAAGTTGCGATAAACACATTGATAAAGCCGGCACCGGCGATCTCTACCTTGGCGATGAAATCTGTCTTCGGCAAAGCCGCGATCAACGCATTGGCGATATCGCGCGGCGGTTTGCGCAACGGGCGCGCCAGCTGCATCGCCAGATTGCAGGCGTAATCGCCATGCGTCGCATTCTTGGGTCGCTCGATCAGAACTGCCAGATCGGCATGCTCGGGCGCAACCTCGCGCAACGCCTGCGCGAACAATTCGGAAAGATGAGATTTGAAATTCAGGACAACGGACATGAAGCGGCACCTTTAGAGAGGCGCGGATTATAACACTTGGCTAATAGCGGGTTGATTGTGAAGTTAGTTCCGAGTAGCTGTTGCAATGCATAGGCCTCCAGAGCTTTCTATAGAGTCGAATGTTAGCTCTTTGCCGTCAATTTGATGGAATCCCAAATTGGCGCTGAACGCATGGTATCGAGCAGGTCGTGACCAGCCATTGTTAGCCTTGGAGTGAACTTGCTGTAATACAAGGTTACCGCTTGTACTTCTTGAGATTTTGATACCGCATGACGGCTTGTTGAATCATGAGTTGATGGGCGTCGCGTTGCTCAACCCATCCTACATCCGTTGATAGTTACAAGCCAGCCTACTACCCCCAAAATCCTAAATCCCGGTTCCTAAATCCTACTTAACCATTTCCCCCAGCTCCCTTTCCAGCATCACTTCATCGCCGGAGTTCAACTCTACCAGCCGACGCAAATTGGTCATGCTGTCCAGATCGATGTGCTGGCATTCGATACCGATGAACTGCCCTTCCTGATGACACACGAGACCCTCCATCACGATCTGTTCTCCGTCCGTATCCAGCGGCAAAACCATGCGGCAGATTTTGCCTTTAAATGCATTGGGAATCGGGTGCGAGGTTTCTACCAACGCGCCTTTCAGGGAGATGTCGCGCAGGTAGGCGAATTGAATCACCTCCATCTGGTGGAAATGCAGTTGAACAACTGCATCAAAGGGTATGCGTACAAAATGGCGGCTTTCGCCTGTATCCGTCTCGTCCATGCTTCCTCCTGAATTTGAGTTCAAATTGATTACCGCAACGGCTTAATCCGGGAACAGCCCGGATCCCTTTCGAGTCACTATACAGCACCTGTTATTGCCGGATCTCCAACTACAGTTCCGCCACTACCGGCGTGTGATCCGATGGTCGCTCCAGTTTGCGCGGTGCCTTGTCGATGATGCAGGACTTGCATTGCACCCGCAATGGCTCGCTGATCAGGATGTGGTCGATGCGCAGGCCGAGGTTGCGACGGAAGCCCATCATGCGATAGTCCCACCACGAGAAGCTCTTCTCCGCCTGCTCGAACAGGCGGAAGCTATCGTACAGCCCCAGCGCCTGCAAGCCTTTGAACGCATCGCGTTCAGGCACACTGACTAGCACCCTGTCTTTCCATGCCTCGGGATCATGCACGTCTGCATCTTCCGGCGCGATGTTGTAATCGCCCAACAGCGCCAGCTTCGGATAGCGCGTCAGCTCGTCTTTCAGCCAGTTATGCAGCGCGGCCAGCCAGCCCAATTTGTACTGGTATTTGTCGGAGTCCACGCTCTGCCCGTTGGGAATATAGATGCACACCACCCGTACACTGCCAACTGTCGCGGCGATCACACGCTTCTGTTCATCGGCATAATCGGGGATGCCGTATTGCACTTCCGTCGCCGGTTCGCGGGTCAGGATCGCCACGCCGTTATAGGTCTTTTGCCCCATGAACACGCTGTGATACCCGGCCGCGAGCAACTCGGCCTGCGGATAATCGGCATCCTGCTGTTTGGTTTCCTGCAAACACAGCGCATCGACCGGATTTTCAACCAGCCAGTCCAGCACCTGCGGCAGGCGCACTTTCAGGGAGTTGACGTTCCAGGTCGCTATTTTCATGGGGTAACCAGTGGGTAGGCGGGTTCAGTCGGCGTGGGGTCTGCCGGAGTAGCCGGTTGCGAGCTGCCCGCTTCCGGTGCACTTGCGGGCAGCTTTGGGACGGGCATGAAAGGCGGCGCGGACTTCGGATAGCCCGCAAAATCAAGCTCGCTCTGCCAGCGCTCGGCGTTGTATCCGCTGACATGCGTTTTACCCACTTCCAGGGCGGGCACGCTGCCATCGCTAGCGGAAGCCGCTTTGAACGCATCAAGCTCTAACTGTGTCCGTATTGATTTTTCGCCGAACGGGACACCACGCTTACTCAGCAGACTGCGCGCGTCCGCACAGGGCTCAACACAGTTGTCCGCGACATACAGCGTCACCGGAAAGTTTTTCATCGCGCGGCGCGTCTCATAGGGCAGGCCCGCATCCGGCGCGGCTTCAGCGAAGAAACCCAATGACTCAACCAAGGTGGCACCGGGAGGCGGGGTGTCGCCGTAAAACACCTTGCCGTGACTATCCACCCAGCGGTACAGCTCCCCGGACATTGCCGACAACGATACCGCCATCAAACAGAGCAATAAGAACCGACGTCTCATTTCCATCTCCCAGTCAATTTAAATCTGCAACTATGCTGCTTCCAGCAATCCGCTATGCCGCAACAGCGCATCCAGATTCGGTTCGCGCCCGCGGAATGCGGTAAACGACTCCATCGCACCGCGAGCACCGCCCATCGCCAAAATCTCGGCACGAAAGCGCGCGCCCACATCGGGATTCAACACACCGTGTTCCTCAAACAGGCTGTAGGCATCGGACGACAGCACTTCGGCCCACTTGTAGCTGTAATATCCGGCCGCATAACCGCCGGAGAAAATATGCGAGAAGCTGTTCGGGAAGCGATTAAACTCGGGTGGAATCAGTACCGCCACCTCGGCGCGCACCTCATCCAGCAATTGCAAAATCGTCTTGCCGCCGCCCGCTTCGAAGTTGCTGTGCATCAGCATATCGAACAAGGAAAACTCAATCTGGCGCAGCGCCTGCAAACCGCTCTGGAAATTTTTCGCCGCCAGCATTTTGTCAAACAGCTCGCGCGGCAGCGATACACCCGTGAGCGCCTGACGCGTCATGCCGCGCACCACGTCCCACTCCCAGCAGAAATTCTCCATGAATTGGCTTGGCAACTCGACCGCATCCCACTCCACCCCGTTGATGCCGGATACGCCCAGCTCCTCGATTTCGGTCAACAGATGATGCAGACCGTGGCCGAACTCATGGAACAGCGTGATGACGTCGTCGTGGCTAAAGGTCGCGGGCTTGCCGCCAACCGGTGCGGAGAAGTTGCAATTCAGATACGCCACCGGAGTCTGGATACCATCGGCCTTGCGGCGACGAGTAATCACGTCGTCCATCCAAGCCCCACCGCGTTTGGTCGCGCGAGCATACATGTCGAGATAGAACTGGCCTATCAGTTCGCCCCGCGCATCGCGGATGTCATAGAAACGTGCATCCTCATGCCACAGTGGCGCGTCCGCCTGCGCAATGTGCAAACCATACAGCGTCTCAACCAGGCGGAACATGCCGGGCAGCACCGCGTCTTCGGGAAAATATTGCTTCACCTCCTGCTCGGAGAAGGCGTAACGTTTTTCGCGCAGCTTCTCGCTGGCATAGGTCGTATCCCAGGAATGCAGTTCCGCCAATCCCAGCTCGCTACGCGCAAATTCGCGCAACTCGGCCAGGTCCTTTTCGGCGAAGGGACGTGCGCGTTGCGCCAACTCGCGCATGAACTGCACCACCTGTTTGGGGCTGTCGGCCATCTTGCTTGCCAGCGACAGCTCACCGTAACTGGTAAAGCCCAGCAATGCGGCCTCTTCACCGCGCAGCTTGATAATCTCGTCCATCAACGGGCCGTTGTCCCAGTCGGCTTTGCCGAACTCGGACGCACGCGTCGCATTGGCGCGATAAATTTTCTCGCGCAACGCGCGATTCTCCGCAAACTGCATCACCGGCATGTAGGACGGCGCTTTCAATGTGAACAACCAACCCGTTTGCTGTTTGGCTAGCGCGGCTTCTTGCGCCGCCTGCAACACATCATCCGGCAGGCCGGAAAGCTCGGCGCGGTCTTCGATCAGCAGGGTGAAATCGTTGGTCGCATCCAGCAGATTGTCCGAGAAGCGGGAGGTCAGTTCCGGCAGCTTCTCCTGCACTTCCATATAGCGCGCCTTCTTATCATCCGGCAGCTCAGCGCCGCCCAGACGAAAATCGCGCAATTCGTTTTCAATGATTTTCTTGCGCGCTGTGCTCATCGACTCGTATTCATCGCTGTTGCGTAGTGCCTTGAACTTGCCGAACAGTGCCAAATTCTGTCCCAACTCGGCGTAATACTGCGTGAGTTTGGGCAGGGTCGCGTTATACACTTCGCGCAACTCGGGTGAATTCATCACCATATTCAAATGCCCCACGGGCCCCCAGGCTCGCGACAAACGCTCATTCGCATCTTCCATAGGCAGCACAAAACCATCCCAAGTCGGCAGCGACTCGTCCGCCAGCAAGCGCGCGACCAGTACTCGATTCTCATCCAGTAACTGCTCAATTGCGGGCGCGACATGCTCGGGCTTTATTTCGCTAAAGCGCGGAAGGCCGGTGAAGTCCAGCAATGGATTGGCGGAATGATTGGATGCGTTCATTGGTTTAACCTGGGTAAAGATGAACCCCCGCCTTGGCGGGGGACGACAATTTAAGTTACTTGGCTTGGTAGAGCAACTGCCCATCGACCAGCGTATAACGCACCCGACCCTGCATTTCCATGCCGGTGAACGGTGAGTTCTTACCCTGACTCTTGAGCGCGGCAGGCTCGACTTTCCAGCAGGCTTCCGGATCGAATATGCAGATATCAGCCGCCGCACCCACACTCAGATGTCCGGCGTCCAGCCCGAGCAGACGCGCGGGATGTACCGTGGCTTTCGCCAGCGCATCGGACAGGGCGATTTTTTCCTGCTGCGCCCATTTCAACACCAACGGCAGAAACAGTTCGAGTCCGGTCGCGCCCGCTTCGGCTTCGGCGAACGGCATTTGCTTGGCATCCTCGTCCACCGGCGCGTGGTTGGAACAGATCGCGTCTATAGTTCCATCCAGCAATCCGGCACGCAGCCCCGCACGATCACGCAGGCTGCGCAATGGCGGCACCAAATGGCAGTTAGGATCGAAGAAGCCGATGTCCATTTCGGACAGGTGAGTGTGATTGATGGAAACATCACAGGTGACTTTCAATCCCTCGCGCTTGGCGACACGGATCATTTCAACCCCCGCCGCACTGGAAAGACGGCAGATGTGCAGCCGCACGCCGGTATCACGGGCCAGTTGCAACATGGTCGCCAGCGCGATGATTTCGGCACTGACCGGGATCGCCGGCAGACCACCGCGCGTCGCCACTTCCCCGTCATGGGCCACGCCGTTCTTGGCCAGAAAGCTGTCCTGCGGACGCAGCCAGACCGGAAAGTCGAAAGTCGCGGCATATTGCATCGCGCGCATCAACACGCGGGTGTCGGTCAGCGGCGCATCGGCCTGACTGAAAGCGACACAACCGGCATCCACCAACTCGGACATCTCGGTCAGTTCCTGTCCCTGCAAACGGGCAGTCAAGGCGCCGACCGGATAGACGTGAGCCTGATTCAGGTTGCGCGCCTTGTGCTTGAGCATCTCCACCAAACCCGGCTCGTCCAGTGGCGGATCGGTGTCCGGCGGACAGGCCAAGCTGGTTACGCCGCCCGCCACCGCTGCCGCCATCTCGGATTCCAGCGTTGCCATGTATTCGTAGCCCGGCTCGCGCAGACGCGCGGCGAGATCAACCAAACCGGGGGACACAACTAAACCGCTGGCATCAATTATCTGGTCCGCGACAAAGCTGGATGAAGCCGCGCCCACCGCGACGATTTTTCCGTTCGCGATATACAAATCCTGTACCGCGTCGATGTGATTCTTAGGGTCGATCAATCGGCCATTCTTGATGTGGATGCTCATGCCTTACCTCCTGCCAAGATACTCATCACCGCCATGCGCACGGCGATGCCGAAGGTCACCTGCGACAGGATCACCGAGCGCGGACCGTCGGCGACGCGCGAGTCAATTTCGACACCCCGATTCATCGGGCCGGGATGCATCACGATGGCATCGTCTTTCGCATGGGCCAGTTTCTCCTCGGTCAGGCCGTAGTTCTTGAAATACTCCTGCGCCGAAGGCAGGGCTGCGCCCTGCATGCGCTCGTTTTGCAAACGCAGCATCAGCACCACGTCCACGTCTTTCAGGCCCTGCGCCATGTCATGGTAAACGCGCACGCCGAGATTTTCGACCGCGGTCGGCAGCAGCGTTTTCGGTGCGATCACGCGCACTTCCGGCACGCCCAGTGTGGTTAACGCGTGGATCTGCGAACGCGCCACGCGCGAATGCAGCACATCACCGACGATAGCGACGCGCAAATTGTGGAATTCTTTTTTATAGTGACGAATGGTGAACATGTCCAGCAGCGCTTGAGTCGGATGCGCGTGCCGCCCGTCGCCCGCATTGATGACGTGTATCTCCGGTGCCACGTGACGCGCAATCAGGTGAGCAGCGCCGCTTTGCGAATGGCGCACGATAAACATGTCGGCGTGCATCGCACACAGGTTGTCCACGGTATCGAGCAGGGTCTCGCCCTTGCTGGTACTGGATGAACCGATATTGAGATTAACCACGTCGGCAGACAGGCGCTTAGCCGCAATCTCAAAGGTAGTACGGGTGCGGGTACTGTTCTCGAAGAACACGTTGAATACCGACTTGCCTTGCAGCAGCGGTACTTTCCTGATTTCGTTTCCTGCGGAGAAGTCGAGGAAAGTCGCGGCCCGGTCCAGAATGTCGCACACGATGCGTGCCGGCAAGCCCTCGGTACTCAGCAGATGCTGAAGCTCGCCATGTTTATTTAACTGTGGATTATTCATACGATAATTCCCGCTGAGGGTTCATCAAAATACGCTTGTAAAATCTGTTGCGCGGCATACTGGTCCAGCAAGGCTTTCTGCTTGCGCCCATACACACCCGCCTCGGTCAGCCGCTCGCTCGCAGCCAGCGAAGTATACCGTTCATCGACCAGTATCACGGGCAAATTGAACCGCCCCTTGAGCCGGTTGGCGAAGCGGCGGCACAGCGCGGTCAACTCATGCGACGTGCCGTCATCATTGCTGGGCAATCCCACCACCAGCGCGCTCGGCTGCCATTCGGCTATCAATACGGCAAGTCGGGCAAAGCGCTTTTCATTCTTCTCTTCGTCTATGGTTTCCAGCGGTCGCGCCGAAGCGGTAATGGTATTGCCCAGCGCGATGCCGATGCGTCGGGTGCCGAAGTCGAATGCGAGCAGCGTACCTTGCGGGAGCACCGCACCCTCAGGCATGTCCGGCTTCATCCGAGAGCGAGGCGAAATCGACGCCTAACAGGCCCATCGCCGCGACCAGACGTTCTTCGGGCGGCAGTTCAAACAGAATCTGCTCAGTGGCGGGTACCGTCAGCCAGATGTTCTCGGAAATCTCATGTTCCAGTTGCCCCTGATCCCAGCCGGAATAGCCCAGCGAGATGATGACATTGTGCGGCCCTTCCCCCTCGCCCAGTGCCTCAAGAATATCCTTGGATGTGGTCAGCGACAGTTGATCGTTGATGCGCAGGGTGGATTCCCACTCGCCTTGGGTGTCATGCAGCACGAAGCCCCGCTCGGTCTGCACCGGCCCGCCGAAGTAAACCGGCATCTTGTCCAGTCGGGGTTGATGCAGCGGGATATTGATCTGATCGAACATCTCGCCCAGCGTCAGGCTGATGGGGCGATTAACCACGATACCCAATGCACCGTTTTCATTGTGCTCGCAGATATAGGCCAGCGTACCGGCGAACATGCCCTCCTGCATGTTGGGCATGGCAATCAGGAAGTGGTTGGTAAGATTGAATTCAGTCATGGCGGCATTGTAGCGGCAACCCGGACGACAGCATAGTTAGCGCTGCCAGAATCTCGGGGTAAACAGGATCAGCACGGTAAAAATCTCCAATCGCCCGACCAGCATGCCGAAGGTGCACACCCAGGTCTGGAAATCCGTCAAGCTCTGGTAGTTGCTGGACGGCCCTACCGCACCCAGTCCGGGGCCGAAGTTATTCACGCAAGCCAGCACCGCCGAAAAGCCGGTTATAAAGTCCATGCCGCTGATCAACAATACGAAGGTCAACGTGGCAATGGTCATAAAGTACAGAAAAATAAAACCCAATACGGCAAACACAATCTTGTTGGGCACGACCTGACCGCCTATCTTCATCGGATTGATCGCGGACGGATGCAACAGCAACAAGAATTCACGCCCTGCCTGCTTGACTAGCACCAGCGTACGCATCATCTTGATGCCGCCACCGCTGGAGCCGGAGCTGGCCGCGATACAGGCCAGAAACATCATCCACATCGGGGCAAAAATCGGCCACTGGGCATAATCCACACTGGCGTAACCGGAGCTGGTCGCGATGGAAATTACATTGAAACTGGCATGACGCAACGCCGTCCAGAATACCGGGTACACCTCATTCCACCACAGAAAGAAAGCGATACCGAGGCAACTGATCAGGATCAGCCCGATCGAGGCAACCGCTTCGGCATCGCGCCAATAGGGTTTCAGATTTCGCTCGCGCAAGGCAAGAAAGTGAGTGGCAAAGTTGACCACCGCCATCAGCATGAATACGATCATCACCGCTTCGATCGACGGCGAATTGTAGTAGCCGACACTCGCATCATGAGTCGAGAAGCCGCCCAAGCCCATCGTTGAAAAGGCATGACACACCGCATCCAGCCAGCTCATCCCCGCCCAATTCAGTGAGAGTATGCATGCCAGCGTAATGCCGACATACACCACCCAAAGGTTGCGCGCGGTATCGGCAATGCGCGGTGTCAGCGCGGAGTCTTTCATCGGCCCCGGTGTTTCCGCCTTGAATAGTTGCCGTCCACCGATGCCCAGCAAGGGCAGCACGGCGACCGCCAGCACGATGATGCCCAGACCACCCAGCCAGTTCAGTTCATGCCGCCAGATATTGAGTGGTGGCGACAGCGTATCCAGTCCGGACAGCACGGTCGCACCCGTCGTAGTGATACCGGACATAGTCTCGAAGTAGGCGTCGGTAAACGACAGCCCCGGTATCATCAGCAGCAGCGGGATGGTGGCAAATGCGGGCATCGCCGTCCACATCGTCACCACCAGCAAATAGCCGTGGCGTATCGATAACTCACCCTTGTAGCGGCGGGTCAACAGCCACATCAAAAAGCCGGCGGAAGCCGTCCATACCATCGCCAACAGAAAATCCAGCAGCATGTTGCCGTCTCCGTAAATAAAGGAGGAGACGAGCGGAATCAGATAAGCGGCGCTGAACACCACCAGCATCAGTCCCAGCGCATGAATAACTGTAAGCGCGCGCCCCATCAGAAGAACCCGACAGCAACCTGAAACAGACGCTCGACCTTGTTCACCATGGCTTTGTTGACAACAAACACGATGACATGATCTCCGCTTTCGATCGACGTGTCGTGATGAGCGATAATGACTTTCCCGCCGCGCACCAGCGCGCCTATGGTCGCCCCCTTGGGCAGGTCGATTTCATTAATACGCCGCCCAACCACTCTGGAGGACTGGCGATCACCGTGAACAACCAGCTCCAACGCCTCTGCTGCACCGCGTCGCAATGAATGCACGGCAGCCACATCCCCTTGGCGCACATAGGCAAGCAGCGATCCGATGGTGACATGCGCGGGCGACAGCACGATGTCGATCCGTCCACCCTGCAACAGGTCAACATAAGCGCCGCGATTGATCAGCGCGATGACCTTGCGCGCGCCGCCCTGTTTGGCGAGCAGAGCTGACATGATATTGTTTTCGTCGTCGTTGGTCAGTGCGCAGAAAACATCCACCTCGTCGACGTGCTCCTGCTGCATCAGCTTTTCATCGGTACCGTCGCCGTTCAACACCAGTGTGTTCTTGAGCTCACCCGCCAGCCTCTCGCACGACTTCTTGTTGTACTCAATCAGCTTCACCTGATAGTCCCGTTCCAGCGTCATCGCCAGACGCCGCCCGATATTTCCGCCGCCCACGATCATCACGCGCTTGGCGGGTTTGTCCATGCGACGCATTTCCAGCAACACACTGCGGATGTTGTCGGACGCCGCGATGAAGAATATTTCGTCGCCCTCCTCGATTACCGTAGTGCCTTCCGGGGTAATGGGCCGATCCTGACGAAAGATTGCCGCGACGCGGGTTTCGACCTGGGGCATGTGGGTGCGCAGAAAGCTCAGCGGCTTGCCCACCAGCGGCCCGCCTTCAAACGCACGCACGGCAACCAGCGAGGCTTTCCCCTGCGAAAAGCTCTGCACCTGCAGTGCCTCGGGAAACTCAACCAGCTTGGCAATATATTCGGTGAGGATTTGCTCGGGGCAAATCGAGAAATTGACGCAGAAATTGTCCGCGCTGAACACTTCGTCGCGATTGAGATACTCGGTAGAGCGGATGCGAGCAATGCGGGTCGGCGTGTTGTACAAACTGGCCGCCAACTTGCAGGCAACCAGATTGACCTCGTCGCTTTGCGTCACCGCCAGCAGCATGTCGGTATCGGCTATGCCCGCCCGCTCCAACACCGAAGGATGCGCAGCATTTCCCGCCAGCGTGCGCAGATCCAGCCTGTCCTGCAACTGCCGCAGCTTGTTCGCATCGGAATCCACCACGGTAATATCATTAGCCTCGCCGACCAGGCTTTCCGCCACCGTGGAGCCGACTTGTCCGGCTCCCAAAATCAGTATTTTCACGCCATTCTCCAGATTATTGTTGCGCGCGCACCCAGTTCTTCCATTCGGCAAACAGGGTTTCATCACGCGCCGCAATGACTGAACGCTGCCAGATATCGCCCTGCGCGAAATCGTCGTTCTCGATACTGCAGACATGACCACCAGCCTCCTCGAGAAACAGCGAACCGGCCGCATAGTCCCACAACTTCTGCCCGCCGTGCAGATACATGTCATAACGCCCGGCTGCGGTATAGCACCAGTCCAACGCACTGGCGCCAAAGTTGCGTTGCGAACTATAGGGAGGATGGATTGCCAACTGCTCGACCAGCTTTATGTTCAGACGCTTGAAATCGACACTGGCCAGAGCGTGTTGCATGGAGCCGAACGGTGCGCGACCAATCAGCTTTTCGTTATTCAGGAATGCGCCCTTACCCGCCTCGGCGGCAAACAGCTCATCCGCCACCGGATCATAAACCACACCCAGCACACTCCTGCCCGCCCGCATCAATGCGACCGATACCGCGAAATAAGGCAGGCCGCGCACAAAATTCGAGGTTCCATCAATGGGATCGATGCACCATAGACCGTCCTTGCCAGCCTGCCAGGTCGCATGCTGCTGCTCGAAGGTCATCTCCTCGCCCAGCACCGGCACTTGATGTATCGCCTGCAACTTGCGGATCAATGCAGCCTGAGCCGCCGTATCGGCCTCGGTACAAAGGCTACCATCGCTCTTATGCCGGTGCGTCACCTTCAGATAGCGCGGCATAATTTCTTCCGCGGCAACCAAACGAACCGCCGCCGCCACCGCCTTGAGCAAGGCGCCCATGCTCTTATCCGATGCTGCCACGAGCTTATTCATTGCCCGTCATACTTTCCACGTGCCGCTCAACCTTCATTTTTCCATTTGATCGAGCAGCCCATGCTGGCGAGTTGTTCTCGCGGCCCTTGTCCCGTTTTGGCAACCTGCACCATGGCATTGAACAGGTCGCGCTCCGCATCGGGCGCTGCATCCTTGCGCGAAGCATCCAGCCTCCCGCGATATTGCAGCTCCAGATTGGCATTGAAGCCGAAGAAGTCCGGGGTGCAGACCGCATCGTAAGCCTTGGCTATCTCTTGGGTCTCGTCCATCACATAGGGAAAGGGATAGGCAAATTCCTCGGCAACCTGTTTCATGTTCGCGAATGAATCCTCTTCATAATCGGCAGGATCGTTGGACATGATGGCGATGCTGTTGATGCCATGCTGTTTCAGTTCCAGCGTATCGCGCACAATGCGGTCGCGGATGGATTTCACATAGGGGCAATGGTTGCAGATGAACATCACCAGCAAACCGTTAGGGCCGCAGGCATTGGCGAGGTTGTAACGCTTGCCGTCCACGCCGGGCAGATCGAAATCGGGGGCCTTCCAGCCAAAATTACACAGGGGCGGTTGCAGACTAACCATTTCAAAAATCCTCACAACAAATTTGAGTCGTTATATTATCACGCCGTCCCGTTACTTAATGCCCGCCTCTAAGCCCATGCCACGCTTCTATTGCCCTGCTCCACTGCCAACCAGCGGCTCGTTCAACCTGCCTCCCGATGCTGCTCATCACGCCTCGCGCGTACTGCGTCTGCGCGAGGGCGACAACGTGGAAATTTTCGACGGTAGCGGCTGCGAACGTCACGGAGTCATTACCGAGCTAAGCGGCAAACATGTAATCATCGGCGACCTTGTCGTCACTGACCGCCAGCGTGAGTCACCTCTGAACACCTTGCTGGCTCAGGCATTGCTGAGCAGCGAGAAAATGGACTGGGTTATTCAGAAAGCCACCGAACTGGGGGTAAACGAAATTCAGCCACTATCCACCGAACGCAGTGTCGCAAAACTTTCTGCCGAGCGCGCCGCCAAACGCATGGAGCACTGGCAACAGGTCGCCACCTCTGCCTGCGAACAATGCGGCCGCAACGTGCTGCCGACTATCCATGCTCCACTGGACATCATGGTCTGGCTGCGCCAGATGCAGTCAAACTCGGACAGCAAATTCATCCTGTTACCTCAGGGTGCTGCCGCACTGCACGAACAGCCCAAGCCGGAAGGTCGGGTTACACTACTGATCGGCGCCGAGGGCGGCTTCGCCCCGAGCGAAAGCGAGACTTCGCTTCAATGCGGCTTTGCCCCGATCCGCATGGGTGCGCGCGTGTTGCGCACCGAGACCGCCGCCATCGCCGGACTGGCCGCCCTGCAAACACTATGGGGGGACTTCCGTTGAATTTCATCTCCCGTTTCGCACTGCTGACGCTGCTGTGTTTGTCACCCGCGCTGGCGGATGAAATTCCGGATGTCACTTACTGGAATACGGATGCAGGCCAGTCGCTGCGCTCGCGCATTCCCGCCGATGCCGACTTCTGGCAACTCAGTCCGACTTTCGCCGTGCAGTCGAGCCAAAGTTATTGCGCAGTCGCCAGCGCAATCACCGTGCTCAACGCGCTACCCATCAACAAGCCCGTTGATCCGGCGTATGAACCTTACGGCTATTTCACCCAGCGCAACTTCTTCACACCTGCAGCCGCGCGCATCATCAGCGCAAAAACGGTACTGGCGCAGGGTATGACACGCGATGAAATGTCGCGGGCACTGAAACAACATGGCGTACACACGCGTTCCATCGCTGGCGACAGCCTGACCGATGACAGTCTGCGTGCCCTGCTGCAAAAGACCTTGGGCGATGACGGCAATTTCGTGCTGGCTAATTATTATCGCGGAAATCTGAATCAGGTCGGTGGCGGGCATTGGTCAGCGCTGGCCGCCTATGACGCACCTACCGATCGCGCGCTGATACTAGATGTAGCCAAATACAAATACCCGCCCGTCTGGGTCGGCATTCACACCCTGCGGCAGGCGCTAGACACTCTGGATACGACCAGCAACAAGACTCGCGGCCTCGTGCTCGTATCTCAACCATGAACTTGCCAAACTCGCAGGATATTATCCTGTCCTCCCGCAGCAACCCGCGACTCCGAGACAACAATTTTGATTTGTTGCGATTACTATTTGCCGCAACAGTCTGCTTGGTTCACTCCTACCAACTATCCGGGTTCCAGCAGCTCGCCTGGATTGCTCATACGCTTTCTTCAGCCGTGGCAGTAAAAGCTTTTTTTGTTGTCAGCGGCTTTCTGATTTTCATGAGTTACGAACGCTCCACTTCGCTTGCATCCTATGCTCAAAAACGCATACGTCGGATCTATCCGGCATATTTTGCAGTTGTTATGCTTTGCGCAATTCTTCTCGCGGCCAGCAGTTCAACAGATATAGCTGGTTATTTTTCATTAGCTTGGATCAAGTACGTTTTTGCAAATCTGCTTTTCCTAAATTTCTTGCAACCCACGCTTCCCGGCGTATTTGAAACAAACAATATTTCCGCCGTTAATGGTGCGCTGTGGACTCTGAAAATAGAGGCCATGTTCTATTTGAGCGTTCCAGTTTTTGCTCTCCTGTTCCGAAAATTTTCTCGCCTGCCCATCATCGTCATCGTTTACTGCGCGTCGGTTACTTATGTATGGTTACTAAACTCACTTGCAGGCAGCACAGGGGCGGGCGTATATGCGGAGCTGGCCAGACAATTACCCGGTCAGCTTTCATACTTCATGAGTGGAGCTGCACTTTATTATTATTTTGAATTTTTTGAGCGCAAGGCGGCCTATTTTATGGCTGCCTCATGCTTGATCCTGATCGCCGATTCAATTTTTTCATTGCCGCTACTCGAACCTTTCGCCCTTGCTACTGTAGTAATCTTTTTCGGTCTTTTTTTGTATGCTGGCAATTTCGGCAAGTACGGTGACTTTTCATACGGAATTTACATACTCCACTTCCCCATCATCCAACTACTCCTGCATGGAGGTTGGCTGAACGACACCCCATGGGTATTCTTGATTGCACTTACTACGCTTACTTTCGCAAGTTCGATTGCGATGTGGCATGGGATAGAGAAACGCTTCCTGTTTCGCAGCAGCCATTACCTCGATACACCTCATAACTAATATCCCGAGGTATTCAAATGCCCAGCAGTTCCAGCAGCAGTTCCAGCAGTTGCTTGATGAGTCATAGACGTGCAAGATAGCGCCATTCCATGAGAGAGAGCCAATAATGCCCGCCAGCGTCGCCCCCCCCGATTTCGTTGCCTGGTTCCGTTCCGTCGCACCGTACATCAACGCCTTTCGCGGCAAGACCTTTGTCATTGCATTTGGTGGCGAGGTGGTTGCCGACGGCAAGTTCGTCGAACTGACCCACGACTTCAACCTGCTCGCCGCCCTCGGTATCCGGCTGGTGCTAGTGCATGGCGCGCGGCCGCAGATCGAACAGCATCTGGCCAAGAGCAATCTGGGCGACACCTATCATCAAGGCATACGCATGACCGATGCCGAATCCATGCAATGTGTGAAGGAAGCTGTCGGACGCGTGCGCGTGGAAATCGAAGCGCTGCTGTCCATGGGGCTGGCTAACTCGCCCATGGCAAATGCCGACATACGCGTAGCCGGCGGCAACTTCATCACCGCGCAACCGATAGGCGTGATCAATGGTGTGGACTTGCAGCACACCGGCAGCGTGCGCAAGGTTGATGTCGCCGCACTGAATGACCGCATGGAATTCGGCGAAGTCGTACTGCTGTCCTCGTTGGGCTATTCGCCCACGGGCGAGGTATTCAATCTGACACTTGAAGATGTCGCAACTGCCGCCGCGATCGCACTCGACGCCGACAAACTGGTTTTCCTGATGGATACCGACGGCGTGCAGGACAAAAAGGGGGAGCTGCTCAAGGAACTCACCATCGTGCAGGCACAGCAAGTACTCTCTTCAAAACGCAAATTGTCGGACGATGTAAACCTGTTCCTCCCCTGCGCCATCCGTGCCTGCGAGGCGGGTGTGGCACGCACCCATTTAATCAGCCGCCATACCGATGGCTCGGTATTGCAGGAGCTGTTCAGCGATGACGGCATCGGCACCATGGTGGTTGAAAGTACCCTCAACACCCTGCGCGAAGCGGGCATCGACGATATTGGCGGCATCATTGAGTTGCTGCGTCCGCTGGAAGAAAGTGGCATTCTGGTGCGGCGTTCGCGCGAATTACTGGAGCGCGAAGTAGACCGTTTCGTGGTGCTGGAACACGACCATCGCATCATCGGCTGCGCGGCGCTTTACCCCTTCCCGGACGAAGCCGCCGCCGAACTCGCCTGTCTGGCAGTCGATGCGCTATACCGTGATCGCGGCTATGGAGAGGCCGTACTCAATCACATGATCTCGGTGGCCAAATCGCAAGGATTGAAAAAACTGTTCGTGCTAACCACGCGTACCGCGCACTGGTTCATCGAACGCGATTTCAAAGAGACCGACGTCTCCGATCTGCCCGCTCAGAAGAAATCACTGTACAACTTCCAGCGCAAGTCCAAAGTTTTCGCGCGAAAAATCTAGCGCACGCTTCGCGATCACTCGAAATTTTGAGGAGGTACCGTAAAACTGGACCGTCCGTTAAGTTATAGCCTTGCTCACCCCACGCTGCGGCCATGTACTCTTAACAATATCGATGCTTTTTCGTATTTATTATGTTCCGCCAAACTAGCGCAATACCATTTCACACCATGAACACCAGCAACTTTCTGTTCCCTATTTTAATTATCGTCTGTGGCGCTTCATCAATAGCGACGTGGCTGGCGATTCGATACCTCCGAATAATCGACATTCCCAATGAGCGATCCTCCCATTCCACAATAACGCCCCGAGGCGGCGGCATAGGCATTGTGGTGTCCTTTCTAATGGGTGTCGCGCTACTTGCATTTACCAACGACCTGCCCCTACATGAACGCTATTTTTTTGGCTTTTTCTTTACTACGCTGATCGTGGCTACCATCGCATTTTATGATGACTACAAGGGTTGCCCGGTTCGCTTCAAACTGGCTGGATTTTTGATCGCCACGGTTGCGGCTCTGTCTACCGGAATAGTGATCGAAGGAACATTCATTCCCTATCTGGGTGAAATAAACCTGGGACTGTTGGCCTACCCTCTAACGCTGCTTTGGATATTCGGCCTTACCAACAGCTATAATTTTATGGATGGATTGGATGGGATGGCGGCCTCGACATCCATTGTCGCGGCCGCTTTTTTAGCACTGATTTCCTTTCAGCACGGCAGCCAATTCATTTATTTGGCCGCACTTACCCTCGCAGCAGGTTCGCTTGGATTTCTGATCTTCAATTTGCCGCCTGCTAAAATCTTCATGGGAGATGTCGGCAGCACGTTCCTTGGTCTATGTTTCGCAATCATGGCCGTCATCGCCGCCCGCTACGATCACTCCCATATCTCTCTTTTTGTCGTACCCATGCTGCTACTGCATTTCATTTTCGACACAGCATTTACTTTTTTTCGTCGCCTGTTTGTGGGCGAACCGGTGTTGCAAGCCCATCGGTCTCACCTGTATCAATTACTGAATCGTCTGGGGCTGTCTCATGGTGCCGTGACGTCCATCTTTACGATGATGGCCTTTGTGCAAGGGCTTGCCGCGTACTGGGCCAGCAACGGCACCGGCTCTGAACGCTGGCTGATATTCCTGCCGCTCATCGCACTGTATTTCATCGGTGCAATTTTCCTTACTCGCCTCGCTCGCGCCAAAGGATTGCTCCAGATAAAATCGCAGCTGGCTTCAGACTAGCGTAGTGCATCGTTACTTTTTGGAACGTATTCCGCCGGTCGGGTTTTAGCCCGACCTACAAAACAGCTGCTTGACGGGATAAATTCCCTCAACTGAAAAGCACTACACTAGCGGTAATTCAACTCGGCGAGCTTGCGGTACTTCAGGTAGGTGGTACGCGCATTCATCTTCGCAATATTCCACCCGGCACGCCCGTCCAGAAATCCAAGACGCAGCAAATAGGTGCGGACAAATGCCCAGCCTCCGCGCAGAGGAGCCGCGCCAGCCTGCTTCCCCGCCTCGAACATTTGCTGTGCCGCCGAACTGGAATAGTGCTCCACCTTGCGCTCCACGTCGGCCTGATTCAGGTAGCTGTAATGCAGCAAGGGGCTGCTCAATTTTCCAGTATGCCCTTCAAGTAGCACAGACTCATGCACCAGATCATTGGAAAACTGCGCCGCACCACGCTTGAATAAACGCAGCACGTAATCCGGATACCAGCCGCAGTGACGAATGAACTGACCGCAGAACTGCGACAGGCGCGGCAGATAGTAACCCTCGCATTTCGCACTTAGCATCGCGTCCAGCAGTTGTACACGCAATTCGGGCGTCACCCGCTCATCGGCATCCAGCGAGAGCACCCAGTCGCAACTGGCATGACTTAGCGCGCGATTCTTCTGCACCCCAAAACCTTGCCAGTCCGCCTCAACGAACACATGAGCGGTAAATTCGCGACAGATCGCAACCGTGCTGTCGGTGCTGCCCGAATCCACCACGATGATTTCGTCCGCCCAGCTTACCGACTCCAGACAGGCACGTATGTTGCCCGCCTCATTTTTGGTGATGAGCACAACGGAAAGAGGCATGCTTAATGTCCGTTTGAAGTCGGGGTGTACTCCGGCAGCCATTCCACCAGCGCACTGCGCACTTGCTCATCGGCCATTGTGCGCGCCTGCGCCCAGTCCAACAGGCGCTCCAGCCAGGCTGCATCCGCCTGGCGCGCCTGTGCAATGCGCAGCTTGGGGTGAGGCGTGAGTAGCGTGTTCTCGTCATTCGCCAGCAACTCTTCGTACAGCTTTTCGCCGGGACGCAAACCGGAGTATTCAATCTGGATATCGCTCTCACTCAAGCCGGATAAGCGTATCAAGTCCTTCGCCAGATCGACGATCTTGACCGGCTCGCCCATATCCAGCACGAAAATTTCTCCTCCCTTACCCATCAATCCGGCTTGCAACACCAGTTGAGCGGCCTCCGGAATTGACATGAAGTAGCGCGTGATATCGGGATGGGTCACGGTGATGGGGCCGCCCTGCGCGATCTGTTCGCGGAACTTCGGTATAACGCTGCCGGAGGAACCCAGCACATTACCAAAGCGCACCGAGATAAAGCGCGTCGTCCCGGAAGGCTGCAAGGCCTGACAAACCATTTCTGCCAGACGCTTGGAAGCCCCCATCACATTGGTAGGATTGACGGCCTTATCGGTGGAAATCAGTACGAATTTATCAACGCCGTGCTGCTGCGCCGCATAGGCCACGGTATAGGTGCCCAGCACATTGTTACGAATCGCCTGCCAAGTATTGTTCTGTTCCATCATCGGCACATGCTTGTAAGCCGCCGCATGAAACAACACGCTGGGTTGCTGCTGTTCCATAACTTCACTGACTCGCGCCGCATCGCGCACATCGCCCACCAGACAGATGAAGCTCAGCGCCGGAAAGCTCGGCCTCAGCTCCTGCTCCAAGGTATAAAGTGCAAACTCGCTTTGCTCAAACAGCACCAATTTGGCGGGGGAAAAACGAGCAATCTGACGACACATTTCCGAACCGATGGAACCCCCTGCACCCGTCACCATCGCGACCTTGCCGGTCAGCAAACCGTGCAGGCCCGCATCGTCCAGCACCACCGGATCGCGCCCGAGCAAATCATCCAGTTCAACCGGGCGCAGTTGACTCACCGCGATCTTCCCGCTCATCAAATCATCGAAAGACGGGACCGTCAGCGCCTGCACTCCTGCCGCATTACAAAGTTGAATGGCATGCTTGCGCTGCGGGGGCGAACTTGACGGCATTGCAATAATGACCCGTTCGACACTGAAATGATTAGCCCAATGGCTCAGTTCATCCAGACCGCCCAGCACCTTTACTCCGTTAAGATTGAGATGCCGTTTACTCGGGTCATCATCCAAAAAACCAACTAACCTCCAAGCAGGATTTTTTTCCAAATCTTTGGCAAGCATGGCACCCGCATCCCCTGCGCCGACTATCAGCACGGGCTCGCCACCCAGCTTTATGCCACCATAAAAATTACCCTCTCGCCACATGCGGTAGCCGAGTCTCCCACCGCCCATTAGCAATACCATCAACATGGGGTTAATCAACATTACAGAACGGGGTATCCCATGACCAATGCGCAGCATCCAGAACATAAAAACAATCGCAATGGCTGAAAGAAGTACCGCAAAGACGATGCGACGTAGGTCTGCGGTACTGGCATAACGCCATATGCCGCGATACAAGTTCACCCTCCAAAAAATCGTCAATTGCAGGGCGACAACCCAAGGCAGAGTCTGCTTCAATTCAGTTAAATCGCTCTCGGGCAGACTAAAGTTAAAGCGAAACAGGTAGGCCAAGCTCCAAGCCAGCACGGCGGCAAAGGCATCGTGCAATACGGCAATCAGCGTGTTGGTTTTCTTGTTGTTCAAAATAAAACTTCCCCGTTAAGTGTTTCGGTGACTATTCAAATAATTCCGCATCGACTAAAGATTTTCCCTGTGCATCCTTGCCTGATAGGGCAGGTGCAACCTGAAGCTGCCAGTCAATCGCCAGTGTAGTGTAGTCCCAGCGTATGCTGCGCTCGTGCTCCGGATACCAGTAGTCCGTAGTCTTGTACAGAAACTCCGCTGTTTCTGAAAGCACGACGAAGCCATGCGCAAAGCCTGCGGGTATCCACAGCATGCGTTTGTTCTCAGCCGACAATTCCAGTGTTACATGC
>JBBQXA010000002.1:0-48249 GCA_038210095.1 Burkholderiales bacterium
GGTGGGCGACTTTGTCGATTTGCAATCGGGCGTGATGGGCAGGGTGACCGAAATCAATCTGCGCTATACCCGGGTGACCACGGCCGATCTGATCGACATCATCGTGCCCAACTCCGAATTTATCGTCGGGCGGGTGATCAACTGGACGCTGGGCGAATCCGTACGACGCCTGCATGTGCCGTTCGGTGTTGCATACGGAACGGATAAGCATCTGGTTAAAGAGGCTGCGGTCGCGGCGGCAGAGAGCGTCGCCGGAACCGAGCATGGCCCCGGGCGTGAGCCCGATGCATGGCTGGTCGGATTCGGTGACAGCAGCCTGAACTTTGAACTGGTGGTATGGGTGGGGCCGGAGGCGATTATTGTGCCCGCCAGAACCCATGCTCAATATCTGTGGGCCATCGAGGACGAACTGAGAAAACGAAAAATTGAAATTCCGTTCCCGCAACGCGATCTGCATATTCGTTCAGGAACGCTGGCGGTTTCCCAGGCCCCGCCAGTATGACGGCAAGCTCCTTCGTTTGATTTTATCTTCCGCCGCAAAGGTGGCACAGAGAGCGAACGCCCCATATAATATAATTACAAATACAATCAGCGGGTTATCTGTGATATTTCAAAATATTCCCCAAGGGGTCGTCTTAATCCTAGTCAATAGTGCGGAGAAGATGACGGTGGAATCGTCGCTAACTGATATTTTCCGGCCCCGATAGTGAGCAAAATTTCTTCCCTCGGTAAATAGCACCCGCATTATTTGGTGAACAGCAGGGTAACCTGATCCGGAGGTCGTCATGGGGCAGAATTTGTCGGTCAAGAGAGATATCAATCATGTGCTGCTGGCAATGAACAGTCGCGACCTGAAGCGGGTGATGTGCGGGGTGATGGGGACGCTGGAAATTTTTTCGCAGGAAGTAAATCACGGGCAGTCCCAGTCGCTGGAAAGCATGAAGGTCAGTGATCAGATCGCATACATGCGTTTTGCCGCCAGTAACTTACTCTCGAATCTTGATGAATTGCTCATCGCACTTAATGTCGTCTGTCCTGCAGTAGCACAGTGCGTTCCACTGGCGCAGGCGGTAAAGATGGATGACCGCGACTTGGCGCACGGCGACTATGCCGCATTAAGAGAGCGCTGGATTCATGATCTGTCCAGATTACCCCCCAATACATGGCATATGTAACCGCAAGGCGGCGTCCTGAATGTCAGGGACAACATTCTGGTCAGATATTTTTGCGTCGCAGTGTGACTAGCAATATGGAATTGAAGGTTGCCTTGAATAAGTTTTATCTTTTGTGGTTCAGGCAGATAAACAAAGCGTTTACCAAGGAGAATAATCAATGTGTTTGAAGATGATGATTGCTGATGACCATAATCTGGTTCGATCCGGTCTGGTTCGGTTCTTTACGATATCTCCGGAACTGCAAGTGGTCGGTGAGGCCTCCTGTGGAAGCGAAGTGCTGGATAAATTGCGCACGCTGAAAGTTGATTTGTTGATGCTGGATCTGGTCATGCCAGGAATCAGCGGATCGGAACTGGTTGCGCGAGTTCGCAGTGCCCACCCCAGTTTGCGCATACTGGTGCTCAGCATGCATAACGATACTCAGACTGTATTGCGTGCGATGAGGGCGGGCGCTTCCGGCTATATCAACAAAAACTGCTCGCCGCAAAAACTGATGGAAGCGGTAAACAAGGTGGCGACAACCGGGCAATATCTGGAGCCGGAAATGGCGCAGCGTCTGGCCTATGCCGCATCCTCCTCTACCGTTCCATCAGAGTTTTCATGCCCGAACCTGTCCGAGCGCGAAATGCAAATATTTCGCCTGATCGTGGCGGGAAAGTGCATCAAGGAAATCGGTAACGAATTGCATATCAGCGACAAGACAGTCAGCGCACACAAGGCGCGCATTCTGGCCAAACTTAGTCTAAAAAGTATCGCGGATATGGTGCACTATGCGATTCAGGGCAGGTTGCTCACCTGAGTGCAGCTAGGCTGATGGCAGAAGTCCTGCCTAGCGAATTCCCGGTTCATTCAATCTGACCAGGCTGACCATAATCACGCCTGCCAGCACCAGCGCCGATCCCGCAATTTGCAGCAATGACATGTTTTCGTTCAAAAATACATGGGCCATATAAATCGTGCTGACCGGACCAATGGCACCGATCATCGATGCGCTGCCCGGGCCGATGCGGTGGATCGCCCAAGAAAGCAGAAACACCGGCATCACCGTGGAAAATACGGCCATGGCCGCAGATAGTTCATAGACTCGCAGGGGAAGTTCGAGTGCGCTCAGCGGATGCGTCAGCAGGAATTGCAAAAAGCTGGCAGTGCTCGCCACAATCATGGCGTAAGCGGTAAAGCGTGCCGCGCCGATACGCCCGATGACATGACCCGCGCCCACCAGATAGACCGAGTAGGACAGCGTCGCGGCGAAGATCAGCGAGGCGCCCAGAATGATGCTGCCGCCCTGTCTCATCCCCGCATCGTTCATGAATACCAGTACGATCCCGGCATAGCATACGGCCATCGCGATATAGGTTCGCTTGCCGATGGCGACCCGGTAGATCATTGCCGAAAGCAGCACGGTCATGGTCGGATAGAGGAACAGGATCAGCCGCTCCAGTCCGGCGGAGATGTATTGCAGTCCGACCATGTCCAGAAAGCTGGAACAATAAAATCCGATCAGGCCTAGGGCGAGAACCTGCATCCGTTCTCGCCAGTTCAATGGTAAGGCATGGTTGCGCCGTGCCCACAGTGCGACGCCGACAAAGAACGGCAGCGAAAATGCCATGCGCATTGCCAATAGTGTCACCGCATCAACCTGATCGAGATAGGCCAATTTCACCAGTATGGCCTTGCCTGAAAATCCTATTGCAGCGAGCAGCGCAAAGGCCACGCCGAAAATCGTCGCGCGAGTAACAGGAATCTTTACAGCAGCTATTGCCATTATTGGGGCCCGGGAGTTGTCGGGACTGGCCGTGAAAACGCAGTCAGACTTGCATTGCCAGTGCGGGTTTATTCCGATAAAACGAGACAAAGTGGCGAGGAATTTCCCCGCTACGGTCAGGCGGGACGGGCGAAGATTGCTCTCGTGATCGAGATGGAAATATACGGGGTTGAGCTAGGGCGGTCAATGCAGCGAGGGCTAGTTTGTTTCGGAACGCTGGGACCCGATTGCGCTGTCTATTCCAGTCCTGACGGAGCGTCATGCAGTTGCTGGTACTGCTGCAGCAGTACCAATCCGCCCCATGCCAGCGCCAGTAACATCAACACTCCGCCACAGCCGTGCACAAATGCCCCCCAGCGTTGTGCGTTGTCCAGTTGGCCTAGTGTAATCAGCAGGTAAATCCAATCATGCGGGCCGTCATCCGCGCCGGTGCGTCCGCCCAGCAATATCAGTTGCGGATGCAGCGCGTCGTAGATGTAGGGAGCCAGATCAACCATGCTGGCACTCGCCCACCACAGTCCAATGGATGCGCCGAAATTGTCGCGATTCCGGATGATGAAGGCGACGCCGATGGCGAGTGGCAGGCTGATCTGGAATAGGCTGCCGCCCAGTATCATCATGAATTCGCCGAACGGAATAAACAGCACATGTCCCGCTTCATGTACCGGTAACAAAATATTGTGCATGAACGACATGCCGATCTCGCCACTGCGATAGTCGTAGCCGAACAGGAATACACTCCAGAGCGCCAGCAAAGCCAGCGCGATACAGCGGCCATAAAATGTGAGCGAGTCCATCTTGTCCTGCGGCTGTAGCAGGCTGGTCGGGAAGCCGTTCTCATCATGCTTGATGGGTTCATGTTCGGCG
Organism: Burkholderiales bacterium; assembly: GCA_038210095.1. Classification (GTDB taxonomy): domain Bacteria; phylum Pseudomonadota; class Gammaproteobacteria; order Burkholderiales; family Gallionellaceae; genus Gallionella. The sequence goes on from JBBQXA010000002.1 coordinate 3,808, forward strand.
CGGGGAATGGGCCCCTGTGCCCATTTGAAGAAATAGATCCCGCATGCGGGACAGCGCGCGCTGGCGGGTAGCGGCTGCGGCAACTGATGGCCGCATTTCGGACATTGGGTATAGGCGTCGGTCACGGCGAGTCGTGGGAATGGGAATTGAAAGTATAACTTCGATTGCAGAAATAAATGGTAGGCCGCCGCAAAATGGACACTTCACTTTTACGCAGTGAGTCGCTCCGGAAGCCAAAGTGCTATATTCATTCCTGCACCAACCCCAAACCGGACGTTAACCGTAAGTTGGAGAATACACCTGATGGAAATGCTGCTGCTGTTGTTCCTGATCCTGCTCAACGGGGTGTTGGCGATGTCGGAGATTGCGGTAGTCTCGTCTCGCAAGGCGCGTTTGCAGAAGCTGGCCGATAACAACGTGAACGGCGCGCATTCGGCGCTTGCGCTAAACGATGAGCCGTCGACTTTTCTTTCCACGATACAGGTCGGCATCACCACGATAGGAATCCTGAGCGGTGCGATCGGCGAGGCGGTACTGGTGGATCCGCTGTCGATCTGGCTGGATGGTTTTTCGCTGCTCGCACCTTACGCACATACAATCTCACTGACTGTCGTGGTGGCCGGGCTGACTTATTTTGCCGTGGTGGTTGGCGAACTGGTTCCCAAACAGTTGGGCTTGATGGCACCGGAACGGATCGCCGCATTCATCGCGCCGCTTATGAATATGCTGGCGCGAGTGGCGTATCCACTGGTCTGGCTGTTGGCGAGATCGTCCGCATTCCTGTTGCGAGCGACGGGGGTGAGGCGCACGGTAGAGCCCCCGGTTACCGATGACGAAATCAGGATGTTGATGGGGCTGGGCGCAAAGGCAGGTGTGTTTCATGTGAGCGAGCGCGCTATCGTCTCAAACGTATTGCGGCTCGACGTGCAACACATCGGCGTAATCATGACGCACCGCAGTGAAATCTACGCGCTTGATCTGGACGATACGGAGCAGGAGTTGCGCAAGCGCATTGCCGAGTGTCCGTATACGCGGGTGGTTGTGTGCCGTGGCGGGCTGGCAAATATCATTGGGGTATTGCGCACGCCGGATGTGCTGAAGGATGCGTTGGTGGGCACGCCGCTGTCTGTTGAAAAGGCTTTGCGCAAGCCGCTGTATGTGCCGGAAGGTGTATCGGTTACGCATCTGCTGGAAAATTTTCGCAAGACACGTCGCCAGTTCGCGCTGGTTGTGGATGAATACGGCGAGTTGCAGGGTATGGTTACTTTGACCGATGTGATGATTGCGATAGTCGGCGATGTCCCTTCTTCGGACATCAATGCCGAACAGGATATCGTCGTGCGCAAGGATCACTCCTGGCTGATCGATGGCGGCGTCACCATCGAGCGCATGAAGGCGGAGCTCGGAATCGAGGCCTTGCTGCCCGGAGAGGAGGGCAATGCATTCAACACGCTGGGCGGTCTGATGATGCATGTGCTGGATCGTATCCCGGTGGAGGCCGATGTTTTCGATGCGGCGGGCTTCCGTTTCGAGGTGGTCGACATGGACAAGAATCGGGTGGACAAGGTACTGGTGAATCGCGTCAACGTAGCGGCGAGCGTAGTGGCGTCAAGCTATGGATGAGGCCCGTTATCGGCAGTCCCTCCGGCAGCTTGACACACTGCATTGTGTGTTCGAAAAGGCCATCCTGAGCGGTACAAGTGCATGCAGTTTGGCACAACGATTCTGTCTGGCTGAACGCGAAGGTGTTTCATGCCGTGATGCGCCGGGCCACGCACGCTGCACGGCACTGTTGAGTCTGCTGCGCAGCAATGCAAACTTCGCGCTGGGGACTGCGCGGGTGGGGGTGCAACTGCCGCACAACAAAGAAATCCGTTTGCAAAGTGGCGGGTTGATGGGAGTGCAACAGGCCGTTGCGAAAGAGTCCGGCGCGACCATAGCGAATATCAACAGCCTGATCAGTCACGTGATTGAAATTTATTCGTCACTGGAAGCACTTCCTTTCGACGAGGTGGTTAAACAGATCGTGCATCATGAAGTAAAAAAGCGCCACCGCTCTGAATAAGCGATGGCGCTTTGCAAGTACGCAGGCTAAAAATCAGCGCGCGTGTTTCCATACCTTGTCATAGGCTTCGAGCAGGCGCTGATGCATGACACTGCCTTCCATGTTTTTTCCCAGTACGCCCAGACCAAAAAAACGTTCCTCGCGATTCAGCAAGCGCAATGCCTGTTGCAGAGATTGGGCACCGTAGAGCAGTTGCAGATTCGCTTCATAGGGTGCGGTGGATTCACTCTGTGCCATTTCCCTGATCTGGATCAGATGCGCGATACAGCGGTAAACGCACGCCCGCGACTCGTCCAGTTGTCCGAGTTGCGCGATCCATGCGCAGCCTTCCAAGATGGACTCATCGTCGCCGATTGCGAGTGCAAGCAGGGTTTTTAGTTCGCCCAGACGCAAATCCGCCCAGGCTGTTCCTGCATCCGCCATCAGGCCGATCAGGGTGGTGATGGCGAGGTTGTCGGGAAGGTCGAGATCGAGCAGGGTTTCGAGCAGTTCCTCGCATTCGCTTTCATCCAGCTCGGGCAGGCGAATCAGTGCCGGACGCACCCAGTTGCCGACGGTGTTGTTCTGCCACTGTAGCTCTTCGATGGGGTAGATCTCGGACATGCCGGGCACGAAGATGCGGCAGGCATACACGTCCAGATGGGTGAAGTCGGCGACGTAGATATCGTGGCCGCTGGCGTGGATCGCATCCACGCACCAACGATAATCTTCCTCGGTAGTGGTGCCGAAATTCCAGTCCACAAACTCGAAGTCGGGCGTGTCGCGCAGGAATTCCCAACTGACCACGCCGCTGGAGTCGACGAAGTGAATTTCCAGATTCTGCGGGTCTGCAATTTCTTCCATATCGCAACCGGGCGCGGGGAAATTCTTGAGGCCGTCGATGGCGCGGCCTTGCAGCAGCTCGGTCAATGCGCGCTCCAGCGCCACCTCGAAGCGCGGATGTGCGCCGAAGCTGGCGAAGCAACCCTGGTCACCGGGGTGCAGCAGCGTAACGCTAATCACCGGATATTTCCCACCCAGCGACGCATCCTTGACCACAATGCCATAGCCCGCCGCGCGCAGACCCGCGATGCCGGCGGCGATGCGCGGATAGCGTGCGATCACGTTCTCCGGCACGTCGGGCAGGCAGATGCCATCGCGGATGATGCGGAATTTGATATCGCGCTCGAAGATTTCAGCCAGCGCCTGTGTGCGCGCCTCTTTCAATGTATTGCCTGCCGACATGCCATTGCTGACATAGATGTTGCCGATGATATTGACCGGAAACAGCACCGTCCTTTCATCGCGCAAGCGCTGGTAGGGGATAGCGCAAATGCCGCGTTCGGAATTGCCGGAATTCAGATCAATCAATTGGCTGGCCGTCACCCCGCCTTCCGGGTTGTAGAACTGCTGCAACTCAGGTGTCAGCAACTCTGCGGGCCATTCATCACCGTTTACCGGCAGCCACTGCTCGTTCGGATAATGCACGAACGAGCGCTGGCTGTTGGTCTCGCCCAGATAGAAATGGGTCCAGAAATAATTGGTGCCCAGGCGTTCGAAGTACTCGCCCAGAGCACTTGCCCGTGCCGCCAGCTCGGAGCCGCCCTTGCCGTTGCTGAACAGGCGCGGACAATGGTGATCGCTCACATGCACCGACCAGATATTTTCGATCTCATTCAGCCAGGAGCGTTCCTCGACATGAAAGTCGAGTGCGAGCAATTTGGCTTGTAGTGTGGCGATGGAAGATTCGAGCGAAGCGTCTTTGCTGGGGATGAAGGTTTCAGTCATGGGGAATTTCGGGTGAGGTAAGCGACAGGCATTTTAACGCCTGAGGCGACCAAACGGCGAGTAGATGTGACGCGGGGGCGGCAGCGCCACGATTACTTTGATGCCATTGTGGTCTTATGCTGGTCAAACACGACTATCATGTCGACACGAAACAGACATGCAATTCAACCTGAGGAACACAGTATGACTAAAAAATCCGTAGCCGAAATTGTCACCACATTGGGTGGCGTCCCCGTCAAGTTATATGGCGAGTTCCCGCAGGTTGGCAATCCCGCTCAACCCTTCACGCTGGTGAATAAAGACTTGAAGGACATCACGCTGGAAAGTTTCGGCAAGCAGCGCAAGGTGTTGAACATCGTTCCCAGCCTGAATACGCCGACCTGTCAGGCCTCCGCGCGCCGATTTAATCAGGAAGCCAGTGCGCTGGAGAACACTGTAGTGATTAATATCTCGGCCGATCTGCCGTTTGCGATGGCGCAATTCTGTGCCAGCGAAGGGCTGGACAAGGTGATCAACCTTTCCCTGATGCGTGGACGCGATTTTATGCGTAACTACGGCGTCAAGATCGCCGACAGCGTGCTGGCCGGAGTCACCGCACGCGCGGTCATCGTGCTGGATGAAAATAATGTAGTGCGCTACACCGAGCTGGTCAGTGCGATTGAGAATGAACCGAATTACGATGCGGCACTGGCCGCGGTGCAGGCTAACTGACAGGCGGGGCGGCTAGTGTTTTGCTGCCAGTTTGACGGAGGTTCAGAAAGTCAGTCTTCCTTGGTCGCAGGTCTCGCCCAGATTGCATAGGGCGGGTAGCAACGCGAGGCCGGTTTTGGCTTCAAGCACCAGCGCTCTATCCATTAACTCATCCAATGTCAGGTCTATGCTTTCACCGCTCGCGGCGAAGGCGATGCTGTTGCCGCTTTCGCAGCGCGGGAACAGCACGGCACGTTGCTCAAATGCCGTCTCGATATATGCGTAGCCGCCTTTGTAGTTGTGGCTCAGGCCGATCAGATTCACTCCCAGCAGCCCTTGCTCAGTGAGTCGCGCACGACAAGTTTGATAGAACGCCAGCGTATTAAGATCGCCGGGATGCGCATGCTGGTTGAAGCCGTCCACCAGAATCAGGTCGAAGCGTTGGTCAGATTTTTGAATAAACTCAAAACCGTCGCCGGTCACGATCTCCAGTCGCACCGGATCATGCGGCAATTCGAAATGCTCGCGCGCAGCCGCTATCACCCGAGGCGCTATTTCCACTACAGTCAGATGAGCCTCCGGGTAATGCCGGTACAAGAATTTGGCTTGCGAGCCTGCTCCGAGTCCGATTAGCAGAATACGTTGGGGGAAATGGCGCGCATCGCGCATTAGCAACGCCGCCATCATTTCGCGGGTGTATTCCAGTGCCAGTTCGCAGGGATGCCCGATGCGCATCGCACCCTGAATTCGATCCGAGCCGAAATGCAGTGTGCGCAGGCCGTGCTGTTCGCGGATATCGACGGGGAAAGTCATAAAAATTCAGGCCGGCCAGTATTGATTAGTGTTCAGGTGTACTCGGGCGCGCGCCCATGAGGGGCAACTCGTCGCGGGGAAGATTCAGTGCTTCCAGTACCCTGAGCGCGGCAAAGGCATCGTTGGCTGCGTAGAGCATTTGCGGACTCGTTAGTTGATGCTGCGACCAGTTGGACGTGGTGACCTTCCGCGACTTGGCGAAACGCTGCTTGAACAGCAACGCCACCGCCGCCCGCACACCCATTTCCTTGTGATAGCCGTCCATGCTGAATATCGTATTGAGATCCACCACGCCCCCCAGTTTGACGCCCAGCTTGGCAAAGATATGGCGGCTGTCCGACTTGAGGCCGAAACCCACTTTGATGAGCTGTTCCGATTGCAGCAACTCCCGCAGAAAACCATGCCCCTCGGCGTGATGTATCTGAAACAGATAGGCTCGGTCGGGCAAGGCAAACTGCACCACGTGCGGCCCGTCGCTTACCTCGCCCACCGCAAATGTCGGTTTGGATTCGGTATCGAAACCAACCATGCCCGCCGCCGAAATCTCGGCGCTGGCGGAGGCGAATTCATCACGACTTTGCGGCACATGGATGTGTTCCAGGGTGAGACCGACGAACGGCTCCATCAGCGTGATCTCGGCTTTGGTCGGGGCAAGTTTGCTCATATGCGGGAGGTTCGGCGCTCGGTGGCTAGGTTGTTTCAAGTTCCAGATGGCATGGCGACAACAAATGATGCGCCAAAACATCGGGATCGTTGGACTGCAAGTGCTCCGCAAAGGATGCCAAGCGGGGATCGCCCACCTTAGCCAAGGTGCTGATCAGAGCTTTGGCGGCCTCGCGCGGTGTTGAACTTCCAGCCCGATAGCTTGGGCTATGTTTGTAGTGAGACAACAATTGATCACGATAATCCTGGTAGAGCGGGCTTCGCTGTGCGTAGTCGAGATCAGCTTGTTTTTTCAGGATCTCCGCATCAATTTCGGCATCGGAATTTCTGTAGTGCGCCTTTTCAGATTCTGACCAGTGCGGATGATCCCCCTGCTTTTCGCGCAAGGTTGCAAAGGTATTCTTTAAGGTAATTTGCGAATGGGATCTCGCATCACGAAAGACATGCACGAGGTCCTTGCCGTGACCTTCCTTGCCGACGTAAATTACTTCCGCGGTGACACGGCGGGGGTTGAACCCAAACTGTCGGGCACACGATGCACGCAGGGTCTCAAACATTTCTTCCAGCTTGGCGTTATTCACGATGCAGTCCTTTGGGGGTTATAAATTCTTGAAGAAGCCGATGGCCCCATGATAACGGTGGCGAAGCTCAGTCCCTGTGAGCACCGAAATCGACGTTTATCCGCGATAGTGGAAGTGCAGGAGCAAGGGGGGCCTAGGCTGAAGCTTAATTGACGATTCAGCTTAGACGCCCCCCGTTGATTTGCAACAAACCGGAGTAGCAAGTCAGGTTAGTAACGTCCCTGCGTCTTGTTGATGTAATTGGACAGCTCCTTGTTCTCCTGATTCATGCGCGACAGATTGGAGTGGGTGACCTTGAACAGCGCGCGCATCACCTTGAATGCCAAGCGCGGATGCTCGTCCAGCAGGGTCTCGAAGTCTTCCGGCGTCAGCGTATATGCTGTGGTCGCGCCTACGGCATGCAGCGTCGCCTTGCGTGGCGAGAGCTCAACGAAGGCGCGGGTGCCGGCGCACTCGCCCTCTTTCATGGTGTACACGAGATTATCCGTACCGTTCGCATCCTTGCTGGTGACGGTGAGCTTGCCGGTGGCCAGGATGAACAGTGTTTGATCGGCTTCGCCTTCCTTGACCAGCAACTCGCCGTCTTGCAATTGACGCACACCTAGCCTCGCGGCCAGCGTCTTGGCCTTGTCTTCGGTCAGCTCGGTACCCACCGTTGAGTTACGAACAATTTTGTAATCTGCGACTGCACTCATTTTCAACGCTCTCCTCTTCGTTATCGTTGGTGAATCAGAACCGCTGTAATATTAACTTCAAGCTACAAAACGGTTGCGGAATTAGCCGGTCAACTCCCCGCTTCAGCGGATTTTCTCAGCAAGTCTACACGTATCGGCATGTGGAAAGTTGCGCCTGTGTCGGTTATGTACTGGTTGAATTTGGCACGCACCGCGGCGAGAACCTCGGCAGATAAGTTGTGATCGGTGTGCGTCACGTTCAGAACCTGATCCTGATACTGAGTGAAATCGGAAAAATGCATTTCTTGCAGGAAAAATGTCTGTGTCACCAGTTCCAGCAAGCCGGATGAGACGGCGCGCTGCACAGCGGAAAACGCAGCTTCGCGCACGATCTTTTCATCGTGGAATAGTTTCAGGACTTCATTAAAGTCGCCCGCATAGACCGGTTCCGAGATATAGGCCACCCCACCCGGTTTCACTACGCGGTGTATCTCGGCGCATGCACTATCCATCAGTTCCATCGGCACGTGATGTAGCGATTTGAACATCAGCACGATATCAACACTGGCAGCGTCCGCCGGAATTTTCTCGGCGCCGCCATGCGCAAAAATCACATTGTCGAGATCGTTGCCGGCGAGATTTTTTGCCAGCTGCGTTTCATCCACTTCCAGCGCCATCACCGCAGCCGCCTTGCGCGCAACGATGCGGGTCTTGTCGGCCTTGCCGCAGCCCAACTCCAGCACTCTTGCACCTTGGAGGCTCAGGAGCTGGTCGATAATATCCGCCTCGTTAGCCACGAGCGCGGCTGACGGAGCCGCTATATGCATTCTGGTGTATTTCATGTGATTTACTTCAATGCTGGTCGCAGAGGGTGTTTCTGGGGTCATTGATTGTTCAGTGCTATCGTACCGGAGACGCGCACGACGATGCGGGTATCGCCGCCGGAAAATTCCGACTCGGAAATCTCCGCACTCATTTTCATCGCGCGTGGCTGCCTCAGATAGGGCGCCGGGTCGCCGCCATCGGCATTGATGCCGATATGAACGATCTGGAAGCCGGAGGCGTGCAGTGCCCGCTTAACGGTATCTGCCCGTCCGTTGAATGCATTCAGGGCGCTAGTGATCAGTGCGTCCTCCGCCAGCTGGCGTGCTTCCGGTGAAACCTGAAAGGAAATGCCCGTGAGCCGCAGCGCGTCCTGCAGGCTGCCGATCAGGTTGCTTGCGGCATTGAAATCGCGACTTTCCAGATTGATCTGGGCCGATCCGCGCCAGCCCGAAATCTGGTTGTTCTTGCCGTACACGGGGGACGTGTTTTGCCAGCCGCTGCTCACCTTGACGGTCTTGTAGCGCATCGCCTTGTCCAGTGCGGCATTGATGGTGGCATTGAGTTGGCGGGCAACGCTTGCCGTATCTTGTTCCTGAACCTCGATGCCCATCGTTGCGACCAGCAGGTCATTGGGAATGACACTGGCCGCCTCGGCCTGAAGGTCTATCCGATTCATCGGTTCGGCCAGCAGCGGAGACGCCACCAAAGTCCAAGCCAGCAGCAGGGCCGCAATGAAGTAAGTACGAAATTTCATGACACCTCCAACGTATAAAACGAAGCGATAAGCTGAGCGGATTTTAAGACAAGTCGCAAAAAATAATGCGATGTTGCCCCTTTTAGCTCATATGCGTCAAATGTAAGGCATACCCGCAATCTTCTCGGTTGATGCTTCGTTATTCAGGCGGGTTGCGCGCCGGCCTGAGCAGCCGGCCTATCGCCAGATGCACGGCAAATATCGCGAACAGGCTCGCAATCGCGGCAAGCCAGAAGTGCTCGATGATCCAGTGGGTGAAACCCATGATTTACCTTCCGTTAATTTTTGCCATTGCCTGACGTCCGCTAAAATACACCGCCAGTAAAGAGAGTTGCAACATCACATACGCAGTTTGCGGCGAGCCACTTGCTGAATCTGGTTCGGCAATCGACGAGAAAATTCGCCTTGCCAAACCTTCAGGGTGTCTTCGTCATGGAAGTCGGTAATCATGGGAAGGAATACTGTCGCGCAGCGACAGTGTTGTCAAAGGGGGTGGCTTTACAGCTTTATGGGAGAGGATGCCAGAGGAGAAGCTGCGGCCTGTCCCCAATTGTTCCCGCTACACCAATGGAGCTACGCGGGCCGAACGGGTCATTCTCAATCTATTTCGTGGCGCGGCACATCCATTCCAAGATCGTCGTCCGTGATGTCATCGGGAAAATCATCGCTCAGCGCACCCCCGACAGAAACAGGTATGCGCGTAACGAAAGGCGTGCCGGTTTGCTCGGACAGTTGGCGGGCTTTCTCGGCAGCGCGCATCAAAGCTTGTGGAGCCTTTTGCAGGTCGGGGTCTTTAGAGTGTGAGACAGGAGCTTTCATGGCATCAACTTTCCTCAAACAGCACGGGTGGCGTGCTGGAATTATCATATAGCTGCCAGCCATCCACCAGCAACTTGTAACGCTCAAAATTATCAAGGCTATGCGCAAAGCGGCGGCGAATCACATCCTCCGGGATATTGTGACCGCCCTGCCTGACACGAATCGCCACCCGCTCAATTGCCATCTCCACATCCGGCAAAGAAAGAAAAATCATCTTCACGGCGTATCCAGATGCCCGCCACGCCGGAATCATCTGCGCATACGTCAAACCGGAAAGCGTCGTTTCGAAAGAAAAACTCTCGCCGCGTCTGGCGTAATCCACTAACGTCTCCAGCATCAAGCGGCCAGCCTTGAATGCAGCCAGCTCAGGCGCAAAAGGAGAAAAACCTGCTGCGATCAGATCGGCGTTAACAAAATTGGGCAACGCTGCATCGGTGGGCAAAAACTCGCGAGCGAAAGTTGTCTTACCTGCACCGTTCGGCCCGGCGATGATCACGATGCGCTTGTTATTTGCGGAGGTAGTCATGCTTTCAAATTAAACCGTGGTCTGCCCCGTATTGTTCCGTCATCGACTGGATCATGTCGGTCTTCATTGTGCGATCTCCGTAGATGCTCAGTCATCTCTGAGCTGTAGGTGCGATTAGCGCAGCGTAATCGCACGAATGTCATTCCTCCGATTACGCTGCGCTAATCGGAGCTACGCGTGCTGTGTCACCGGGATGCTCCTGTACCAATGGCTCACCTTGCCACGCTCCTGCAGTTCGCTCCCACACGCTTTTTTCTGCGATTTGCGTTACCTCTTTTGAACTCGCGGATTCATCCAGCAAGATCAACACTCTGACGGGCTGTCCCTCCATCAAATGCAGATTTTCCGGCACAGCAATCTGGCCGTGTTCAAGTTGTGAACTAAATTCGATGGCTTGCATGACAACCTCCGTTTGAATGAGGGGCATTCTAGTCTGTGCTGCGTTGGTTAGCTAGAACCCGACCCTAACCCTCTGGATAAAACAACAGCCATTCGACTAAGCTGCCAACTATTGGGGTCACCCATTAGCTCGCACCCACCAACTCTATTGGGTGCTCTGTCACCACGCTACATTTGTTACACCGAGAAACAGACATGAGACTCAGTGAAGGAAGATTGTGCGCTATTGGGGTCACACTATTGCATGCGTGATTGCAAGACCTGACCCCATTTCTCTTCTAATTGCTTTACTTATAGCTCGTCCAGAAACTTCGTTAATCCTTTCCCCAATCTGTTGCCTCACCTTCACATCTTCAGTGGTTAACATATATGCCAATTCTGATTGAGAAGAAAGAATTGCCAAGTTAACCTGTTCTTGAATAAGAAATTGCCACTCTCGACCTTGCTCATCAATCCAATCGGTAAAAGCTACCTGCCAAATTGCCACAATAACCACCATAACAAGACCTGCAAGTTCGATACGTTCACCCCAAAGTTCTTTTCTGTTTTTCATCTGGCTATCAGTCCATTACAACCTGAGCATAACTAATCGGGGACAGTCAGCCCCCATTGATTTACTGTTAATTATTTGATTGGGTTCCCACAATCAAATATGAATTCTTTGCCAATTCAGGTTGCTGAAGGTAGTGCCCCGTATTCTTTGTCCATCTAAGGGATGCATAACCCGAAATGAGCCTATGTCCAATCCACCTTGGATCGACTACAGGAGGGACTTGTGGCTGATTTACCAGCAAAAAACGCCCCATCAATTTTGTCCATTCCTCCTGAGAAATAAGGACTGTTCCATAACCATGGTATGAACGACCACTCTCGAACCAAATCATGGCATCTGAAAGACCTGAAGGTAGTACATCAAGCACCCTTCTTATAATGCCTGTTGCCTTAGTAGCAAGGTCAATCATAGGTATATGCATCACTGTGCCATCTCGCAAAACCACTCTCGAATTTAATGCGAGTTCCATACCTTCTGGGGTTGAGGTCCTCAATTCTTCAATTTTTTTCGCAGTTAGCTCATTAGCCGATATGGTGAAAGTAATTCGATTGTCTTCAATTGTTCTAGGTATGTATATGTAATAACTGAACTCAAATTCAAGTTCAGTTCCATATCTATCTACGATTTCCTGAATGATTAGGCTAGGATGTTTCTTCATTTTGTTAAGTTTGTTTTTCCAACCTTAATCCCAGAAAGCAGCTGGAATGTTTCCAGAGCAAAGTCATCAGTCATGCCAGACACATAGTCTGTTATCAAATGAGCGCGCAGCGCCCACTCCTTTAAATTCGACAGAGGCGCATCCTGAGCCAATCCATCGACTTCATTTTTATAAACCCTCAAATATCTTTTAGGCAGAAGCGCAAATAACCTCTTTTGAAGTTTATTTGCCTTGAATTTCTCATCATCTTTTACCAACTTTTCTCTCATTAGGTGCTTAATAGTCTTTTGATTGCACGACAATATGGGCTCAAAGTGATTGAGTATTCCTCGAAGAATGCTATATCCAGCCAGCTCATTATCAGCGGCGGCTGCCGTGCTATATACATTGTCGACTGCAAACTTTTTAATTTTCTCAAGAACCAATGCCTCAACATCTTTACTTCCCTTTGAGAAGATTGGAGGGGAAACGCCATTCAAGATTTTGCTATGCTGTGAGACATATTTTTCAGCAGCATAGTCTGCTAAAAGCCGGGTTAATGCTGTTCGAAAATCGGTATATGGAGAGAGGTGATTGTTTGTTGCGTGTGCCCTAATTTTTCCTACCAGATTCAACACATATTGGCCCGCAACTGTTGCTTGGCTCTCAGGATCAATAGCTTTGGCAACATCATCTAAGAATGGACTTAATTGAATTAATCCTTTTTCAAGAGCATCTTCAATATCACTGATTGAGTAGGCAATATCATCGGCAGCCTCCATTATGTAGACGAGTGGATGCCTAGTATTCTCGGCCATGCCCAGCTTAATCCAGCATTCCTTGACGATGTCCTCTTCGGTTAAGAAATAACCACCTTTCTTTCTTATCTCAATTTCTTCATCAGCATCGCTTTGATGAGCTACGTATTTTATATATGCGGCAAGCTGTGAATACGTCAGATTTAGGCCGTATTCGTCGTTATTCCATTGCAAGCGCATAACAATTCTTAAGCCTTGGCAGTTACCATCAAAATTGGCGAATTCCGCAACATACTTTTCCAGTTGTTCGTCGTGTGCTCCACACTCTACACCCGCATTTTTCGCACAGTCCTTTGCGCTCTCTCTGAACCACTCTTGTATTGCAAATTCCCCCAAATGCCCAAATGGTGGATTGCCAACGTCATGCATTAAGCAAGCTGTTTCAACAAAGTTTATAAAGGCTAATTCATACCCCGATGGCTTTGGCTCATCATTATTTGAATCCAATTTTTTAAGGATCAGCTGCGCCACATATCGACCTACTTGAGAAACCTCAAGAGAGTGAGTTAGCCTGCTTCTGACTGCAGCATTGTCTTCAAGTGAATACACCTGGGCCTTTTGCTGGAGTCGACGCAATGGACTCGAAAAAATAAATCGACCTCGATCACTTTCGCTTTCCTGATTTATGTCACGTGATTGTTGCACTTCAGACTGGCGGCGGCGCGCATCAGAAATTAGTTTGTCGTAATTCGAAATCATTATTGCCCCATTTCCCTTTAAGCCCAGATACAGTTTGCTACATTACCGACTAATCGGCTTATACCGAATCCGCTTAGGCTTCGCACCCTCTTCACCCAGCCGCTTCCTCTTATCCGCCTCATATTCCTGATAGTTGCCATCAAAGAACGTCCATTTGGAATCACCTTCGCAGGCGAGGATGTGGGTGGCGATGCGGTCGAGGAACCAGCGGTCGTGGGAGATGACGGCGACGCAGCCGGCGAATTCGAGCAGCGCATCTTCTAGTGCGCGCAGGGTTTCCACGTCGAGGTCGTTGGAGGGTTCGTCGAGCAACAGTACATTGCCGCCGGAGATGAGTGTCTGCGCCAGATGCAAACGACCGCGCTCACCGCCGGAGAGTTGGCCGACGAGTTTGGCCTGATCGCCGCCTTTGAAGTTGAAGCGACCGATGTAGGCGCGCGCCGGGGTTTCGTATTTGCCCACCGTCAAAATATCGTTGCCGCCGGAGATTGCGTCGAACACGGTCTTGTCGTTTTGCAGCGAGTCGCGCGACTGGTCGATGTGGGCGATCTTGACGGTTTGGCCGATCTTCACGTTGCCGCTGTCGGGCTGCTCTTGGCCGGTGATCATGCGGAACAGGGTGGATTTACCCGCGCCGTTCGGGCCGATGATGCCGACGATGGCGCCGGGCGGGATCTTGAAGCTGAGGTCGTCGATGAGCAGGCGGTCGCCGTAGGCTTTGGATACGCCGTCGAATTCGATGACTTCATTGCCCAGACGCTCGCCCACCGGGATGAAGATTTCCTGGGTCTCGTTGCGCTGCTGGTGTTCTTGCGAGTTGAGCTCTTCAAAGCGGGCGATACGTGCTTTGGATTTGGCCTGACGGCCTTTGGGATTTTGGCGTACCCATTCCAACTCTTGCTTCATCGCTTTGGCATGTGCGTCGAGCTGCTTGTTCTCAGTCGCCAGTCGCTCGCCCTTCTGCTCCAGCCAGCTGGAGTAGTTGCCCTTCCACGGGATGCCGTGGCCGCGGTCGAGTTCGAGGATCCACTCGGCGGCGTTGTCGAGGAAGTAACGGTCATGGGTAACGGCGACCACGGTGCCGGGGAAGCGCACCAAGTATTGTTCCAGCCAGTCCACCGATTCGGCATCAAGGTGGTTGGTCGGCTCGTCCAGCAGCAGCATGTCGGGTTTTTCCAGCAGCAGTTTGCACAGCGCGACGCGGCGTTTTTCACCGCCGGAGAGATTCTTGATCACGGCATCCCAGTCCGGCAGACGCAGCGCGTCGGCGGCGATTTCCATCTGGTGCGAGGCATCCGAGCCCGAGGCGGCGATGATGTTCTCTAGTCGCGCCTGTTCGGCAGCGAGTGCGTCGAAATCGGCATCTTCTTCGGCATAGGCGGCATACACTTCATCCAGCTTGGCTTGCGCCTGCATTACTTCGCCCAGCGCGGATTCCACTTCCTGACGCACGGTGGCTGCCGGATCCAGCACGGGTTCCTGCGGCAGATAACCGATGCGGATATTGGGCAGGTGCTGTACTTCGCCTTCGTATTCCTTGTCCACGCCCGCCATGATTTTGAGCACGGTGGATTTACCCGAGCCGTTCAGACCCAGCAGGCCGATCTTGGCGCCGGGGAAGAAACTGAGGGAGATGTCCTTGATGATCTGACGCTTGGGAGGGACGATTTTGCTCACGCGGAGCATAGACATTACATATTGGGCCATGATGTTTGTTCGGTTAATTTAAAACGAGCGTAAGCTTAACTGATAGCGCCGGATTTGGGGGTGTTTGAGTTCGCGCCGGAGCAATTTTGCTTAGCTATTGCGGGCCTATCTTGTTCGGATGGCGCTATGCCGGGCGAATTGATAGGATGAATGCGTTGTTTTTCCAAAACCACAGGAGGTTCCAAATGAAAGTCACCATGAAGAAGTTGCTGGCCGAACTGAATAAGGATCTGGAATGGGAATACTCGGCGGCCATCCAGTATGTGCAGCATGCCGCCACCATTAGCGGCCCGCTGTTCGACTCGATCCAGAAAGAGCTGCTGATACACGCGCAGGAGGAAATGCAGCATGCGGTGATGCTGTCCGAGCAGATTGACTATCTCGGCGGCGTGCCCACGGTGGATGTAGAGAAGTGCGAAATTTCCAGCGATAGCGTGCAAATGCTCAAGCAGGACCTGAAGGGCGAGGAGAATGCGATCAAGCGCTACAAGGAGCGCATCGGGCAGGCCGAAGCGCTCAAGGAATATGGGCTGCGCCGGGTGCTGGAAGATATCTTGATTCAGGAAGAGGAGCACAAGCGCGATATCGCCAATGTGCTGTCCAAGTAACTAAAAAAGTTCGGGTTGCTTGCGGTGACCGGCTTGGCTGCCGGTCATTTGCTCAGGCAGGGAGTGCGTTAGTCGCCATTCAGATGGGCCAGAATGTCGCCCTTCAGATCCGAAAATTCCTGCGCTGATAAGTCGAAGTGCCTCAATACCTGTTGCTCAAATTGCGGCCATTCTTGGTCGCGGACATTCAGGTGCTCATCGGTAATGTGCTCGGCGATATGGATGATGGCGATCAGGTCAGACACTTTCCTTTCATCCACCTCGCCATTCGCGGCAAGGATGTCCCGATCATGGTGATACATGATGGCTTTGCATATCTGGGCGGGGAGCATCCAGCTGCGTGTCAGCAGGTTACCGACGACGGCGTGGCTGGTTGAGAAGCAATCATTCTCTATATCGCAGATCAATTTCCCCTGTTGGCCTAGCTTCATAACGGTTTCGCGATAATCCGGAAACTTCATCATGAGTATCGGAATGCCGCAGTCATGGAAGAGCCCGACAATGTAAGCGTCATCTTTTGATACCTGCGGGAACTGGGCAGCCACTTTCTCTGCCACGGTTGCCGCAACGCTGGACCGTTCCCAGAATTTTTCGAAGCTTTGCGATTCGCCGCCGATGCTCTGTCGCAATGAGATGTTCTGAATCAGGTTAAGGGTGCTCTGAAGCCCGAGCACGCTAACCGCCTGAAATACCGAAGTCGCCTTGCTTTTCAAGCCGACGAAAGGGGAGTTCGCCAGCTTGAGCAGCGGACCGACGATACCGGCCTCCTGATTGATCAGTTGTGCAAGTTTGGCCAAATCGGTGGTCGGACGTTTTGCTTCCCGCATGATGGTCGTCAGCGAGACCGGGCATGCCGGGATCGTGATTCCGTTCAGTACTTGCTCTGCATTGCTATTCATCGGGTCTACGGCCTTGATTTTCGGTTGCGGTGGATAGGTGGCGGGTTTATGAGCTCAACTGCTGACCGTGTTCACGGGTGGCGTGGAACTCAACCTTGGGCCAGCGTTCCTGCGCGAGACGCAGGTTGACGCCCGTGTCGGCCAGGTAGGCGTAGTTGCCGTCCACGTCTTTCGCCAGTCTGGCCTGATTGGCTTTGACGAATTCGGCCAGATGGTTGCGATCCGCGCAGGTGACCCAGCGTGCGGTGTGGATGCCCGCGCGTTCGAATACCGCATCGACGCCGTATTCGGCCTTGAGTCGATGTTCGACCACTTCAAACTGCAACTGGCCGACCGCGCCGATCAGCGGGGTGTTGTCCACCAGCGGGGAGAACACCTGTACCGCGCCTTCTTCACCGAGCTGACGCAAGCCTTTCTCCAGTTGCTTGGCCTTCATCGGATCGCGCAGACGCGCGCGGCTGAATAGTTCGGGTGCGAAGTAGGGGATGCCTTTGAAGGTGAGCGCTTCGCCTTCGGTGAGCACATCGCCGATCTGCAATTGGCCGTGGTTGTGCACGCCGATGATGTCGCCCGCATAGGCCTCTTCCATGCGCGAGCGTTCGTTGGCCATGAAGGTCACGGCGTTCGCCAGCTTCATGTCCTTGCCGGTGCGGCGGTGCTTGACCTTCATGCCTGGGCTGTAACGACCGGAGCACACGCGCATGAAGGCGATGCGGTCGCGGTGGTTGGGGTCCATGTTGGCCTGAATCTTGAATACGAAGCCGGTGAACGGTGTTTCGGATGGTTGCACCATGCGCTTGTCGGTCTCGCGCGGTAGCGGCGACGGAGCCCAGTCCACCAGCGCGCGCAACACTTCACGCACACCGAAGTTGTTTACGCCGGAGCCGAAGAACACCGGGGATTGTTCGCCCTTGAGAAATTCGGCCTGATCGAATGCGGCGCCCGCGCCCAGGACCAGTTCGGTTTCGTCGCGCATGGTCTGCATTTCGAGCGGACACAGTTGCATGAGCTTGTCCATCTGCGCACCCTTGAGTGTTTCCACTTCGCCGCTGGCCTTTTCTTCGCCGGGGGTGAAGCGCAGCACCTCGTCGTTCAGCAGGTGATACACGCCCTGAAAGCGCTTGCCCATGCCGATCGGCCAGGTGACCGGGGCGCACTTGATCTTGAGTACCGATTCGATTTCATCCAATACTTCCAGCGGGTCGCGTACTTCACGGTCCATCTTGTTGATGAAGGTGATGATGGGCGTATTGCGCAGGCGGCAAACTTCCAGCAGCTTGATGGTCTGCGCTTCCACGCCCTTGGCCGCGTCCACCACCATGACCGCCGCATCGACTGCAGTCAGCACGCGATAGGTGTCCTCGGAAAAGTCCTGGTGGCCCGGCGTGTCGAGCAGATTGATGACGCAGTCGTCGAAGGTGAACTGCATCACCGAGCTGGCGACCGAGATGCCGCGCTGCTTTTCGATTTCCAGCCAGTCCGAGGTCGCGTGGCGTCCGCTCTTGCGCGCCTTGACCGTACCCGCCATCTGGATTGCGCCGCCGAATAGCAACAGCTTTTCGGTCAGCGTGGTCTTGCCCGCGTCCGGGTGCGAGATGATCGCGAAGGTGCGTCGGCGTTTGACTTCTTTTGCAATCAGGGCGTCGCGCGCGATTTCGCCCGCTTCGGTTGTTGTGCTGCTGTCTTCCTGGATGTCGCTCATGGCCTGTTTTTCTGCGCGCGGCGTGGTGTCCGAAAATGCGTAAGGTCTGCACGTGGTACGTGCAGACCTTACGCATTTAGCCGGATGGGCGCTGCGCTACTTGTTGAAACTGGCGCGCATGTTATCAGAAATTGGAGGCTGGCCGGGGCGGAGACGGTTCTGCGACGTTCCGGGATATTCAGTGATGCTGTACTGCGGGCTGCTGGAGTGGTGACGGAATAAGCGCGGGAAACTTGGCTTCCCAGTCGGGCCAGTAGTTGTAGTCGTAGTTCTGTAACGTGGATTTCATGGGCATGTCTACACGGGTGATGTGTTCCATCATCCATTCTTCCAGAAAACTGCAGAAGTGTTCGAGTGCCGCATCGGTCCAGATGCAGTCTTTGGACATTAATTCATTTTTCAGATAGCGCAGTTCGATGAGCATGTGCTCCTGCGCCTTCAGGTGGGAATCGAACGGAAAACTGACCGCCTTGGCAATTTTTTCCTCGTTGTGGAAGTGTCGGGTCAACTCGCTTTCGAGTTGTTCGAAGGCTAGATGCAACGGCGCATCATCGCGCTGCTCCATGGCGGACCTCATCGCGCGTTCGACCTGGTTTAGCAGGCTGATCAGATATTTGTGCTCGGAGTCAACGATGGTATTACCGATGCTCAATTGTTTGTTCCATGACATGCACATTGCGTTCTCCTGTTGGCCGTGTTGCGAGAATGGAGCGAGGTGAATATTTTGCCCAACAAGCAGCACATGGAGAATCGGAAATGTCGGATTCGACAGTCGTCTTTTTCGGGGAAAAAATTGAGGTTCGCTGAGATGGAGTCAGCAAATGATGAGGGGGTTATGCGTTATCCCGTCGTGCAGGCCCAGATCTCATCCTCGCCTCGAAGCGCAGGCAGGGGTGACCGGAAGATTCCAGTACATCTAGTCCTGGGCGACGACGGCTTTTAAAATCCATGGCCCGGCAACCGCAGGGAAATTTTGTATCCCAGGTGACGTAGTAATGGCGACATTCTAAACAATTGGGGATGGGGGTGGATTTTTCGGTCATTGCAAAAACGGTGAGGCTTATTTATTTTCGCGCAATTCCGGCGGAAGGTCGTCATGATCGCCGTGAGGCGTCTGGTCGTAAGCCTTGACGAAGACATCGCGCTCGTTCTTTTTGGTCGGATGCGTTGGAATATCCATGTTGTGGCAGGCTGTATCTTCGCAGTAATAGATTATCTTGCGGCCGATGTTGTTCAGCATGCTGTGATCCAGCAGGAATCCCTCCTCTGTGAGTGCGGTTTCCAGCCCCTCCAGTGTGTAGTCATGCAGATTGTACGAAACGCGCAGGGTATGGTCGTCGACAATCTCTACCTTGCAGTTTTGCAATCCGTGCAAAACCGGCAGGGCACGTTCCAGCTGCCCCGGCGGTTCAGTGCTGAAGACAATTTCACGTTGCTTGTCCAGTTCAAACGGATCATTCATGTTATTTTCGCCGTGGATGAATTACTTTCCGTGCAGTATCTGCATGCCTTTTAGCAGGTTAAGCGCCTGATTAAGCTGGTAGTCCTCCTTGGATCCGAAAGCTGCCGGAGCGGTCTTGCTTGCGTTGCCATTTGTTTCCGGCGCGGCGGGTGCGTGCTGGTCAGCGGCCGGAGCTTTTGATTCGGTCTGTTTGTCGTTGGTCAGATGCCGTTCAAGATCAGCCTCGCGCAGGCGGAAGGTGTTTTCCAGTTCGGAAGTGGACGGATCTTCAACCAGAATATCCGGCACGATACCTTTGGCCTGGATTGAGCGGCCCCCCGGCGTGTAGTAGCGCGCGGTAGTCAGCTTGATCGCGGTGTTGTTGCCCAGCGGCAGCACGGTCTGTACCGAGCCCTTGCCGAAAGTCTGGGTGCCCATGATGACGGCACGCTTGTGATCCTGCAGAGCGCCAGCGACGATCTCAGATGCCGAGGCGGATCCACCATTCACCAGTACCACCATCGGTACGCTCTTGATTGATTCCGGTAGATCCTTCAGGTAGTCGTCCTTGCCGTTGCCACGCAGATAGTCGTCGGCATTTGCAGTCAGGCGCATTTTTGCGTCAGCTGTGCGTCCCTCGGTGTAAACCACCAGTGCATCTTTGGGCAAAAACGCGGCAGAGACACCGACCGCGCCAGTCAGCAGTCCGCCCGGATCGTTGCGCAGATCAAGAACCAGTCCCTTGAGTGGCGCCTTGTTTTCCTTGACCAGACTTGTCAGTGCCTTGGCGAGTGTTTCGCCGGTGTGCTCTTGAAACTGGGTGACGCGAACGAAGCCATAGCCGGGGTCAATCAGCTTGGATTTCACGCTTTGTACTTTGATAACTGCGCGCACGATGGTGATGGTCAGCGGTTTGGGTTGTTCCTTGCGGATGATGGTCAGTACGATCTTGCTGCCGGGTTTGCCGCGCATGCGCTTGACTGCATCATTCAGTGTCAGGCCCTTGACCAATGCGTCGTCCAGCTTGACGATTAGGTCGCCGCTCTTGATGCCAGCCTGGAAGGCTGGTGTATCTTCGATCGGCGAAATAACTTTGACCAGTCCGTCTTCCATGCCGACTTCGATGCCGAGCCCGCCAAATTCACCCTGGGTGCCAACCTGCAATTCCTTGAATGCTTCAGGATCAAGATAGGCCGAATGGGGGTCAAGGCCGCTGAGCATGCCGTTGATGGCTTCGTTGATCAGTTTCTTGTCGGAAACGGGCTCCACGTAGTCGCTCTTGATGCGACCAAAAACCTCGGAAAATGCGCGCAGCTCCTCGATGGGGAGGGGTGTCGCAAGTGTTTCCTTGTCGGCGATAGCTGCAAAATGCAGGCTGATTGAGACGCCTGCAACCAGACCCAAACCAACCAAACCGACTTTATTCATGATGCCCATATATATCCTCAATGTTATTTCGCTGCCAGCCATGCGACGGGGTTCAGCGGTTTGCTCTTGTGGCGCAGCTCAAAGTATAAACCGTAATTCTCGTTCCCGCCGCTGTTCCCCGTTGCGGCCAGCGTATCGCCGCCGTGAAGTACATCGCCCACCTGTTTGTAGAGCGTTTCATTGTTGCCGTACAGGCTCATGTAGCCGTTGCCATGATCAACAATGATCAGGTTGCCGAAGCCGCGCAGCCAGTCGGCAAACACCACCCGACCGGATGCGACAACTTTGACCGCTTGTTCTTTGGCAGTTCTCAGGAACAGCCCTTTCCAGCGTACTGTGCTCTCGGGGCGCGGGTCGTCGAAGCGGTTGGTGATTTCGCCGGTGACGGGTAACGCCAGTTTGCCTTTGAGTTTGTCAAAGGGTTCTCCATCGAAGCGGTCATCCGGCAGGTCGTTGTTGCGGAACAGCGAGCGTGATTTCGGCTGGGCGAGCATTTTGGTGATTTTTTCGACCAGTTGGGAGAGGCGTTGTTCGTTGTGTTGCAGGCGGCCGATCTCCTTACGCTGTTGTCGCAGCTGTTTTGAAATGTTGCCCAGCATCTGCTTGCGTGCGGACTGTTCCTTTTCCAGCGCTTTGTTCTGGGCTTGTTGCTCGGTGCGCAGACTCGCAAGCTGTTCGCGTTGTGCGCGCGTTTCCTCGCTGACCGTATTTAGTGCGTCCAGGTCGCCGCGCATGCTGTTGAGCCAGACTGCGCGATTGCGTGCAATGTACTGGTAGTAGGTCAATTCACGCGCAAGCTGATTGGGGTTTTGGTTGTTCAGCAGCAGTTTGAGGTACTCCTGTTTGCCGCCCAGATATTGCTGGTAGAGCAGCTCGCCCAGCAGCGATTGCTGCCCTGCAATGTTTTTGCTCAGTCTTTTGGCATCGGATTCCAATGCGCCCAGTTTGCGATCCGCCTCGCGCTGCTGGTTGGACAGTGCGGCGAGTTCACGCTTGCTGTTGCTGATAGCCCGTTCGGATTCGCGCAGGGCATCGGCCACCTCGGATTTGGATTCGTTGGTTTTTTCCAGCTCTTGTTGCAATGCACCGATACGGCGGCGCAGGTTTTCCAGTTCCTCTTGCTTGCCCGCATACGCTATACCTGTCCAGGTGATGGACAGTAGGCACAGCAGCAGTATTGGGCGGCGCGAGCGGCGGATCACTGTATATGTATCAGGCTCTGCCCGGTCATTTCGACGGGTTGTGGCAGGCCCATCAGGGCCAGCAGGCTGGGGGCGAGGTCGCGCAATGCGCCGTTATCGGCCAGTGTGGCTTTGCGTCCTATGTACAGAAATGGCACTGGATTCAAGGTATGCGCGGTATGTGCTTGATGGGTGGCGGGGTCCGCCATCTGTTCGGCATTGCCGTGATCGGCGGTGATGATGACCTCTCCGCCTATGGCTTGCATCGCCTTGACGATGCGGCCGATGCAGATATCCAACGCCTCGATGGCTTTGATCGCAGCTCCCATGTCGCCGCTGTGCCCGACCATGTCGCCGTTCGCATAGTTGCAGACGATGGCCTGATACTGGCGGCTCAGGATGGCAGCCTCCAGTTTGTCGGTGACTTCGAATGCGCTCATTTCCGGCTGGAGATCGTAGGTGGCGACCTTGGGGGACGGCACCAGAATGCGGTCTTCGCCGGGATAGGGTTGCTCTTTTCCGCCGTTAAAGAAATAGGTGACGTGAGCATATTTTTCGGTCTCGGCAATGCGCAATTGTTTCATGCCCAGACTGGAAAGATATTCGCCGAAGCCGTTGTGTATGGCTTCTGGCGTGTATGCGCAAGGCAGATGAAAGTCTTCGCCATAGCTGCTCAGCGTGACGAAACTGGCCAGTTTTGGGCGGACGCAGCGTTCGAAGCCGTCAAACTGCTCGTCGGTCAGTGCGCGGGTGATCTCGCGCGCACGGTCGGCGCGGAAGTTCATGAATACGACGGCGTCGCCGTCCTGCATTGCGCTATCGGGAATGATGATGGTCGGTTGTACGAATTCATCCGATTCGTCGCGTGCATAAGACTGCTCAAGTGCGGAGATCGCGTCGGGGGCACTGAATCCGGCAGTTCCCCGCGTGAGCAGATCGTAAGCGGGCTGTACGCGCTCCCAACGATTATCTCTATCCATTACGTAGAAGCGCCCGATGATGCTGGCGATCTGGCCTACGCCCAATGCGGCGCATTTTTCTTGCAACAATTGCAGGGATGTCGCCGCACTTCTGGGCGGAGTATCGCGGCCATCCAAGAAAGGATGCAGATAAACTTTTTTCAGCCCGGCGCGCGCGGCCATCTCCAGCATGGCGAAGATATGACTCTCATGGCTGTGGACGCCGCCCGGCGAGAGTAGGCCCATAATATGCAGGGCGCTGTCGTTTTGTTTAACCTTTTCGATAGCTTGGCTCAGCGCGGGATTGGTGTAGAAGCTGCCGTCTTCGATGGCGACGTCCACGCGACTCAGTTCTTGATAGACAACGCGCCCAGCGCCGATGTTCAGGTGGCCTACTTCTGAATTTCCCATTTGGGATGTTGGTAGGCCGACGTGTTTCTCGGAGGCCTGAATCAGCGTGTGCGGGTAGTCATGCCACAGTTGATCCCAGTTGGGCTTCTTGGCCGCAAGAATGGCGTTGGAGTCGGATTCTTCGCGGTAGCCGAAGCCGTCGAGGATAAGCAGGAGAACGGGAGTGATCTTCATTGATGTAATATGCAGGGTGGGTCGTTCGGAACGGCGCTATTTTATCTGAATTCATGGCCTTTGGTGTGATTGCACAGTGTGCGGTTGCCGGGGCGAGACGAGGGAATCATGGTAGAGAAGTTGATGGATAGGGAAGAAGACATTCAGCAGGCGGCATATGCCATCAAGGCGATAGCGCATCCGTTGCGACTGAAAATCCTGTGTGTACTGGGCGATCAGGAAGTCAGCGTGCAGGATATTGTCGACTTGGTAGGGACGTCGCAAAGCAATATTTCCCAACATCTGGCGATATTGCGCGACAAAGATGTCCTTTCGACCCGCAAAGATGCAAATCGGGTGTTTTATCGCATCAGCGATTTGCGCACACTCAAGCTGGTAGAAATGATGCGCGAGGTTTTCTGTTCAGTTTAGGTGTTGTTTTTCTTGCTTTATTAGTATATGCTAATAAACCTGATTGCTTTTGATATGGAGTGCCTGATGAAGAATGCCCTGATCGTCGGCTTGTGGTTGCTGGGCGCTGCACATGTGCAAGCGGAGCCGTTAGCCGCAGCGCCAGTTGAGTTTCGTGAAGTTGCCCAGACCTATAGTGCCGATGGCATGGTGGAGGCGGTGCGCCAGTCAACCGTGTCCGCACAGATTGGGGGGCGAGTAAAAGAAATTCTGTTTGATGTCGGCGACCGCGTATCCAGAGGGCAATTGATTCTGCGCATTGATCAGCGTGAGGCCGCGCAGGCGCTGGCGGGAAGTCAGGCTCAAGTGCTGCAGGCGCAAGCCAATATGCAGAATGCAAAGTCCAGCTATGAGCGAGCCAGGCAACTGTTTGCGCAAAAGTTTATCAGTCAGGCCGGACTGGACAAAGCACAGGCAGATTACAAAGTGGCATTGGCGCAAGCGGCTGCCAGCGAGGCGGGCGCGGGTCAGGCCGGCATTGCTCAGGGATACACTTCAGTCGTGGCGCCCTACGCGGGCGTGGTGGCTTCGCGTATGGTCGAGTTGGGCGAGATGGTAATGCCCGGCAAGCCGCTGATGACCGGTTTCGATCCGTCAGAAATGCGCGTGATCGTAAGCGTACCGCAATACAAACTGGCCGATATCGGCACCCAGCCTGAAGTCGAGGTGGAGATACCGTCGCTGGGGCGTTGGGTGAAGGCGGCTGCGGTGACGGTACAGCCGCTTGCCGATGCCCGTACTCATAGCACGCAGGTCAGAGTGAACTTGCCGCCGAACGAGCGTGGGCTCTATCCGGGTATGTTCGTGCGCGCTCATTTTGTCGTGGGCAAGGTGCGCAAATTGTTGATTCCTTCGAGTGCCATATTGCGTCGCAGCGAGGTTGTTGCGGTGTATGTTGTGGGTGAAAAGGGGGCAAGGTTGCGCCAGGTGCGCGTCGGCGAAATGGCGGCTGATGGAATGATCGAGGTGTTGGCGGGCTTGAATCCCGGCGAAAGGGTTGCGTTGGAGCCGGTTAAGGCCGGCATGTCTAGCGCGAAGAGGGATTAACGATGGCCATGGGAATCTCGGGGCGTATCGCCAAACTGTTCCTGCATTCGCAAATGACGCCGTTGCTGGCGCTGGTTGCGGTACTGTTGGGCGTGTTCGCGGTGGCAGTGACGCCGCGCGAAGAGGAGCCGCAGATCAACGTCACGATGGCAAACGTGATGATTCCCTATCCGGGTGCATCGGCCAAGGATGTGGCGCAGACCGTGGCGACACCCGCCGAGCAAGTGCTGTCCCAAATCGCGGGGGTTGATCACGTCTATTCCGTATCCCAGCCCGGTATGGCCGTCATTACCGTGCAGTTCAAGGTGGGCGAAGAGCATGTAGCTTCACTGGTGAAGCTTTACGATGTGGTGCATTCGCATGTGGATTGGCTGCCTCCGACCCAGGGTGTGGCGCAACCTATCATCAAGGCCAAGGGTATTGACGATGTGCCTATCGTTGCGCTGACACTTTGGCGCAAACAGGATGCGGGCGGTGGAATCGAGTTGACGCAGGTTGCACATGCGATCGAGGCCGAGTTGAAGCGTGTGCCAGGAACGCGGGAAGTGATTACTCTGGGTGGATCGCAGCGCATGGTGCGTGTGCTGTTGAGTCCGGAGAGCCTGAATGCCTATCAGCTTACGATGCAAGATGTCAGGGCGGCCTTGCAGTCTGCCAATGTCTCGCAAAACTCCGGGTATCTGGTGCAGAACAATCGCGAAGTGCTGGTACAGACCGGGAGCTTCCTGAGCGATGCAAACGAGGTAAGGCAACTGGTAATTGGCGTATCCAATGGCAAGCCAGTGTTCCTGCGTGATGTCGCGGAAATCAAGGATGGCGCGGATCAGCCCGGCAGCTATGTCTGGTTTGGCACTGGCCTTGCAGCCGAAGATAAGCAGATCACGGCGGAGGGTGAATTCCCCGCTGTGACCCTTGCCGTCACCAAGAAGCCGGGCTCCAATGCGGTGGAAATCGCCGACCATCTGATGCAGCGCGTGGATGAACTCAAGGGCGCGGTTATTCCGGACGACGTGCAAGTCAGCATCACCCGCAATTACGGTGAAACTGCAAACGACAAGGCGATGAAGCTGATCAAAAAGCTGCTGTTCGCAACCGTGGCGGTGGTGCTGCTGGTGTGGCTGACGATGGGGCGCCGAGAAGCGATGGTGGTGGGTGTGGCGGTGCTGCTGACGCTGGCGGCAACGCTGTTCGCCTCTTGGGCATACGGCTTCACCTTGAATCGTGTTTCACTGTTCGCATTGATTTTTTCCATCGGCATATTGGTGGATGACGCGATTGTCGTGGTCGAGAACATCCACAGGCGTCGGGCTCTTGCACCAGATGAGCCGTTGTCGGAGATTATTCCCGATGCGGTCGACGAGGTGGGCGGGCCGACGATATTGGCGACCTTCACGGTGATCGCGGCTCTGCTGCCTATGGCATTTGTCAGCGGCCTGATGGGGCCATACATGAGTCCGATCCCGATCAATGCCAGCATGGGTATGCTGATATCGCTTGCGGTTGCGTTTGTGATTACACCCTGGCTGGTATATCGCTTTGCCGGATCGAGCCATGACACCGCTGAGGAAAAGCAGGAGACCGCTCTCAATCGCTTCTTTCGCGTGCGACTGACGCCATTTCTGAATCGCGAGCAAGGTAAGGGGGCGCGTCGTAAACTTTGGTTGGGGATACTCGCCGCGCTGATGCTGGCGGTGTCACTGACGATGGTAAAGCTGGTGGTGCTGAAGATGCTGCCATTCGATAACAAGTCTGAATTTCAGATTGTGGTCGACATGCCCACAGGCACCGCGCTGGAGCGGACCAGTGCTGTGCTGCACGAGATCGGCGATTATCTGGCAACCGTGCCGGAGGTAACCGACTATCAAGCCTATGCGGGCTCGGCTTCGCCGATCAACTTTAACGGCTTGGTGCGTCAATATTATTTGCGCAGTGCTGCCGAGCAGGGTGATGTGCAAGTGAATCTGCGCGATAAACATAATCGCAGTCGCAGTAGTCATGAGATTGCCGCCGCCGCGCTTGAGCCGATCCAGAAGATCGCTCAGGCGTGGGGGGCGAAAATCAAGATCGTCGAGGTTCCGCCCGGTCCGCCGGTGATGTCGCCTATCGTGGCCGAGATTTATGGGCCGGACTATGACGGCGCGCGTGACGTGGCGGGCAAGGTGCGCGGGCAGTTTGCCAAAACTGAAGGTATCGTCGGAATTGACGACAGCGTCAGTGAGGACGCGCCCAAGATGCTGTTGCATGTATTGCAAAGCAAGGCGGCTTTGCTGGGCGTGGCGCCGCACGATGTCGTAGAGGTGATCGGGATGGCGTTAACTGGTCAGGATGTCGCTTCGCTGCATGATGAGAATGCGAAATATGCGCCGCCGTTGCGTATCGGTTTGCCCGCTGAGCGGCGCAGTCAGATTGACGAGGTGCTCAAACTCAAAGTGCGTGCGCGTGATGGTGCGCTGGTGCCACTATCGGAGTTGGTGCAGGTGATTTCTGCGCAACGCGATTACCCGATCTTTCACAAGGATCTGCTGCCGGTGGTGTATGTATTCGGCGACATGGCGGGCAAGCTGGATAGTCCCTTGTATGGCATGTTTGACATCAACGGAGAAACCGGCGGCATGGCACTGGAGCAGGGTGGAAAGTTAAAGAGCTATTTCTTTAAGCAGCCCAGCGATCCATATGCGGAATATGCTCTGAAATGGGATGGCGAATGGCAGGTGACCTTCGAGACCTTCCGCGATATGGGCATTGCTTATGGCGTGGGACTGATCCTGATCTATCTGCTGGTGGTTGCGCAGTTCAAGTCCTACATTGTTCCGTTGGTGATCATGGCGCCAATCCCGCTGACCATAATCGGAGTGATGCCGGGCCACGCACTGTTCGGTTCGCAGTTCACCGCGACTTCAATGATAGGCATGATCGCATTGGCCGGAATCATCGTGCGTAACTCCATCCTGCTGGTGGACTTCGTTAACCTGCAATTGCGCGAGGGTGTCAGTTTGCAGGATGCGGTGGTGAATGCCGCGGGAGCGCGCGCCAAGCCTATCATTCTGACCGGTCTGGCAGCCATGCTGGGCGCACTGTTTATTCTGGATGACCCGATTTTCAATGGCCTGGCGTTGGCCTTGATATTCGGGATACTGGTCTCCACCTTGCTAACACTGGTGGTGATCCCGGTGTTGTATTACGCCACTTTGTACAAGAAATATCCGTAAAATCCACTAACCTTTAATCAGGAGTATAAAAGCATGAATGCAGAACGTATCGTCCGTATCGTCGCCGGTTTTTTTGTAATGTTGTCTCTGTCGCTGGGCCTGGAAGCCAGCCCATTGTTCGTGAGTCAGAATTTTCTGTTCTTCACCGCCTTCGTCGGCTTCAACCTGTTTCAGAGCGGGTTTACCCAAATTTGTCCGCTGAATAAAATTTTGGCGAAGTGCGGAGTCAAGGGCGGTTCTTGCTAAGAATCAAGCTGCACTCGCTGCAACTGACCCACCTCAGTCTGGCCTTGGTCGGATTGATGTGGGTTTTCCCGTTTCTGCACTATCATCATCAATATCCGCTGACGACGTTTTATCAGGAATGGTGGAGCGCATTGCTGGGTGTGGCCGCGTTAACGCTGTTGACCAGTCGCGCCTATTGGCAACGCCCCGAAGTTCCACGCATCGCGCAGTTGCCGATAGGCTTGGCCGCGTTAGTGTTGCTGCAGCTGGCGCTGGGCAAGGTCGCCTATTTTGATCAGGCGCTGCTGTATACCCTGTATCTGTTGTTTGCAGCTCTGCTGATGCTGCTCGGCGCGTGGCTACGAGAAAGTTTAGGCCTGCTCAGGCTTGCGCAGGTGCTGGCCATCTGCTTGCTGATCGGTGCGGAGGCCAACACGGCAATAGGCCTGATGCAACACTTTCGCTGGCATACCGTGTTTGATTCCGTCGTGGTGATGAAGGTCTCCTCCAGTGTGTTCGGGAATCTGGCCCAGCCCAATCATTTTGCAAACTACATCGCGTTAGGGTTGATTTCACTGGGCTTGCTGCTTCAGCAGGGAGTGGTGAAGGCACGTTATGCCGTGGTGCTTGCGCTGCCTATGCTGCTGGTGATGACGCTTAGCGGATCGCGCAGCTCCTGGCTGTATCTGTTAATGATGGCCATCTCTGCCGCATGGTGGGGGCGGGGCGATGTGACAATGCGATCATTGCTGCGCTATTGTTTGCTGCTGATTGCCGGTTTCGGTTTGACGCACGAACTGGTGCAGTTGCCGTTTATGGCCGGCGCATCGGCAAGTGTCGATACCATGCAGCGCCTGTTTGGCGAGGATGCGTCGGGCGGAATTCGTCTTTATCTGTGGCGCGAGTCCTGGTTGATATTCAGCCAGTCGCCCTGGCTGGGCGTGGGCTTCGGCCAGTTTGCCTGGCATCATTTCCAGATGCTGCCGTTGTTGCAGCAGGCCAATATTCAGGGCTTGTACAACAATGCACACAATCTGGTGTTTCAGTTGGCAGCCGAGGCGGGTGTGGCGGGCTTGCTGGTGTTGTTTGGCTCGCTTGCCGTGTGGCTGAATGGTGTGCGCCGCGCGCCGCGCGACGCGGAGCACTGGTGGGGCTATGCGCTGTTGGGGGTGCTGGCAATCCATAGTCTGCTTGAGTACCCGTTGTGGTACACCTACTTTGTCGCGGTTGCG
Source organism: Burkholderiales bacterium (assembly GCA_038210095.1). Classification (GTDB taxonomy): domain Bacteria; phylum Pseudomonadota; class Gammaproteobacteria; order Burkholderiales; family Gallionellaceae; genus Gallionella. The sequence goes on from JBBQXA010000002.1 coordinate 33,764, forward strand.
GCGATACTGCTGGGGGCATTCGACACGACCCGCTATCGTCTGGAGTTGCGCGCTATCGGTCGCTTGTCTGTGGCGGCGATGCTATTGCTGGGGCTGCTGACGCTGTTGCAGTTGCGCGGTAGTTACCGGCAAATGGAGCAGGTGTTGAAGATGCGTCCGGCATCTGCGGCAGATCACGCGACGGCTGGGCAAATACGGGATGGGCTGATTGCGATTCAGAGTGACTCGTTGTTATCGCCTTATGCCGAGTTGTTCATGAGTTCGATGATTGTGGTGAATGAAAATCGTATCAAAGAAAAGCTGGAGCTGAATTCGAGAGTAATGCATTTTGTACCAATTGGTACGGCGGCCTATCGCCAAGCGCTGCTGCTGGCACAGGACGGGCAGCAGCAGAACGCCATGACGGCTATGGAGCGGGCGATATGGTCATATCCCGAGGAATTGGCAGGAGTGAGCGCGGAGTTGCGGTTGCTGGCAGAGAAGAGCCCCGCCCGCTTTGCTGCTCTGCTAGAATTCGCCCTCGAAAAAGAACAGGAGCGTGCACGTGCAGTTCATTACTAGTAATGTTTTTCCAATTTCCATTGCGCTGTTCAGCGGGATAATGTTGTTCTGGTCGATCTTTGGCAATCGCATCCGGGGGATTCAGGAGGTGGATTGCGCCGGAGCCTTGCAGTTGGTCAATCACAAAAGCGCCATGGTGCTGGATGTGCGGGAAGAGATGGAATATAAATCCGGTCATGTGTTGAATGCAAAGCTGATCCCTGTGGGTAAGTTGGTCGAGCGCATGGGCGAACTGGAAAAATATCGTAACAAGCCCGTGGTGGTAATCTGCCGCAGCGGCAATCGTTCGGCGAGGGCCTGTGCGATGCTCGGCAAGCAGGGATATACGCAGGTATATAACCTGTCCGGCGGCATGATGGCCTGGCAGAAAGCCAATCTGCCGGTGAAAAAATAATGGTCAAGGTGGTAATGTATTGCACCGAGGTCTGTCCGTATTGTGTAAGGGCGGAACATTTTCTCAGGCGCAAGGGGGTGGTCGAAATCGAAAAAATTCGAGTCGATTTGCATCCGGCGCAACGTGTGCTGATGATGGAAAAAACGGGGCGTCGCACGGTACCCCAGATATTTATTGGAGAGCGCCATATTGGCGGCTTCGACGATCTGGCAGAGCTGGATCAGGGCGGGGAATTGACCCCGCTTCTGGCGGAATAATTACAAAGAGGAGATAGCATGACCGAAGCTGCACAACAAAATACCCAAGGCTCGTTCAACATGGAGAAGCTCTATGTGAAAGATCTTTCGCTGGAGATTCCCAACGCGCCACAAATATTTCTGGAACGTGAAAATCCGACTATAGATGTACAGCTGCATACTCAGGCGGCCAATATCGAAGAAGGGATGTTCGACGTGTCGGTGACGGCTACGGTGACTGCCAAAATTGGCGAAAAGGTAATGTTTCTGATTGAAGCCAAACAGGCTGGAATTTTCCAGATTCGTAATGTTACGGCTGAAGAACTGGAGTCCATTCTGGCGGTGATGTGTCCTAACATCATGTTCCCTTACCTGCGCGAAGTGGTATCCGATGCATCGGTGCGAGGCGGATTTGCGCCAGTGTTGCTGAATCCGATCAACTTTGACGGGCTTTACCAGCAACAGAAACAACAGCTGGCGCAAGCGACTGCTGAAGGTGCGCAGGGGACTACGCACTAAATGGCACGCTCCGGATTGATTCGCTTGGTAGGTGGGCTGCTGCTCTGCGCCAGCACCCTCGCGCATGCTGTGGATTATGTATCGGTGATTGAGGAAAGTGCGATTCTTTACGATGCACCTTCGGTCAAAGCCAAGAAGTTGTTTGTAGTGAATCGTCATATGCCATTTGAACAGGTTGTTTCGCTGAAGGACTGGGTGAAGGTGCGTGACCGTTCGGGTGGCTTGTACTGGATAGAGGCCCGGTTGCTGGGTTCGCAGCGCTATGTATTTGCTCTGCCGCCGATACTTGATGTACGCGCCGCCGCAGATTTTTCTTCTCCCGTGGCTTTTCAGGTACGTCAGCAGGTCGCGCTGGAACGCATTGAGTCGACCGGCACGGGTTGGGTCAAGGTGCGTCATCAGGATGGCGAAAGCGGTTATGTGCGTAGCGCAGAGGTTTGGGGTAATTAGCCTTTCATGAATATCACTGTAGTCGGCGCCGGCGCTTGGGGAACAGCAGTAGCCATCAGTCTTGCACAGAATCATCGCATCACGCTGTGGGCGCGAAATTCCGGTCAGGTTCAGGCGATGAGCCGCACACGAGTCAATCAACGCTATTTGCCGGATATTGAATTGCCAGCCGGTATTGAGCTGACTGCCGATCTTCAGCTGGCACTGGCGGAGGTCGAACTGGTTATCGTCGCGGTGCCGACGTCCGCCTTCCGCGCTACCCTGCAATTGCTGGCACAATCGTCCGGCAGCTTCGGCGTGGTTTGGCTATGTAAAGGTTTCGAGGCTGAAACCTCGAAGCTGCCGCATCAGGTGGTTGCCGAAGTGCTGCCGGCACGTTTTTCATACGGCGTATTGTCCGGCCCCAGTTTTGCGCAGGAGGTCGCACGCGGTTTGCCTACCGCGCTGACGCTAGCCTCTGCCGACGAAGACTTCGCGCGCAGCACCGCGTTGGCTTTACATCACGCGCATCTGCGTATCTATGCCAGCAGCGACCTGGTCGGCGTGGAAGTCGGCGGTGCGGTGAAGAATGTAATGGCTATAGCGGCCGGAATTTGCGATGGCATGGGGCTGGGACATAACGCCCGAGCCGCGTTGCTGACCCGCGGTCTGGCCGAAATTTCCAGGCTGGGTCTAAAGCTGGGAGGGAAGATTGAAACGTTGAGCGGTCTGTCCGGCGTGGGTGACCTGATACTCACCTGCACCGGCGACTTGTCGCGCAACCGCCAGGTCGGCTTGTTGCTGGCGCAGCAGCATGATCTGGTGGAGATACTGCGCCGGCTGGGTCACGTTGCCGAGGGCGTCTATACCGTGCGCGAGGTGCATCGTTTGGCGCAACAACTCGGTGTGGCAATGCCGGTCTGCGAAGCGGTTTATCGTGTTATATACGACCATATCCCTGTTGCCGAAGTGATTGCGGAGCTGCTCAGTCGCGCGCCCACACAAGAATTTAGCGAAGATTGATTTCTGAATTTCGAATTCTGATCTAAATATCGTCAAAACGGAAATGTCTGCGAGTGTGGAACGCGTTAAAATGCGCAGCCAATTGGGCGGAAACCAGAGCGGTTGTTGCGCTGAATATTAATGACGGCAAGTCAATTCAAAATTGCGATTATCGGTGCGGGGCCTGCAGGTATGTCTGCCGCCGCAAGAGCCGCCGAACTGGACATTTCCCATGTCCTGCTGGAATCCGCATCTCACGCTGCCAATACCATCAGCCACTTTCAAAAGGGCAAGCATGTCATGGCAGAGCCTTCGATCCTGCCTTTGCGCAGCACGATGAGTTTTGCCGCCGGACAACGCGAAGACATACTGCAAACATGGCAGCATGAGCTTGCCAAACATCGCGTGAATCTGCGCGCCGGGGCGGCGGTCGCCGCCATCTCTGGTCAGCGCGGCGATTTTCTGATTACTCTGGCAACGGGCGAAACGCTGAGCGCAGAAGAGGTGGTGCTCGCCATCGGTTTGCAGGGCAATATACGCAAGCTCAATGTGCCGGGCGACGATATGCCCGGCGTGCAATACCAGCTGGATGATCCCGAGGAATTCAAGAAAGAAACCATCGTAGTAGTGGGCGCGGGCGATGCCGGTGTGGAGAACGCACTGGCGCTGGCCGAGCATAATCGCGTGATCCTGATTAACCGCGACGAAGAGTTTGCCCAGTGCAAATCGGCCAACTTCAATCAGTTGATGTCTGAGGTCACGCGAGGCCGGATCGAAACCCGTATCAGCACTCGCACCGAACACATCGGGGCAGGGCGAGTCGACGAGTTGCCTTTGGTGTACGTTGCCCAGACTCCCCTGGGGCTGGAGTGTATTCCCTGTCACCGCGTCATCGCCCGACTGGGGGCCAAGCCCCCGCGCCAGTTGGTGGAAAGTTTCGGCGTGCATTTTCCAAATGACGACTCGACGGCTGTACCCCAGTTGTCCGAGCAGTATGAGTCGGATGTGCCGGGCCTGTATGTGGTCGGCGCGCTGGCAGGTTACCCGCTCATCAAGCAGGCAATGAATCAGGGCTATGAAGTTGTCGAATATATCCAGGGAAACGCGGTCGAGCCTGCCGACGAGGTTTTGCTGAAAGAAAAAATATCCATCATCTCCGGCGTCGATTCGGTCGTCGCAGGGATAGCGCGGATTCGATCCGTGCTGCCGTTGTTTGCCTCATTAACCACCTTGCAATTGCGCGAATTCATGCTCGACAGCGAGGTGCGTGTGCTCGATAAGGGCGAAGTTATTTTCAGTCGCGGCGATTACTGCACCAGCTTTTACTCGGTGCTTGAGGGTGAGGTTGCTATTCAGGCTGAAGGCAAGAGTGGCGAACGAGCCGCCTACCAAATCCCCGCAGGAAACTTTTTCGGTGAAATGGGCCTGCTCTCCGGGCGTCGTCGTTCGGGCACCGCCATCGCCGGGGAAAATTGCGTGCTGATCGAAACTTCACGCCGCTCCATGCTCAGGCTGTTGCACTCCGTGCCCAGCGTCAGGCGTAGTCTGGATGAGGTGGCGATCAAGCGCAGGGTGCAGAATTCGCTGGGCTCTACCATGCCTGAAAGTGATTTAGAATATTTGGTACAGAATGCCAAGTTGAAACAGTATGCCGTCGGTGATGTGTTGTTTTCCGAAGGAGATCAAGCCGACGGCCTCTATCTGATCCGACGTGGATCGGTTACTGCATCCAGAATGTTGGAAGGCCGGGAGGTTGTGCTGGGCTATGTTCCTGCCGGTCAGTATGTGGGAGAAATGGCCATCGTGACAAACTCGACGCGTACCGCAACCGTACGTGCAGCCTCGCCCACTGAGGCTTTGCTGCTCGACGCGGGACGGGTCAGTGCCGTCATACAGCGCAACGCATCGGTACGCGCCAGGTTGGGCAGTCGTTATCTGGAACGTATGGGCACCTATGAATTGCTACTGGGTGAAAAATTCAGTGATCAAGTCAAATTTCTACTGGCGCATGGTGTGGGTGAGGCGACCGACATTCTGCTGATCGACTATGCGAAATGTATCCGTTGTGACAACTGTGAGAAAGCGTGTGCCGATGCGCATGGCGGGATCTCGCGATTGGACAGGGAGGCGGGGCCGACATTTGAGCAGATACACGTGCCGAATGCCTGCCGTCATTGTGAACATCCTCATTGCATGAAGGACTGTCCGCCGGATGCGATTCATCGCTCGGTTAACGGTGAAGTGTTTATCGGAGATAACTGCATAGGTTGCGGCAACTGTCAGCGAAACTGTCCTTACGACGTGATCCAGATGGTTGCTCGTGGCGAACGCAAACAGCGCAGTATCTGGCAAATTGTGATGGGCACGAATCGTGAGGCGACGGTGAAGGAGACTTCCGCCACCAAGATAGCCGTTAAATGTGATCTGTGTCAGGGCATAGGCAGTGTGCCGCTATGCGTCAATTCCTGCCCGACTGGGGCCGCGCGCAGAGCCAGTCCCGAGGTGTTTTTCAGCCGCATAAGCAATCACGGTGCCGACGAATCCGCGGGGAGGGACGAATGAAAGCGTTTCAGCCATACGGCCTATTGGGATACAAGCAGTTCCGCTACCTTAAATTATTTGCCTTGCTGGTGAGTTTGGCCATTATGAGTTATCTGGTTCTGCCGGTCGAAAGCGGACACTATGGAGGCACCTGGCTGGGCTATGTGCTGGGCATTCTTTCGGCGCTCATCGTGCTGCTGTTATTGTGGTACGGCGTCACCAAACGGCGCACTCCGCGTGTGCGCACACGCAGGATGTCCCGAAAAAAAGACCGGCAATCGACTAGTATCAAACCGATTGCCACCTTGCAGGGCTGGCTTTCCTCGCATGTCTATCTGGGCGCTTCGCTGATCGTACTGGCTACGCTGCATAGCGGATTTCATTTTGGACTGAACGTACATACGCTGTCATACGTGCTGATGCTGATCGTGATCGCCAGCGGATTTTATGGCACTTATGTTTACCTGCATGTTCCGCAGTTGATTACGCGTAACGCAGGTGAAGAGTCGCCCGATGATTTGCGTCTGAAAATCATCGAACTGGATGAGCGGGCGCGCTTGCATGCACTGGGCTTGCCGGATGAGATTAACGAAATAGTCTACCAGGCACGTACCAGCACGCATATGGGGGGCAGCCTGTGGCAGCAGTTGCGCGGCTATCAGCGCGACTGCCCGACCCAGTCGGCGGTTTCTCGGTTGCTCAAGCTGGGGCCGAAATACATTATGAACGAGCAGCCAAAATTGATGCGCGAATTGTATTCCGTGCTGTTGCGCAAGGAAAAGTTGGTGTTGCGCGCGCGTCAGGAAATCATGCTGCGCGCACGCATGCAGGTATGGTTGTATCTTCATGCTCCTATGGCAGTCGCCTTGCTGGCAGCGCTAACGGCACATGTCGTGGCGATATTGTTTTTTTGGTAGACGATTATGATTTTGTGTTTGCTAGTTCAGATTACGCGCAATCGGCAAGGCCAGCCGGTCCGAAGAGAAAGCTCCATTCACGGCAATGCCATCCAGATCGGACGCGGCACGAACTGCAAGATTCGTCTGCTTGACCATCGCGTCGCACTGCATCATGCGACGCTGGCCTTGACACAAGACGGGGCGATTGAACTCCGCCCCGAAGGGGATGCCGATGTGGCGATCAATGGTGTCACCGTGCGGGACCATGCACCGTTGTTGCCGGGTGATCGGGTGTCTATTGGCCCCTGTCTGCTGGTGGTCGATCCGTCGTCGGTCGCTCCCCAAATTTTACTGACGGTTGAGATGAAACCAGAGGCGGATGAAGAAAAGTCCAGCCCTCCGCTCACTCTGGCAGAGTTGAAGTTGAGCAAACGCAAGATCGGTTTCGCGCTGGCAGCCAGCATACTGCTGTTGTTCATGGTATTGCCTATGCTGCCCGGATTTTCGGCTGATCTGGATAAGTGGCAATCAGCCCTTCCGGTCACCTTGAACGATGCATGGAGTCCGGGGCCGTTGACAGGCGGACATCGCGTGATGGGGGCGAGATGTTCCGTATGTCATCAGCAACCCTTTCGCGCCGTCCCGGATGAAGCGTGTACCGCCTGTCACAAGCAGGTTGGCCGACATCTGGCCGACAATGAGCTGCACCGGCAGTTGTTCAAGGAAGTACGCTGCACGGAGTGCCATGTCGATCATCAGGGGGCAAAGCCGACCCGCGATGACTCTTCGCGCTGCGTGGCTTGTCATGCTGACATCAAGGCCAAAAATCCCAAAGCGACAGTTGCGAACGTGCATGATTTTTCCACCGACCATCCGCCCTTCCGCATCACATTGCAGGATGGCAAGGACGGGCGTCCTTTGCTGCGCGCGTTGCAGAACCAGATGCCGCAGGAGAAACCGAACTTGAAGTATTCGCACAAGGTGCATCTGGTCGCGGAGGGTGTATCCAGTCCCGAGGGCGATACCGTGATGACCTGTAAGGATTGCCATCAGGTCGATCCGGGCGGTGAGCATTTTGTCCCCATGACTATGGAGAAAACCTGCCAGCAATCCGGCTGTCACAAGTTGTACTTCGCGGAGCCCGTTGACATTGCCGTGCCGCATCGTTCGGTGCCAGAGGCGATGAATCGCCTGCGCAAGTATTACACGCAGTGGTTGGCCGAGACGCCCGCCAATGCGGCTGAGTGTAAATCAATGAATTCAGCGGCCAACGCCGCACAGCAGGCATTGGATTGCGCCGCCGAGTTGGCCCAGGAGAATGCGGCAGAGTCCTTGTTCAAGGAAAAAATCGGATGCCGAGAGTGTCATGAAATCGAGGCTACGGACGATAAGAACGAGCCTTGGAAAGTGACGCCTTTGAAGATCAATCAAAACTGGCATGCGAATTCCGTATTTCCGCATATCAAACATATCACTACCGCATGCACGGCTTGCCACGACAAGCAGGGATCAAACAGCAGCGCAGATATTTCGATGCCAGAGCTGGCGAAATGTCGGGAATGTCATGTCCACGATAAACCAGTGAGGGGCAAGGTCAGCAGTACCTGCGACAGTTGCCACAGATTCCATGGAGAAGCAGATGTTGCAAAATAGAAACGGCGTTCGCCGCACTCAAGTTGTTACGCGAACTGCCAGTGCGTTGTTCGTATTGCTTGTTTTGGGTAGCGCTGGCCCGGCAGTTGCCGCGGAAGCAGTCAAACACTCCGACTTCGATAAGCTGGTGGCGGAGGCGCAATGCCTGTCCTGCCACGCACCCAAAAATCACATGGGCGCCCCTACGTGGAAGCAAGTTGCGAAAAAATACCAGAAAGACAGAAGTGAAGCACTGGAGGCACAGTTGGTATACAAGGTCGCTCACGGTGGTTCTGGCTCCTGGGGCAAGATGAGCATGCCACCCTATCCCGAGTTGAAGACGGCGGAGGTGAGGATTTTGGTGCAGGGAATTCTGGCAACAGGAACAGCGAAGACTGAAACGAAGAAGACTAAAACAAAGAAGGCGGCGCGAACAGCACAAAAAAAATGACCCGCCAGAGGCGGGCCATTTCCGGGTGCTTTGGGTCTTACTTCGTCAGCACGTAAGTGATGAAGTTAGACTTGTCGGCAGCTGAACAGTCTTTGCCGTACAGGTCGCGGCAGTGGTCACTGAAACCTTTGTTGGACTTGCCGATGTCTTTGAAACGCTTTGAATTGACGGAAGGTGCCATTGGCGGCAGTTTCTTACCGCTCACCATATGCTTACCGTTGGCGGCAGGATTGTCGGTATGGCATGCGGCGCAGGAAACTTCCTTGCCTTTCAGCTTGCCTTCTTGGGTGATGATGATTTTCTTGGTGTAAAACGCTTGTCCGGCTTCAGCCGACAGCACTACATTAGGGTCTTGTTTTTGGGCATGGATGGCGTAGTCGCTGGCAGCTTGACGTGCGGTTTTTACGTTGGCCGCTTCTGTATCATTAGCCTGGGCCGAGATGCTGACGAGCCCGAGAAGTGCGATTAGTGCATAAGACAGTTTTTTCATGAGAGCATCCTTAAAATAGGAAAGTTGTGGGGTGTTGCGGTTTGCATTCTGGGGTGCGCCAAATTTGCTGTCAATAGATATTGAGAAATATAACTCAGCCCTATAGTGGCGGGGCTGAGCGTCGATTTTTAGGGCTGGCGAACGCGTTTGAAAACCAGGTCCCACACTCCATGTCCTAGCTTTAGTCCGCGCTGCTCGAACTTGGTCAGCGGGCGGTATTCCGGGCGAGTGGCATAGTCGGTTGCGGTATTTTCCAGCAACGGCTCCTCGCCCAATACCCGCAATATCTGCTCGGCGTAATCTTGCCAGTCGGTTGCGGCATGGAGGTAACCGCCCGGTTTGATTTTCTGCACCAGTCCGGCGATGAACGGTGACTGGATTAGACGACGTTTATTGTGGCGCGCCTTGTGCCACGGGTCGGGAAAAAAGATATGCACGCCATCCAGTGAATTGTCGGCGATCATATCGCGCAGCACTTCAACCGCGTCGTGCTGGATGATGCGGATGTTGGTGATCTGTTCTGCGTCAATCAGCTTGAGCAGATTGCCCACGCCCGGCGTGTGCACCTCCAGTGTGAGGTAGTCATTTTCGGGATGCGCTAGGGCGATTGTCGCGGTGCTGTCGCCCATACCAAAGCCGATCTCCAGTATTTTGGGCGCATCGCGCCCGAATGTTTGAGCAAGATCCAGCGGCTGTGCCGTATAGGGTATGCCGTGGCGTGGCATCAGCGTGTCCACCGCGCGCTGCTGTGCGGGCGAAAGATGTCCCTGTCGCAGTACGAAGCTGCGGATGTGCCTGTTTTTGAAGTCAGTGGTGTCGGTCATGTGGCGGCTGCTTGGATAGCCCTTCAACCGTGCGCGGGTGAAGGGTTGGAGTTAATTTTGAGTCGAACTGATGATGCCCGCCGTCGGTGAGCTGGGGCTGGCGCTGTAGAGTTTCTTGGGCATGCGTCCGGCCAGAAACGCTTCGCGTCCGGCTTCCACGCCCTTCTTCATGGCCGAGGCCATCAGTACCGGATTCTGTGCGCCGGCAATTGCGGTATTCATCAGTACGCCTGCGCAGCCGAGTTCCATTGCGATAGCCGCATCGGAAGCTGTGCCCACTCCCGCATCGACGATCACCGGCACGCTCACTCGATCCATGATGAGTTGCAGGTTCCACGGATTCAGAATGCCCATACCCGAGCCAATGAGGGAAGCCAGCGGCATAATCGCGACGCAGCCGATGTCTTCCAGCTGTTTGGCGACGATGGGGTCATCCGAGGTGTAGACCATGACCTGAAAGCCTTCAGCGATCAGCGTTTTTGCCGCCGCGATGGTCTCGATCACATTGGGATACAGCGATTGCGGATCGCCCAACACTTCCAGCTTGACCAGAGAGTGACCGTCCAGCAGTTCACGTGCCAGACGCAGAGTGCGCACCGCATCGTCGGCGGTGTAGCAACCCGCAGTGTTGGGCAGATAGGTGAATTTGGACGGCGGCACGGCATCGAGCAGATTGGGTTCGTTCGCATTCTGGCCCAAGTTGGTACGACGTATCGCGACAGTCACTATCTGTGCACCACTGGCATCCAGCGCCGCGCGTGTCTCAGTAAAGTCCTTGTATTTGCCGGTACCGACCAGTAGTCGGGATGAATAGCTCTTGCCTGCGATGATGAGATTGTCGTTCATGTTGATTCCTTAAATTTATCCGGGCAGGCCGGGTTTTAACCCGACAGAATTTAATTTTTCGGGTCGGGCTATAGCCCGATTGGCTGATCGATCTGTCTAGCCGCCACCTACCGCGACGACGATTTCAAGCTGATCGCCATCCGCCAGCAGCTGTGTTGCAAAGGTGCTGCGCGGGGCGATTTCGCCGTTGCGTTCCAGCGCGATGCGCTTGCCTGTGAGCCCCATTTCTTCGATGAGTGCCGCGATGCTGAATGCTTCGGGAAGTTGACGTGCCTCGCCGTTGATACTGACCGTTATCACTTTGCTTGTCCGTGTTAGAATGCGCGCCGCATTCTAACATCATGCGGGTGTAGTTCAATGGTAGAACGGCAGCTTCCCAAGCGTGCGACACGGTCGCTAAAGGTACTAAGAGCCATCTCGTCACGTTATAGAGCGAGAAAAATCCGGAAAGCAGCGTCCACAGAACATCGTGCAAACTGCAAAGCGGCGTAAGCTGCATAAGTAATTGTTCTGCTATCTCGCAAGAGATTGAGAAGAACCGGGGGTTCAGCCCCTCGTAGTCTAGGAGCAGTGCGTCACTGGTAACGGTGGGGTGCTAAGCGCTCTGACAATGTAGCCACCTTACGGGGTATATCAAACCCCGTGAGGGGTTTGGTGTGATTTCGGGAGTTGCACCCGGATGAGGCACTAGGCTGAGTTGGATGGTTAATGTAATGTGAACCGCTGTTAAACGTCGTCAAGCTTGTAGAGCCAAAGGCAACTTGCAGTATCGGGCTCTGGCCAAAATGGCACGTGATCGGTTATTTGTTTGCTTGGTGCAAATACGCTGACATACGATCACCGGCGAAAAGGCGAAACCTTCCCAGCTCGTGTTACTTGTGCGGAACGTGGTAAGCCCAATATGGTGTCCGGCTAGTCCGGCGGACAAAGATGATCGCAAGGTCATCCGACTCCATAGTGGGTAGAGGAAAGTGGAGAAAGCGAATGCTGGGCTGTAATGGCGCAGATAGGGGATGAAATGATTGCCCTGACGCGAAAGCGTGCAGACTTCCACTAGGTGACCTGTCGCGAGACAGGTCTGTAAAATCGTACCCAACGGGGATAGATGTTTATCCCCTAGGGGATGATGCGTCTATTCCTTCGGGATTATGCGGGTGTAGCTCAATGGTAGAGCTCTTGCTTCCCAAGCAAGTGACGAGGGTTCGATCCCCTTCACCCGCTCCAATATCGGAGGTTGATATGGACGCTAGGTATCAAGAAGGCGATGTTGCCTCCGCAGTTTGGCAAAGTTGGCACCAGATTCATTGGCCCGACGCACACCAATCTGTAGCGAGGTTACAGACGCGAATCGCGAAAGCGGTAGAAGCAGGCGAGTGGCGAAAAGCCCGCTCACTGCAACGGCTCTTAACTCAATCCACCAGTGCGAAAGCATTGGCTGTGAAACGGGTGACGGAAAACCGTGGTCGGAAAACTCCGGGTGTAGATGGTAAAACTTGGAGCACTCCAGAAGAAAAGTGGGAAGCAGTCTCAGGTCTCAGTAGCAAGAGATACAGGCCGTTACCGCTGCGACGTATTCATATCCCCAAAGCAAATGGTGAAAAGCGCCCTCTGGGTATTCCAACCATGCGCGACCGGGCGATACAGGCGTTGCACTTACTCGCATTAGATCCTGTAGCAGAGACAACTGGAGATTCGCACTCATACGGCTTCCGCCGTGAGAGATCGACTGCCGATGCCATCGAGCAAGTGCGAAATGCGCTTGGACGAAAAGCGTCTCCGCAGTGGGTGCTTGAGGGCGACATCAAAGGGTGTTTCGATAATATCAGTCACGACTGGCTGGTTGATCACGTCTGTATGGACAAAATCATCCTAAGGAAATGGCTGAAAGCAGGATTTGTCGAGATGGGAAAGTTGTTCCCGACGAACGCCGGAACACCACAGGGGGGAATTATCTCTCCGGTGCTGGCGAATATGGCTCTTGATGGATTGCAGCGCGAGCTTGAAAGGCTGTTTCGTACAGTCCGACAGGCGCGGGAGGCGAAAGTCCATCTAGTGCGTTACGCGGATGACTTCGTGATTACTGGCAGCTCGCGAGAGTTGCTGGAAGAGCGGGTCAAACCTCTTGTAGTGCAGTTCTTGGCTGCGAGGGGCTTGGTTCTTTCGGAGAAGAAGACCGCCATCACTCATGTGACGGAGGGGTTCGATTTTCTGGGGTGGAATGTTAGGCGTTTCGATCGGATGTTGCTCACGCGGCCTTCGAATAAAAACGTCAAAGCATTTATGACCAAGATGCGCAATACGTTGGGGGCGATGCGAACAGCCAAGCAAGACGAGGTGATAGGCAAGCTCATGCCGATGATTCGGGGTTGGGCGAATTATCATCGAAGCCAGATGGCGTCGCGTACCTTCGCAAAATGCGATCACTTGATCTGGGGGATGTTGTGGCGCTGGGCAGTTCGTCGTCACCCTAACAAGGGCAAGCGATGGATCAAACAGCGTTACTTTAAGAGCTCCAAGGGGCGTGATTGGCGCTTCGCCGAGAAGGAGAAGATTCTGCCCGTCTTGGGTGAGTTCCGGAAACGGCCTCACATCAAGGTGCAAGCAGAAGCGAATCCGTACAACCCGGCGTTCGACGAGTATTTCACCAAGCGGCTTGCCCGCAAGATGGATATAGCGCTCGAAGGACGCAGAAAATTACGTTGGTTGTGGTGGTTTCAGGATGGGCTCTGCCCAATCTGTCTTCAAAAGATTACGCGAGATACGGGGTGGCATTTACATCACCGTGTCAAACGATCTCAAGGAGGTTCGGATGTGCTCAGCAATCTAGCGCTGTTGCACCCGAATTGCCACCAGCAACTGCATGTAAATGAGTAAGACCCCGCTGGCAACGCTCTTCATTGGGTGATGTTTCTGGGTTGCTTGAGCCGGATGCAGGGAAACTTGCACGTCCGGTTCTTAGGGGAGGGGGTGGCCGTGAGGCCATCTCCTTACCCTCCTGCATACGACGGTTCGATCCCGTTCACCCGCTCCATATTTCCCGCGTTACCTCCTTTGGTTTCGGTACGCATCCCGCCCTGTTTGTGGCAGGATGTCGCCTGGCGCCAGCACAATCATGGTCAAATCTTTCCCCGCGCTCCATCGGCAAGGGTAAAATCATCGGCTGGCGGCTATTGTCCGGTGTGCTTTGAATTTAATCAGATGGAGAGATAAGGGTGCCTTACCGATCACCAACGTCTGTCAGATCAACTGAATCCGCGCAGGGCGGGTTTGTGACATTAAATCGGCTGGACAAGTTATTGCCTTGGCTTGTGTTAGTGATGGGGCTTGCGGGTACCTATCTTGTCCAGGAGGCATCCTTGGTCGCAGCACGTGAGGCTCATCAGGAAGCCTTTTCGTATCACATGCGCGATGTCAAAACCCGCGTCGAACAACGCATGAATCTCTATGAGCAGATTCTGCATGGTGCACAAGCAGAGTTTGTTGCGGCGAAGACGGTTGAGAGACAAGAATTTCGCGAGTATGTGAACAATCAGCGCCTGAAGGATCGCTATCCGGGTATTCAGGGTGTCGGATTTTAACTGATTATCCCCCCCCCCAAAAATAGCAGCGCATATTGTGGCGGGTCGGAAAGTAGGTTTTTCTGAGTATGCCACCCATCCGGC
>JBBQXA010000003.1:0-47314 GCA_038210095.1 Burkholderiales bacterium
AATAGGTCACTCACCCTCCATCCATAATCGATAACCTGCCCCCCCAAGCATGGGGTTGGGGTAGCTTTGTCCGGCGCTTTGTTGCAGGGGTAATTTCCCCAGACTTTGATATTCAACAGAGTTTATGAAACATTCAGGCTAAATGATAAATAAGTCCCACTGCCGCGAATAGCTGTTCAGGTTGCTAGCTAGACTCATCATTCCAAGCGTGCTAAGCCTGCTTTAATTTCCCGCCAAATTAAAATGGCGCTACCTTGTGGTTGCGCCCTGAACGAAGCCCGGGGAGGACAGGCTTCGGGATGAGAGGTTTTTAAACGTTATATGCGCATTCGCCGTAAGTCGAAGTATTCAGACTTTCGCGTTCTTCTTCAGGCCTAACACGCCAAATCATCCTCAATCCACCGCCCAATTCTGGTGCCGACTACCCCAGCGTGTGCACCATAAAGATACAAATGGTGATTTTCTATTAACCACCACGGCCAACAATCATCATACTTGGCAGCTATGGCATGCTTCATGCTTCATAACAACCGAGGGTGCTGGTCCATTCGATCAGACACTTGTGAGAACTAGGGTTCCGGTTGTCGTCACGCGACAGTGTCTGGTCCGAGAGTTTTCGGTCTTGTCCAAGACAAGACTCCACGGAGGGATAAAAGCCCGGGAGGAATGTGACCACTACGGTTGGCATCCTCTCGGGCTATTTTTTTGGGGAGTATGCATGTCATCAAGAGATGGAATGAGCGCCGGTTGGCAGCGCCTGTGGACGATACGAGGCTATATGAGCCGTCGTACCTATCTGCTGTTTGCGCTAGTCGGCATGTTGCTGCCGCTGGCTGGCTGGTGGGGCCTGTCGGTCAGCGGCTGGATGGAAGCGGTATTTATGCCGGATCCGATGCAGGTGCTATCCCGCACTTACACCTGGTTCGTGGATGACAATCTGTCGCACGATATCTGGATCAGTACCTACCGTGTCCTCGCCGGATTCTCCCTGTCCGCTGTACTGGCCATCCCCATCGGTTTAATGATCGGCACCTACCGTCCGGTGCAAGCCATGCTGGAGCCGCTGACCGACTTCATCCGCTATATGCCCGCGGTCGCATTCATCCCGCTGGTCATGTTGTGGGTGGGTATCGACGAGAGTTCCAAGATCGCCATCATCTTCATCGGCACTTTCTTCCAGATGATCCTGATGGTGGCGGAGGACGTGCGCCGCGTGCCGATCACCCAGATCGAAGCGGCACAGACCATGGGCGCGAACCGCGGCGAGATCGTAACGCTGGTCATCGTGCCCTCGGCCAAGCCGGCTCTGCTCGATACCCTGCGCGTCACCATGGGCTGGGCCTGGACCTATCTGGTGGTGGCCGAACTGGTCGCTGCCAATTCCGGCCTCGGCTATTCGATTTTGCGTGCACAGCGCTTCATGCAGACCGACAAGATCTTCGCCGGCATCATCCTGATCGGCTTGATCGGCCTGGCTATCGACCAGACCTTCCGCTGGCTACACCGCCGCAACTTCCCATGGCTGTACAAGAAATAGGGCGAATGATGGATACCAAGATCAATATCGAAGCGGCCAGCAAGACCTTCATCGGCGGCGAGCACAACATCGTCGCGTTGCAGGATGTGAATCTGGCGATCGGCAGCAATGAGTTCGTCACCTTTGTCGGTGCCTCCGGCTGCGGCAAATCCACGCTGTTGCGCTGCATCGGCGGCCTAGAGACGCTGAGCAGCGGCGAGATCAAAGTGGACGGCTCGCCTATCACCGGACCCGGTGTCGACCGCGCCATGGTGTTCCAGCACTACAGCCTGTACCCGTGGCTCACCGTGATGGAGAACATCAAGTTCAGTCGCCAGTTGCGCGCCGGACGTGAAGACCTCACCTCGGCCGATGTCGAGGCGGCTTCGGGCCGGGCCGATGCCCTGCTCGACCTGATGGGGTTGACCCACGTGATCGACGCCTACCCCAACCAGCTCTCCGGCGGCATGCAGCAACGCGTCGCCATCGCCCGCGCCCTGCTGCCGCGCCCGCAGATCCTGCTGATGGATGAGCCGTTCGGCGCGCTCGATGCACAGACGCGCGAAGTGATGCACGACCTCATCCTGCACGTTTCCAAGCTGGAAAAGACCACCATCGTGTTCGTCACCCACGACGTGGAAGAAGCCATCTATCTGGGACAACGGGTGGTGGTGATGGCACCGCGTCCGGGGCGTGTGGACAGCATCTATCCGGTCGACCTGCCCGCGCAGCGCGATCAGGACATGAAGCTCTCGCCCGGATTTCTGCAGCAAAAGAAAACCATCCTGACCCGCATCCGCGAGACCGCCGGTATGCGCACCGACCATGAACTGCTGGAACGCATGACGCGCCAGGCACAACAAAACGACATGCAATAAGGAACAACCATGACTGAGCCATTGACCAAACAGAATCTGATGTGGGAAGAAACGCTACCCGGCGGTGCCCACGGGTCGTTCGTGATGAAACGCGGCACGGCCCTGCGCCTGACCGATGTGGAAGGCGGTGCCAATCTTTCCACCCTGTTCTATAACCAGGAAGAGAAGCTGGAGCGCTACAACATGCCCGATACGTTGAAGGCACAGCACACCGCGCATCTGACCACCGGCTTCGTGCTGTATTCCGATATGGGGCGCGTGTTGGCCTCGGTCATCGGCGACAGCGTGGGCTGGCACGACACCATCAGCGGCATGAGCAATGCGGCACTGGTGGAGAAGAAATACGGCAGTGCCAGCTACCAGCAGGCGCGCAACGCCATGCATCGCAACGCACGCGACAGCATGCTGATCGAGCTGGGCAAGTGGGGATTGGGCAAGCGCGACATCGTGCCCAACCTGAACTTCTTCAGCAAGGTGAGCGCAGACGATGCGGGTGCGATGCACTACGAAGCCAACCATACCAAGGCAGGTGACTACGTCGAACTGCGCTTCGAGATGAACGTGCTGGTGGTGCTAAGCGCCACCCAGCATCCACTCGATCCGAATCCCGAGTACGCACCCAAGCCGGTGTCTTTGCAGGCATGGCGCTGCGGCACGCCGGATGCACAAGACCTGTGCCGCAACTTCCGTCCCGAGAACGTGCGCGGCTTCTACAACACCGAACTGCTGTTCCGCTGAGTACTGGAGAGAACGATGAGCATCATCGAAAGCAAATTGACACCCGCGCAAGCCAGCTATGACTACGTGGTACCCGCCGGTGAATCCTGGCTGCATGAAGTGAAGCGCGGCCAGACCTTCCGCATTCTCGATCTGGAAGGTAATCAGGCCGTGGATACCCTGTTCTACAACGCACGTGATCCCGAGGAGCGCTACAGCGCGGTGGACACCATCCGCGAGCAGGGCAACCTCTATCTCACTGCCGGTACGAAATTGTTGTCCAGCGAAGGCAACGCGCTGATGACCATCATCGCCGATACCTGCGGGCGCCACGACACCCTGGGCGGCGCCTGCGCGGCGGAGAGCAACAGCGTGCGCTATGCCATCGACAAGAAATACATGCACAGCTGCCGCGACAGTTTTCTGCACGCGCTGGGTCATTGCGACTGCGGCATGGACAAGCGCGACCTCACCGCCAACGTGAACTTCTTCATGAACGTGCCGGTGACGCCGGCGGGCGAGCTGACTTTTGCCGACGGTATCTCTGCCCCCGGCAAGTATGTGGAGATGCGCGCCGAGATGGATGTGGCCGTGCTGATCTCCAACTGCCCGCAGCTGAACAACCCCTGTAACGCCTACAACCCGACACCGGTGCAGCTGTTGATCTGGGATGCCGCTGCTTGAAACAACCGCGCATCCGGACGGCCGGATGCCTCAACAAGACGCAGGACGACCTGCGATTCAGGTGAACCATGTTCGATAAAGTCTTGATAGCCAATCGCGGCGCAATCGCCTGCCGCATCATTCGCACCCTGAAGCAGATGGGTATCCGCTCCGTGGCCGTGTACTCGGAAGCCGATGCGCGCTCGCTGCATGTGAAGATGGCGGACGAAGCCGTTTGCATCGGTGCGGCCCCCGCCGCCGAAAGTTATCTGCGCGGCGAGCACATCCTCGAAGTGGCGCGCAGCACCGGTGCGCAGGCCATCCATCCCGGCTACGGCTTCCTGTCGGAAAACGCGGGTTTCGCCGAACAGTGCGCGCAAGCGGGCGTGGTGTTCATCGGCCCGACGCCGGACCAGATGCGCCGCTTCGGTCTCAAGCACACCGCCCGCGAACTGGCGGAACAGAATGGCGTGCCCTTGTTGCCGGGCAGCGGGCTGCTGGCCGATGTCGGTCACGCCCATGCCGAGGCAGCCCGCGTCGGCTACCCGGTGATGCTCAAGAGCACAGCCGGCGGCGGCGGTATCGGCATGCGCTTGTGCTGGAGTGCGGATGAATTGAATGAAGCGTTCCAGTCGGTGGACCGTCTGGCGCGTGCCAACTTCAAGGATGCCGGTATCTATGTGGAGAAATATGTCGAGCATGCACGCCACATCGAGGTGCAACTGTTCGGCGACGGCAAGGGCGGCGTGATCGCGCTGGGTGAACGCGATTGTTCGGTACAGCGCCGCAACCAGAAAGTGATCGAAGAAACACCGGCGCCCAATCTGACACCCGCAGTCAGACAGCATCTGCTGGACACCGCCGTCAAGTTGGGCAAAGCCGTGCAATACCAGTCGGCAGGCACGGTGGAGTTCGTGTTCGATGCGCTCAGCGGCGAGTTCTACTTCCTCGAAGTGAACACGCGCCTGCAGGTCGAGCACGGTGTCACCGAAGAAGTGACCGGTGTCGATCTGGTGGAGTGGATGGTGTTGCAGGCGGCGGGCGAGCTGCCCGCGCTGGAAAACATAGAGATCAAACCCAAGGGTGCTTCCATCCAGGTGCGCCTGTATGCGGAAGACCCGAACAAGAATTTCCAGCCTTCCAGCGGCGTGTTGAGCGGGGTTGAATTCTCGGCCAACGCACGCAACGAGACTTGGGTGGAGCGTGGCAGTGAAGTGCCGCCCTACTATGATCCGATGATCGCCAAGATTATCGTCAAGGCGATGAACCGCGAATCCGCGCTGGAAAAGATGAGCGCGGCACTGGCCGAAACGCGCGTGGACGGCATCGAGACCAACCTCGATTATCTGCGCCAGATCGTGACCGACCAGGTGTTCGCCGAGGGTCGCCAGACCACGCGTTACCTGAACGGCTTCCATTGCCAGCCGCACACCATCGACGTGCTGGAGCCGGGTGTGCAGAGCACCATCCAGGATCATCCCGGCCGTCTCGGCTATTGGAACATCGGTGTGCCGCCATCAGGTCCGATGGATGCGTTGGCGTTCCGCCTAAGCAACCAGTTGTTGGGCAATGCGGCAGAGGCGGCCGGACTGGAACTGACCGTGTCCGGCCCGACACTGAAGTTCAACAGCGACACCGTCATCGCCTTGACCGGCGCGGCGATGCAGGCCGAACTGGATGGCAAGCCGCTGAAGTTCTGGCGTAGTCATGTCGTGAAGGCGGGCAGTGTGTTGCGTCTCGGTGCCGTGCAGGGCGGCGGTTGCCGCAGTTATCTGGCCGTGGCGGGCGGTTTCGATGTGCCGGATTATCTGGGCAGTAAATCTACTTTCACATTAGGTCAGTTCGGCGGCCACAGCGGGCGCACCTTGCGTACCGGTGATGTGTTGCATCTGGGCGTTGAAACTGCGCCGCGCGAGCAACGTGCCTTGCCTGCGGCGCTGTTGCCGAGCTACAGCAAGGAATGGGAGATCGGCGTGTTGTACGGCCCGCACGGCGCGCCGGATTTTTTCATGCCATCCGACATAGAGACCTTCTTCGCTACAGACTGGGAGGTGCACTACAACTCCAGCCGCACCGGCGTGCGCCTGATTGGCCCCAAACCGGAATGGGCGCGGGAGGATGGCGGTGAGGCAGGATTGCACCCGTCCAACATCCACGACAACGCCTATGCCATCGGTGCAGTGGATTTCACCGGCGATATGCCGGTCATCCTCGGCCCGGACGGCCCCAGCCTGGGCGGCTTCGTGTGCCCGGTGACCATCGTTCATGCCGAGCTGTGGAAGATGGGCCAGCTGCGTCCGGGCGATAGCGTGCGCTTCCGCTTAATGTCGCTGGAACAGGCCAACCATCTGGAGCAGTTGCAGGACGCGACCATCGCACAACTGGCCTTGCCGCAAAAGCAGGACGCGTATCCGGCCGCACAGGAGATGGGCAGCCCCATCGTGCACAGCATCCCGGCCAAAGGCGAACAGG
This sequence comes from Burkholderiales bacterium, assembly GCA_038210095.1. Lineage (GTDB taxonomy): Bacteria > Pseudomonadota > Gammaproteobacteria > Burkholderiales > Gallionellaceae > Gallionella. The sequence continues at coordinate 6,247 of JBBQXA010000003.1, forward strand.
TGCAGGTGGTGTATCGCCAGTCGGGCGACCGCAACCTGCTGATCGAATACGGCCCGCTGGTGCTCGACCTCAACCTGCGTTTCCGCGTGCATGCCCTGATGGAATGGGTGCAGGGCGCGGTGACCGGGGGCAAGTTGCCCGGCATCCTCGATCTGACACCGGGCATCCGTTCCTTGCAGATCCATTTCGACAGCCGCGAGTTGGCGCGCGATGCGCTGGTGAAGATGCTGGTCAAGGCAGAGAAGAAACTGCCGCCTATCGAGGACATGCGGGTGCCTACCCGTATCGTACATCTGCCACTGTCGTGGGACGACCCTTCGACCAAACTTGCCATCGAAAAATACATGCAGTCGGTGCGCAAGGATGCGCCCTGGTGCCCGAGCAACATCGAGTTCATCCGCCGCATCAACGGTATCGCCGACATCGAGCAGGTGAAGCGCATCGTGTTCGAGGCCAGCTATCTGGTGATGGGCTTGGGCGACGTTTATCTCGGCGCGCCGGTGGCGACACCGCTCGATCCGCGCCATCGGCTGGTCACCACCAAATACAACCCGGCGCGCACCTGGACGCCGGAGAACGCGGTCGGCATCGGCGGCGCCTACATGTGCGTGTACGGCATGGAAGGCCCCGGCGGATACCAGTTCGTCGGCCGCACCATCCAGATGTGGAACCGTTACAAACAGACGGCTGACTTCAAGGATGGTAAACCGTGGTTGCTGCGCTTCTTCGACCAGATCCGTTTCTATCCGGTAGCGGAACAAGAACTGCTGCAGATGCGCGAGGATTTTGTGGCCGGACGTTTCCAGCTCAAGGTCGAGGAAAGCACCTTCAGCCTGAAGGAATACAACCAGTACCTGCAGGAAAACGATCCGGAGATCAGTGCGTTCCGCGACACGCAGCGTGCGGCATTCGCGGCCGAGCGTGAGATGTGGAAAGCCAACGGTCAGGCGGAATACGCGAGCGACAGTAATGTGGCGGAAGCGGGCGCCGACAGTGAACTCGACCTGCCGCCGGGCAGTCGTGCCGTGGCAGCCCATGTGGCGGGCAACGTGTGGGCCATCCCGGCGCCAGTCGGCAGCAAGGTGAAAGCAGGCGACACACTGGTGGTGATCGAATCCATGAAGATGGAGATCGCCGTGGTCGCGCCGTGCGACGGCGAGATCATCCAGATGAGTTGCCGCACCGGCGGCCAGGTCGCGGCCGGGCAGGACCTGCTGGTCATACAGGGGGAGGTGTCGTGATGCAGCCTGATCTGAACATCGCCGCCCTGCGCCAGCGCTATCTGGCAGGTGAACTGCATCCTCGCGATGTGATGCGCGACATCGTCGCGCGCATCGGTGACGATCCGCACCGTGTCTGGATACACCGGCTGCCACTGGCTGAGATAGAAAAGTATGTGGCTGCACTGCAGAACAAAGACCCGACTGAACTGCCGCTGTACGGCATCCCGTTCGCGATTAAGGACAACATCGATCTGGCCGGTGCACCGACCACGGCGGGCTGCCCGGAATACGCCTACCCGCCGCAACGCCATGCGACGGTGGTGCAACGGCTGATCGATGCCGGGGCGATCCCCATCGGCAAGACCAATCTCGACCAGTTCGCCACCGGCTTGAACGGCACGCGCTCGCCGCATGGTGCATGCCGCAATGCCATCAACCCCGACTACATCTCCGGTGGTTCCAGCTCCGGCTCAGCGGTGGCTGTCGCTTTGGGACTGGCCAGCTTCAGTCTGGGTACCGATACTGCCGGTTCGGGCCGGGTGCCCGCCGCTTTCAACAATCTGGTCGGGGTGAAGCCGACGCGCGGCTGGCTTTCCACACACGGTGTGGTGCCGGCCTGCCGCTCGCTGGATTGCGTGTCCATCTTTGCGTTGAACACGGCGGATGCCGCCACGGTGCTGTCGGTTGCGACCGCATTGGACGAGCAGGATGCGTATTCGCGTCAGGCACTCACCCATGGTTTCGATTTCGGGCGCGCGGCACATTTCTGCTTCGGGGTGCCGCGTGCAGACCAGTTGCAGTTCTTCGGCAATCGGGATGCGGCGGCACTGTTCCAGCAAAGTTGCGCGGCATTGGAAGCCATCGGTGGACAGAAAGTGGAGGTTGATTTCCTGCCCTTCCTGGAATCCGCGCGGCTGCTGTACGAAGGCCCCTGGGTAGCGGAACGTTACGCGGCCATCCGTGAATTCTTCGAGGCGCATGCCGCTGCGATCAATCCGGTGGTGCGCGAGATCATCGCGGGGGCGAAGAAGTTTTCGGCCGCCGACACCTTCGACGGCATGTACAAATTGGAAGCCTTGCGCGCCGAAGCCGCACTGACCTGGGGCAAGATCGACTGTCTGCTGACGCCGACCGCGGGAACCATCTACCGCATCGCCGAGATGGAAGCCGACCCGATCAAGCTCAACGCGAACCTGGGCTATTACACCAACTTCATGAACCTGCTGGACTGCGCTGCGGTGGCTGTGCCGGCGGGATTTCAGGATGACGGTTTGCCCTTCGGCATCACGCTGGTGGCACCCGCGCATCAGGATGTGCCACTGCTGCATCTGGCGGAAAGATTACTCGCTGAAGATGACGCATCTGCTCATTCTGTAGGTCGGGATTCATCCCGACATGTCGGACTGAAGTCCGACGTACTACCCGGAAGAATTCGTGTCGCCGTGTGCGGTGCGCACATGGAAGGTCTGCCGCTCAACTATCAGCTCACATCGCGCGGCGCGCATCTGCTGGCCCGCACGCACAGCAGCGCCGACTACAAATTCTATGCGCTACCCGGCGGCCCGCCTTTCCGGCCCGGCATGCTGCGAGTCGTGGAAGGTGGCACCGCCATCGAGGTCGAAGTGTGGGAGATGGATGCGCGTGAGTTCGGCTCATTCGTCGCGGGTATCTCGGCGCCGCTCGGCATCGGCAGCCTGACACTGACAGATGGTTCAACTGTGTTGGGCTTCACGTGCGAATCCTATGCGGTGCAGGCGGCGCAAGACATCACCCGCTTCGGTGGCTGGCGCGCCTATCTGCGGCAGCAGGGCTGAGCCATGGAACTGAAACTGTTCAAGACGCTGTGGGGCCACACGGGACCATTCGATCTCGCGGCACAGCAGGCGCTGGAGGCGGGCTTCGACGGGCTGGAAGGCAATGCCGATCTGCCGGAGGCGAGTCGCACAGCATTGCGTGCTGCCGTGGCTGAACACGGTCTGGAATTCATCCAGGAGATCGTCACCGCGGGCGGCTATGTGCCGCGTCGCCAGGACTCGGTGCAAGACCACGTGGCGGATGTCGCGCGTCAGTTGCAGTTCGTCCGTGACCTTGCGCCGCGTCAGGTGACCATCATCGGCGGGTGTGATGCGTGGACGCTGGAACAGAGCGTGCGCTTCTTTGGTGAATCACAAGAAATCGCGGCGCGTATGGGTATTGTTTGCAGCTTCGAGACTCACCGCAGCCGTTCGCTGTTCAACCCGTGGGTCACGCTGGAAGTATTGCATCGCCTACCCGAGCTAAAACTGACCTGTGACTTCAGTCATTGGGTTGTGGTGCTAGAACGGCAACTGGATGAAGAGATGGATGCAGTGCGCGCAGTGGCACGCCAGACCCATCACATCCATGCCCGTGTCGGTTACGACCAGGGGCCGCAGGTGCCGCATCCCGCCGCACCGGAATATGCGGGCGCGCTGGCCTCACACCAGCGCTACTGGGAAACGATATGGGAGGCGCAGCGTGAACGCGGCTATGCCCAGACCACGATGACGCCCGAGTTCGGCCCCGACGGGTATCTGCACACCCTGCCCTACACGCAGCAACCGGTCGCTGATCTTTGGCAGATCAATGGGTGGATGGGTGCGACAGAGCGCGAGCATTTTAAAACATGGTGCAACCCTAAAGGGAATGGGGGCACATGACACCCAACTTCGTGCATGCCGGTTACGTATGCACGGATTGGGTGCGCAGGAATCTGCATCAAGCAGTTGTAGTAGCGGCGAAACAGGCCAGAACGCCGTGCAGCAGGGTTGGCATACAAACTGCTGTGAAAGGTAGGTAAGCGAACGAGGGTATGCAGCACACCCTCACAGGATGATGAATTAATTTTACAAGGAGACAGGCAAATGGATATCAAGAAACTCATAGCAGCGGTTGCACTACTGACCTTTTCACTTTCGGTAAGCGCCGCGACCCCAGTCAAGATTGCATTGACCACTTGGATCGGCTACTCGCCATTCTATGTGGCGGATGGCATGGACATGTACAAGAAGCACGGCCTGAAGGTCACGCTGCAGACTTTCAACGATCCGGCCATGCTGCCGTCGGCGGTTGCCGGTAAAGCAGTGGACGGTGCGCTGATGACCTATGACCAGGTGATCGGTGCAGCGGCACAGGGTCAGTTGTTCAAGGTGGTGATGCCCATCGACTACTCCAACGGCGGCGATGCTGTACTGGCCGACATGTCGATCAAAAAGATCACGGATCTGAAAGGCAAGAAGGTTGCTTACGCACCCCTGTCGCCATCCGACTTCCTGATCTCCTATGCACTGAAGATCAATGGCATGAGCGACAAGGACATCAGCCCAATCAATATGACGCCGGAAGCGATTCCTTCCGCCATGGCATCCAAGGCAGTGCCGGCCGGTACCACCTATGAGCCGAACGTGTCGCAGATCCTGGGCATGAACGGTGGCAAGCAGTTCCATGTGATCTACTCGTCAAAGGAAGCGCCGGGTCTGATCGCCGACGTGCTGGTGTTCGACGAAGCGTACATCAAGAAGAACGGCAAGGAGATCACGGCGCTGATCAAGGCCTATCTGGACGGTCTGGCCTACCTGAAGTCGCACCCGAAGGAAGCCTCCGAGATCATCGGCAAGGCCATCGGCGTGTCGGGCAAGGAAGTGCTGGAACAACTGACAGGCGTGTACAACATTCCGTTGAAAGAGATGGCGAAGCCGTTCAAGCCGGGCAAAGATACAACGTCCTACTTCGTCAGCGGCGAAGTTATCAACGAGATTTTGATCAAGAGCGGTCAGATCAAGAAGGCGGTAGAGATCAAAACGACTATCGACGACAGTTTTGTCAAGGCAGTGATGAAGTAATCAAGTGATACGGCCTTCCCGCCAAGCTGGCGGGAAGGCCGCTCACCATAAGGAGCAGCACTATGCGCTCGCGCATCTTTCGCCATGCTGATGGCGTTATCCCGAATTTGTTGGCGATCGCGTATGCCCTGAGTGGCTACGGGATCGGCCTTTGGCTGATGGCCACCGCTAGCTGGCCGGTAGCAGCGCTGGCGACCCTTTGGTTCGCCCACGCGCTCATCATCGCCGCCTATCTGTTTCACGAGTTTGCGCACGACACGATCTTTGCCCGGCATGAGACCAATAGCCGGGGCGGGGTGGTGACGACCTGGCTCACCGGTAGTTGTTATGCCCGTTATGAGCACCTGCGCCACAAACATGTGCGCCACCATGTGGATCGCGCGGACGTGATCAGTCTGGACACCAAGGCGCTCATCCAGTCCGCCCCGTCATGGTTGCGCCGTGCGGTGTTGCTGCTGGAGTGGTGCTATGTGCCCGCGGTCGAACTGCTGATGCATGGCTTTGTCATCGCCTTGCCGTTTCTGCGTGAAGCGCGGCGTGCGGATCGCGGCCGCGTCGCGGCCATACTGCTGGTGCGCGGCAGTGCCTTCGCGGCACTGGGCTATTTCGCACCACAGGCTTTATTGTTGTATATCGTTGCCTACCTGATCATGGTTACTGTGCTGCGCTTTGCCGATGCCTTCCAGCATACCTATGATGCCTATGCCATTCTGAAAAGCGATAAGGTGCCGGACGACAAGCTACGCGACAAGGCTTATGAACAGGCCAACACCTACTCCAATTTGGTCAGTGTGCGCTGGCCATGGCTCAACCTGTTGTTGCTGAATTTCTCCTATCACAACGCGCATCACGAACAGTTGGCCGCGCCGTGGCACCGGCTGCCTGCGCTGCACCGCAAACTGTATGGTGAGTATTACGCACAGACAGTGCCGATGGCGTTGTTGCTGAACCCCTTCCACCGGCATCGCGTAAAGCGCGTGCTGTCAGAGGACTACGGTGTAGTGGATACCGCGGCCGGCAAGGCGGACGGTTTCATCGGCGCGCTGTCGGTCTCCTTTCTGACGGCGGTGTGAAATGAACATTGCCGCCATAGCATTGTCCCGCGAGGGCAAGGCGATCTCCTCGCTTTTGGTTGGCGCGCTGTTCTGGGGCATGCTGTGGTGGCCGCTCAAAGCGCTGGACGGGATCGGTGTTTCCGGCAATATCGTGCAGGTGTTCGCCTACGGTCTTGCCGCCTTGCTGCTGTTGCCGTTCGCTTTGCGCAGCATGGCGCAGTGGCGCGACCAGCTCGGGCTGCTGGCGATCATCACGCTCATGGGGGGCTGGGCCAATGCCTCGCTGGTCACCTCGCTCACCGAGGGCAATGTGGTGCGCGTGATGCTGCTGTTCTTCCTTGCGCCGGTGTGGACCATCCTGGCCGCACGCATCTTCCTCGGCGAAGCCTTCACCCGCTTGCGCCTCCTCTCGCTGGTACTTGCGTTGGCCGGTCTGGTGGCAACATTGGGCGGCCCCGAACTGTTCTCAGCGCCGCTGTCGGTGATCGACCTGCTGGCGCTCTCGTCCGGACTGGCGTTCGCGCTCAACAACGTGGCGGTGCGGGTCGGTCATCATCTGACCGACTCGGTGCGCGCGGCCGCGATGATAGGCGGCTGTGCGCTGATCGCATTGGGCTTCCTGACATTCGGCGGGAAACCGTTGCAGGCGCCCGATGCCCAGCAGGTCGGCGCGATGCTGGCGCTCGGCTTGCTATGGATATTGCCCGGTACGCTGGTCACCTTCTACGGCGTTGCGCGGCTGGATGCCGGCCGTGCAGCCATTCTGTTGTTGGGGGAGCTGGTGGTGGCAGTGATCTCGGCGGTGTTGATCGGTGGCGAATATCTGTCCTGGCGTGAAGCACTCGGCGGCTCACTGATCCTCTCGGCTGCTGTCATCGAGGCACGCACTGAATCAATGGGAGCGGTGTATGAACAAGCTGCCTAGTGCACTTATCGTGATCGACATGCAGCGGGATTTCCTAGATTCCGGCGGCTACGCAGCAACGGCGGGTATGGATGTCAGCGCCCTGCGACGACCCATACCGTCCATCCGTATGTTGCTAAACCAGGCGCGCCGTAGCGGTATGCTGGTGGTGCATACCCGCGAAGGCCATCGCGCTGATCTTAGCGACTGTCCGCCAGCCAAGCTGATGCGCAGTCGGAATGCGGGCGCGGAGATCGGCAGCCAAGGGCCGCTGGGGCGTCTGCTGGTACGCGGCGAATACGGACATGACTTTATCGACGAGTTGCAGCCGCTATTTGGCGAACCGGTGGTGGACAAGCCCGGTTATGGTGCTTTCCATCAGACCGATCTGGCACAGCTACTGAGTACGCGTGGCATCAGCCGTTTATATATTTGCGGCGTCACGACCGAGGTGTGCGTGCATTCCACGCTGCGCGAAGCGGCAGACCATGGTTATGACTGTGTGCTGGTATCGGATGCCTGCGGTTCAGCACATCCGGCATTGCACGAAGCCGCGCTACAGATGGTCGCGGTCGAGGGCGGTATCTTTGGCCGTATCGCCGATACGGCCGGCGTGATTTCTGAAATAGGAGAGTGTGTATGAGTCAGGTATTGCGTCTGTGGCCTCTGCTGACGGCTACCCATCGGTATGACAAATCCCTGTCCACCCGCAACAGCGGACAGGGCCAGATTATCCAGGCCCCCATCCTTGCTTATCTGATAGAGACGACCAATGGCCGTATCCTGTTCGATGTTGGGTGCGATTACGGCAAGATATCCGATCCGTTAAAACGAGCCAAACACTACGATCAGGAGAGCTTCGCTTTCGGTGCACCGGAGATGGAGGAAGCACAACGTTTGCCCAATCACCTGAAGAAAATAGGGCTGACGCCGGCTGATATCGATGTGGTATTCCTCAGTCATCTGCATTTCGATCACGCGGGCGGTCTGTGTGATGTCTGCGGCAAAGAAGTACATGTACAACATGACGAGTTGCACGCAGCGAAGCACGAACTCGACCCAGCCTATTTCTCCGACGACTTTGCAGGAGACTTTCCGTGGAAATTGCAGCGGGGCGAGTACGATCTGGTGCCTGGTATGCGCGCCATTTCGACGCCCGGCCATACGGCAGGCCATATGTCACTCTTGATCGAATTACCGAAAGGCCCGCCGGTCGTATTGTGCGGCGACGCCGCCGATCTGCGCGAGAATCTGGAGCAGGAGATCGCTCCCGGCCTATGCTGGCGGGACAGGGAAGACCTAGCCTTGGACAGCATCCGCAAATTGAAACGGCTCGAAGCGGAAGAGCGGGCACAGCTCTGGCCCAACCACGACATCGAGTTCTTCCGTACGCTTAATCAGTTTCCCCTCTGGCACGACTAAACCCAAATCCCCCTTTCTGCATCCGCTTTATTTCTTCACTCAGCGTGAGCAGGCAAACATCACTAAGTCTTAACGCTGAATAGACATACTTCAGCACGGATATTCACTCGGTGAATTAGCATTTGTTGATACACACGTATCAGCCCCATTCAGTTAATTGGTTCGGCCAAAGATAAAAAAGGGCACCTTGCGGTGCCCTTGAATGGAGCCGGGGAGGCTCCGGGAGGAAAGTTTTTTAAACGTTATATGCGCGTTCGCCGTGAGTCGAAGTATCCAGACCTTCGCGTTCGGCTTCTTCCGATACACGCAGCCCCATCGCCAAATCGACCACTTTGAAGCAGATGAAGGAGACGACACCGGACCAGACTACGGTAACCAATACGCCGGTTGCCTGTGTCATTACTTGTCCCATCATGGAATAGTCCGCCACACCCACGCCACCCAATGCAGGGGAGACGAAGATGCCAGTTCCGATTGCACCGACGATACCGCCAACAGCGTGGATACCGAACACGTCCAGAGAGTCGTCATAACCCAGCGACTTCTTCAGGCCGGACACAGCCCACAGGCAGATTGGTCCAACCACTGCACCTAGGATGATTGCACCCATCGGGCCTACCAGACCGGCAGCCGGTGTAATGACCACCAGACCCGCAACCGCACCGGAAGCGATACCCAGCATGGATGCCTTGCCGCGCAACATCTTTTCAGCGCCCATCCAGGTCAGTGCAGCCGCACCTGTTGCAACGATGGTGTTCAGCAGAGCCAGCGCAGCGCCGCCAGTGGCTTCCAAGTTGGAACCCGCATTGAAGCCGAACCAACCTACCCACAGCAACGATGCACCGATCATGGTCATGGGCAGGTTATGCGGCGCCATGGCTTCCTTGCCGTAGCCGATACGTTTGCCGATCATGATCGCACCTACCAAGGCCGCGATACCGGCATTGATGTGAACCACGGTACCACCGGCAAAGTCCAGCGCACCTTTCTCGAACAGGTAACCGCCCGTTGCCCACACCATGTGTGCGATTGGCAGGTAGGAGAAAGTGAACCACAGTGCGGAGAACACCAGCAACGCGCCGAACTTGATGCGCTCTGCGAAGCCGCCGATGATCAGTGCAGTAGTAATCGCTGCGAAGGTCAACTGGAAGGCCACGAAGGTGAACTCAGGGATTACCACGCCATCGGTAAAGGTCGCCGCGGTGCTGTCAGCTGTCATGCCGGACAGGAACAACTTACTCATGTCCCCAATTGCCCAATTCATCGAGCCGCCGTCGCCGAATGCTAGCGAGTAGCCGTAGATCACCCACAGGATGGAGATCAAGGCGAAAATCGCGAACACTTGAGACAATATCGACAGCATGTTTTTGGCGCGCACTAGGCCACCGTAAAACAATGACAGGCCGGGAACGATCATCAGGATCACCAGCAGGGTGGACAGCATCATCCAGGTGGTGTCGCCTTTGTTTGGCACAGGTGCAGGTGCCGCCACGGCTTCAACAGCTGCAACGACTTCAGCTGCCGGTGCCACATCGACCGCGACTGAGACTGCTTCAACTACAACGGCAGCATCTTCCGCGAATGCCGTTACGGACACGCCACACAACAGCGCCATTAATACAAAAAGTGTGAACAGTTTTTTCATCATGTTCTCCTTACAAGGCTTCCGGACCGGACTCACCGGTACGGATGCGAATAACTTGTTCAAGATCGGAAACGAATATCTTGCCGTCGCCTATCTTGCCGGTTTGAGCTGACTTCTCGATGGCTTCCAGCACCTGATCCAGCATGTCGGCGGAGATCGCCGCTTCCAACTTTACTTTAGGCAAGAAATCCACCACATATTCCGCACCGCGGTACAACTCGGTGTGGCCCTTTTGACGTCCAAAGCCTTTGACTTCGGTGACAGTAATTCCCTGTACACCGATAGCAGACAATGCTTCGCGTACCTCGTCGAGCTTGAACGGCTTGATGATCGCTGCGACCATTTTCATGACTCTCTCCTTTATATGAGGGCGTGACGGATCACGCCCGGGTTTTCCTTAGAATGCGTGAGTAACCGACAACAGAGCAGTGCCACGTGCCAGGTCCTTGCCTGCAGGTGTTGTATAAAAACCGTTAACAGCTGCATTGGTATCAGAGTAAGCCACTGTGAATGTGTATCCACCGAAATCTTTAGCAACGCTCAGCTTGTAATCGCTGTAGGTCGGGCTTGTTCCTGCTACGGTCAATGCGTCAGCGGCCACGCCCTTGTATGTCTGTTTACCGATGTGAGCGCCGACAGTAAAGCCACTATCAGCAACAGGAACACTCGCATTCAACTCCAGATAGTTAGTCCCTTTTGCCCCTGCAACACCCAAGAAATCGCCTACGCCGTAGGAGTACTTAGCCGACAACCACTTATAGCCGAGAGAGCCATAAACCTCGTTCGTGTCTGCCTTAACGAAACCAACTGGATAGCTGCTGCCTGGGTAGTTGTAGCGGATGAAACCAACGTCATAGCTGAAGTCTTCTGCAAAAGCGTTGCCATAACCGAAGTAGGTATCTACTTCCAGACTGGAGGTGATGCCTGGCGTAAAGTCGCTGATCCAGCTGATATTCGATGCCCACAGACCAGCATGGAATCCACTATCGTGCGCATAATCAACGCCACCTTGAATAGCGGCACTGCCTGAAGTTTGTGATATGCCACGAACCAGATAGTCCGTTGTAAAGCCGACGTTTGCAGTGATCGGCGAAGCATCTTCAGCCATTGCAACACTAGGCACAACCAGTGCGGCCAAGATCAGGGATTTCAATAGTTTCGTTTTCATCATGTTTCCTTTCTAAGGGTTTAAACGGGATAAAGATATCCACGTCTCCCTAAAAGCAGAATGCGTGCCACACATTTAAATATTAATAATTTCAAGGGGTTGGGCCGGAGTCTATTTTTTTAGATCAATGCTATGCCTGATGCTGGTGCACTCAAATACACGTCCGCACCCAATAGGTGCAGCGACACGCCGGCTAACTTGCTAAACTTCGGTCAACGTCAATTACCGGAGGTAACTATCCATGCTGAACCAGAAATTTTTTGAAGACATGTCGGCCAAGCTGAACGAGGCGGTTGCAAATAGTCCGGCCAAGGACTTTGAGAAGAATGCCCGCGCTTTGCTGGCGCAGGGTTTTGCCAAGCTGGACCTGGTAACACGCGAAGAATTTGATGTGCAGGCGCAGGTGCTGGCGCGTGCGCGCGAGCAACTCACCGCGCTGGAAGCGCGCGTTGCCGAACTGGAAACGCAGCGTAAATAAATATGGCCCTCGCGGTCTTATATAGCCGTGCCCTGTCCGGCATGGAGGCCGCACAGGTCACCGTCGAGGTACATCTGGCTAACGGTCTGCCTTACTTCGGCATTGTCGGTTTGCCCGAGACCGAGGTAAAAGAAAGCAAGGATAGAGTCCGCGCCGCGCTGCAAAACTGCCAGTTCGATTTCCCTTCACGCCACATCACCGTTAATCTCGCGCCCGCTGACCTGCCCAAGGAAAGCGGGCGTTTCGATTTGCCGATTGCGCTCGGCATCCTCGCTGCCACCGGACAGATTCCTGCTGACCGTCTGAATGAATACGAGTTTGCCGGCGAGCTCGCGCTGACCGGCGAACTGCGTCCGATTCGCGGCGCACTCGCGATGACCTACCACGCCGCCGACTGTGGACGCAGCTTCGTGTTACCGCAAGAAAATGCCGCCGAGGCCGCACTGGTCGAGAATGCCACGGTATTTCCGGCCTCTTCACTGTTACAGGTTGCCGCCCATCTGGCCGGACGCGAGACAATCTCGCCCTATGTGAGCCAGCCGAAAACCATTCCACCACATTACCCGGACATCAGCGAGGTAAAGGGGCAGGCCCAAGCAAAACGCGCGTTGGAAATTGCGGCGGCGGGCGGACATAGCGTTTTGATGGTTGGCCCGCCCGGCAGCGGCAAATCCATGCTGGCAGCACGTTTCCCCGGCATCTTGCCGCAGATGACCGAAACCGAGGCGTTGCAAAGTGCCGCCGTGCAATCGCTGGATGGCAGCTTCGACGTGGCAAAGTGGAAAATTCGTCCCTATCGCTCGCCGCATCACACCGCCTCCGGTGTGGCGCTGGTCGGTGGTGGCAGCAACCCGCGCCCCGGCGAAGTGTCGATGGCGCTGCATGGCGTGCTGTTTCTGGATGAATTACCCGAGTTCGACCGCAGCGTACTGGAGGTATTGCGCGAACCGCTGGAATCGGGCCGCATCACCATCTCACGCGCCGCTCGCCGCGCCGACTTCCCCGCACAATTTCAGCTCGTCGCCGCAATGAATCCCTGCCCCTGTGGCTATCTCGGCCATTACAGCGGTAAGTGCCGTTGCACTCCGGATCAGATTTCGCGTTATCGAAACAAGATTTCCGGCCCGCTGCTGGATCGCATCGATATCCAAATCGAAGTACCTGCGGTCCCCCAAGATGACTTATTCGGCAAGGGGGCTAGCGAATCCAGCGCAACACTGCAATCCCGCGTAGATGCGGCACGGCAATGTCAACTCACGCGACAGAGCAAGTCCAACGCGCTGCTCTCGGTCGGTGAAATTGAAGTGCTCTGCGCGCCGGACGCACAGGGCGAAGCACTCTTGCGCCAAGCCATCACCCGATTAAATCTCTCCGCCCGCGCCTATCACCGCATACTCAAGGTGGCCCGCACCATCGCCGACTTGGAAGGTATTGCCAATATTACAACCACACATATCGCAGAAGCGGTGCAGTACCGGCGCATGGACAAGAACGGGTAGCTTTTGTACTTGGCCTAAAGTTAGTTCCGTCGCATCCACTCTGAGGTTCTCAGGGAACAGCTGTTTAATTGCCAAGACGGTGCAATGATTTCCCCTCAGCCGACCCTAGGTATGAATTGAACCGTCTCAGTTCTGCTTCCTGCATGTCTGCATGTTAAAATCTGGGCTCATCCATTGAGTGCGCACACCATGAGCAGCCATATTCCTTCCCGCTTTGAACAACTCCTGCAACAACGCATCCTGATCCTCGACGGTGCTACCGGCACCATGATCCAGCGCTACAAACTGGAAGAAGCCGACTATCGCGGTAAACGGTTTGCGGACTGGCCCAGCGACCTCAAGGGCAACAACGACCTGCTGGTGCTGACCAAGCCCGAAGTCATCAAGGCGATTCATTGCGAGTATCTGGAGGCGGGTGCGGATATTGTTGAAACCAATACCTTTGGTGCGAATGCGACCACGCTGAAGGCCTACGGCATGGCGTCGCTCAACTACGAACTCAATGTGGCCGGTGCGCGTCTGGCGCGCGACGCATGCGATCAATATTCCACCGCGGACAAGCCGCGCTTCGCGGCGGGTGTGCTCGGCCCTACAGATAAGACCTGCACCATCTCACCCGACGTGAACGATCCGGCAGCACGCAACATCACCTACGATCAACTTGTCGCCGACTATTCCGACGCGACGCGCGGCTTGATCGACGGCGGTGCTGATCTGCTGCTGATCGAGACCATTTTCGACACGCTGAATGCCAAGGCTGCAATCTTTGCGGTGAAAACTGTTTTCGCCGAACGCGGCATGGAATTGCCTATCATGATTTCAGGCACCATCACCGATGCCTCGGGCCGCACGCTGACCGGTCAGATAACCGAAGCTTTCTACAATTCGCTGGCTCATGCCAATCCGATTTCCATCGGATTGAATTGCGCGCTGGGCGCGGAGGAGCTGCGCCAGTATGTGGAGGAGTTGTCTCGCGTCGCGAACTGCTATGTGAGCGCACACCCCAACGCGGGACTGCCCAATCCGCTGGCTGAAACCGGCTATGACGATACGCCTGAAAACATGGCGGGCCATATCAAAGAATGGGCAACGAGCGGCTTCCTCAATATCATCGGCGGCTGCTGCGGCACCTCTCCGGCGTTCATCAAGGCGATAGCCGAGACGGTGAAGGAAATCAATCCGCGTAAGATTCCGAGCAATCCGGTCGAGTGCCGCTTGTCCGGTCTTGAGCCCTTCAACATCAGCGACACTTCTTTGTTCGTCAACGTGGGCGAACGTGCCAACGTCACCGGCTCGGCCAAATTCAAGCGCTTGATCCTCGAAGGCAATTACGAAGAAGCACTGGAAGTCGCCAAACAACAGGTGGAAACCGGCGCTCAGGTGATCGACGTCAACATGGACGAAGCCATGTTGGACGGCGAGGCCGCGATGGTGAAGTTCCTCAACCTGATCGCCTCCGAGCCCGACATCTCCAAAGTGCCGTTGATGATCGACTCTTCCAAGTGGAGCATCATCGAGGCGGGACTGAAGTGCGTGCAGGGCAAGTCTATCGTCAACTCGATCTCGCTGAAGGAAGGCGAAGCGAATTTCATCAAGTACGCAAAACTGGTGCGCCAGTATGGTGCCGCGGCGGTGGTGATGGCGTTTGACGAGGCAGGGCAGGCTGATACGTTTGCACGCAAAACCGAGATCTGCAAACGCAGCTACGACATCCTGGTGAACCAGGTCGGCTTCCCGCCGGAAGACATTATCTTCGACCCGAATATTTTTGCGATTGCGACCGGCATTGAGGAACACAACAACTACGCGGTGGATTTCATCGAGGCCTGCGCGTGGATCAGGAAGAACCTGCCCTATGCCAAGATTTCCGGTGGCGTATCCAATGTATCGTTCTCTTTCCGTGGCAACGAGCCGGTGCGCGAAGCGATCCACACCGTATTCCTGTATCACGCCATCAAAGCGGGCATGAACATGGGCATCGTCAACGCCGGCCAATTGGGCGTATACGAAGAGATACCGAAAGCGCTGCGCGACGCAGTGGAAGATGTGGTGCTGAACCGCGATCCGGAGGCGGGCGAGCGGCTGGTCAAGATGGCCGAAACAGTGAAGGGCGGCGGCAAAGAGCAGGTCGAAGATCTGGAGTGGCGCAAGGGCACGGTGCAAGAACGCCTGACCCATGCGCTGGTGCGCGGCATTACCACCTTCATCGTGGAAGATACCGAAGAGGCACGACTGCAGGCCAAGTTCCCGGTCGAGGTAATCGAAGGCCCGTTGATGACCGGCATGAATGTGGTCGGCGACCTGTTCGGCGCGGGCAAGATGTTCTTGCCGCAGGTGGTGAAATCGGCGCGCGTGATGAAACAGGCTGTAGCGCATCTGATTCCCTACATCGAGGCGGAAAAATTACGCTCCGGCGACACCAGCACCAAGGGCAAGATTTTGATGGCAACGGTGAAGGGCGACGTGCACGACATCGGCAAGAACATCGTCACCGTGGTGTTGCAGTGCAACAACTTCGAGGTGGTGAACATGGGCGTGATGGTGCCGTGCCAGCAGATTCTCGACATGGCGCGCGAGACCAAAGCCGACATCATCGGGCTGTCCGGCTTGATTACCCCGTCGCTGGAAGAAATGGCGCACGTAGCAAAAGAGATGGAGCGTCAGGGCTTCAAGATTCCGTTGCTGATTGGCGGCGCGACCACTTCGCGCGTGCACACGGCGGTGAAGATCGAACCCAACTATCCGAGCGGCACCACGGTGTACGTGTTGGACGCTTCGCGTGCCGTCGGCGTGTGCAGCAACCTGCTGTCCGATACCCTGAGTGCAGACTACATCGCGTGCATCAAGTCCGACTACAACGATGCACGCGAGCAGCACGAGAGCAAGAAAGGGAAAGCATCCTATGTCACGCTGGAAGAGGCGAGGGCGCATGGCCTGAATACCGACTGGTGCGACTACACCCCGCCTGCTCCCAAGGCACTCGGTGTGAAAGAGCTGCGCGACTACCCGCTGGCCGAGATCGCCGAATACATAGACTGGACGCCGTTCTTCCAGGCATGGGAGTTGGCCGGACGTTATCCGAAAATCTTGCAGGATGCCGTCGTGGGTGAGGAAGCGACCAAGCTGTTCGCCGACGCACAAGCCATGCTGAAACAAATCATCGCAGAGAAGTGGTTAACCGCGAATGCCGTATACGGCCTGTTCCCGGCGAACACTGTTGGCAGTGACGACATCGAAATTTATACCGACGAGTCGCGCAGCAACGTCGCTATGACCTGGCACAACCTGCGCCAACAAACCAAGAAGCCCGCCGACATTCCCAACTACTGTCTGGCCGATTTCATCGCGCCCAAAGATAGCATGGTCAAGGATTACATCGGCGGTTTCGCGGTGACGACTGGCATAGGCATAGACGCGCGCGTGGCCGAGTTCGAAAAGAACAATGACGACTACAACAGCATCCTGCTAAAAGCGCTGGCCGACCGTCTGGCCGAAGCCTTTGCCGAAATGTTGCACGCCCGCGTGCGCAAGGAGTTCTGGGGCTATACCGCCGACGAAGGACTGGGTAACGACGACCTGATCGCCGAGAAATATCGCGGCATCCGTCCCGCCCCCGGCTACCCCGCTTGTCCCGAGCACAGCGAAAAGGGACCGCTGTTCGAGTTGCTGGACGCCACCAACAAGGCCGACATCGCCCTGACCGAAAGCTACGCCATGCTGCCCACCGCCGCAGTCAGCGGCTTCTACTTCTCGCACCCCGAATCCAAATACTTCGCGACCGGCAAGATTACGAAAGAACAGGTTGAGGACTATGCACAGCGCAAGGGTTGGACGGTGGAGGATGCCGAGCGGTGGTTGGCGCCGGTGTTGAGTTACTAGGCGTTGTCGATGAAAGTGATTTATAAAATCACCTACCCAAATGGCAAGATATATATTGGGAAAGATCTGACAGGAACGCTTACATATTTCGGCAGCGTAAACAGTGAATTGGTAGAGCGTGACGTTACTGAAGAACAACGAAAAGACTTTTCCATCAGAAAAGAAATTCTGATGGAGTCAGAAGATGCAGGAGAAATAAATCGCTGTGAATCCAAGTTTATTTTGGAATATCAGTCAAACAATCCGACTATCGGCTATAACCAGTGGCCGAAATTCAAGGGATAACAATCAACCGCAACGGAGCGCGTAGGATAGGTTGAGCATCGCGATACCCATCGTTTGGATAGTTGGGTGGCGATACATAACACTCGTCCTGACCTGCAAAGTTAAAATGGCCATCACAATGCTGAAAAACCATCAGGGAGGTAAATGATGCAAATAGCAAAACAGCAAGGTGCTTCGATGCTTCAGGAGTTGCCCGAAGATTGCTCGCTGGAGGATATTCAATATCACCTGTGGGTGATTGAATAAATCAAGAATGGCGTGGCGCGGGCGGAAGCCGAAGGGGCAGTCTCACAACGAGATGCGGAAAAACAATTGGCTAAATGGATACGCGAGCAAGGTAGGGGGCAACACCCAAGGGTGCAAGAACCTCTTCGAGGTAACCAACGGGCATATCACCCTACGATTTATTATTCCAAACACACAACCAACCTCGCGAGGTTAGCTATGAACATCACTGCACAAATCGGTCAGCTCAGCACCACAGAAAAGCTCCGCACGATGGAATGTCTGTGGAATGAGCTGTGCCGTCATGCAAATGAAGTGCCTACGCCGGCGTGGCATGGCGAGATGTTGGCACAACGCGAGAAAGCGATTGCCGATAACAGTGCGGTGTTCCGCGATTGGGAGGCAGAGAAATCGAGGATTCTCGTTATGTTTACACAGGAGGCATCATGCAACTAACCGCTGTTTTATCCCTTGCAGGAAAAGGTGGCTACATTGCGTTGAACCCGGAAACAGGAACGACGACGCAAGGTGAGACGACAGACGAGGCGCTCAAAAATTTGCAGGAAGCGACCGCGTTATATCTGGAAGAGTTTCCAATCGTCGCATTGGGACAGCCGTTCATCACCACATTCGATGTGCCTGCCCATGCCTAAACTGCCGCATCTTTCGGGTGCGCAAATCATTCGGCTCCTTGAGCGGTTGGATTGTTGGGTATCACTGCGCTCAACCAACCTACAGCTCGCTGAAGCTACTTCAAACGCAAGCTGCAAAATAGGTATCAACTGGATTCCCGCCTACGCGGGAATGACGAATTAATGCTGAACTCAGAAGGAAAACAACATGACCACTCTTATCAAAACCGATACCACCCTGGGCGAAGGCGCCGAAGCGCAAGCCGGACAAACCGTAGTTGTGCATTACTCAGGCTGGCTGTTCGACCAGAGCGCGGCTGACAACAAGGGCTTGAAGTTCGATAGTTCGCTCGACCGCGATGATCCTTTTGACTTTTCGCTGGGTGCGGGCCACGTCATTAGGGGCTGGGATGAGGGGGTGCAGGGCATGAAGGTGGGCGGTCAACGTACGCTGGTGATTCCATCTGAGTTCGGCTATGGCGAACAAGGGGCGGGCGGGGTGATTCCGCCGAATGCGACGCTACTTTTTGAGGTTGAATTGCTGAAGGTCATCGCAATCGACATTACCGACGTCAAGGTAGGCGAGGGCGATCAAGCGCAAGCCGGACATCATGTCACCGTGCATTACACCGGCTGGTTGTTTGATGAGAACGCGCCTGACAACAAGGGTGCGAAGTTCGACAGTTCCCGCGATCGCGACGAGCCGTTCGAGTTTCCACTCGGCGCAGGTCGCGTCATTAAAGGTTGGGATGCCGGCGTACAAGGCATGAAAGTCGGCGGTCAGCGCACGCTGGTGATCCCGCCTGAGATGGGTTACGGCCAGCGCGGTGCGGGCAGCGTGATCCCCCCAAATTCAACGCTAATCTTCGATGTGGAATTATTGGGCGTGTAATAATTGCACCCGTTTTTCCCCTGTCATACGTACTTACCAATTGAGGTTTAAATGAATCCCTTTTCCAGACTGTTACCGGCCTTGCTGTTATCTGTCGCATTTCTGGGTACTGCCTGTTCCGAACAGGTGGCTCCAGCCACACCCACACCAACCACGGAGACTGACAATATGAGCGGACTAATCAAGAATGACGTTAAGGTAGGCGAGGGTGCCGAGGCTATCGCGGGTCAGCATGTATCCGTGCATTACACCGGCTGGCTGTATGACGAGACAGCTCCCGAGCACAAGGGCCAGAAGTTCGACAGCTCGCGTGATCGCGGCATGCCATTTGAGTTTCCGCTCGGCGCGGGTCATGTCATTAAGGGCTGGGACGTAGGTGTGCAGGGCATGAAGATCGGCGGCCAGCGCACACTGATTATTCCTTCCAGTCTGGGCTATGGTGCACGCGGCGCGGGCGGTGTGATTCCGGCCAACGCAACTCTGGTATTCGATGTTGAGCTGCTGGGCGTAAACTAAACCTCGACGTTATACCGCGCGATGGGCTTGATATCACAACCGCTGTTACTGACAGCGCTAATGCTGATGGTGAGCAACCTGTTCATGACCTTCGCGTGGTACGGACACTTAAAAAATCTAGCGACCTCGCCGTGGTATATCGCGGCACTTGTCAGCTGGGGAATTGCACTCTTTGAATACCTGTTGCAGGTTCCTGCCAACCGTATCGGCTATACAACGCTGAACCTTGGGCAGTTAAAAATTCTGCAGGAAGCATCACGCTGTCTATCTTCGTGCCATTCGCGGTGTTGTATATGAACCAGCCGCTTAAATGGGACTATCTGTATGCGGGATTGTGCCTGATGGGCGCTGTATATTTTATTTTTCGTGCGTAGTCTCTATGAGCCAAATCAAACACATCCATATCCTCGGCATCTGCGGCACATTCATGGGCGGCATCGCTGCTATCGCCAAGCAGTCCGGCTATCGCGTAACGGGCTGCGATGCGAATGTCTATCCGCCAATGAGCACACAGCTCGAAGCGCAGGGCATCGAACTGATAGAGGGATTCGGCGTTAATCAGCTCTCGCTCAGTCCGGATGTTTATGTGATCGGAAACGTGGTGTCACGCGGCAATCCGCTGATGGAGGCGATACTCGAACGCAACCTGCCTTATATCTCGGGGCCACAATGGCTTGCAGAAACGCTCTTACGCGACAAGTGGGTTTTAGGCGTAGCGGGCACTCATGGCAAGACCTCGACCTCGTCTATGCTGGCGTGGATTCTGGAGCATGCGGGCCTCAATCCCGGCTTCCTGATCGGTGGCGTGCCGCAGAATTTCGGTATCTCGGCGCAAATTACCGAGTCGCCGTTCTTTGTGATTGAAGCGGACGAATATGACACCGCATTTTTCGACAAGCGCTCCAAATTCGTACATTATCGCCCGCGTACCGCCATCCTGAATAATCTTGAGTTCGATCACGCCGATATTTTTGCCGACCTATCCGCCATCGAGACGCAATTCCATCATCTGGTGCGTTCCATACCGGGCAATGGACTAGTGGTGTGCAATGGTCGCGAGGAATCCTTGCAACGCGTGATTCAGCGTGGCTGCTGGACGCCGGTGGAATACTTTGGCAGCCATGATGGGTGGAATATAGACGCAAATGATCTCGTAACCGTCAAAGGCGAGCCCCATGGCACACTGCGCTGGGAGTTGATAGGCGAGCACAACCGCATGAATGCACTGGCCGCGCTGGCCGCCGCGCGCCATGCGGGTGTTCCGGTCGCACATGGACTGGCAGCACTGGCCGAGTTCAAGAACGTAAAGCGCCGTATGGAAGTGCGCGGCACCGTCAGCGGCATCACGCTGTACGATGACTTCGCACATCATCCAACTGCAATTGACACCACCGTCGCCGGGCTGCGTCACAAGGTTGGCGCAGCCCGCATCCTCGCCGTACTGGAGCCGCGTTCGAACACAATGAAGCTGGGCGTGATGAAAGCCGCTCTTCCAGACAGCCTGAAGGATGCCGATCTCGTGTTCTGCTATGCGGGAAATCTGGGCTGGGATGCGCGCAGCGCACTGGCCCCGCTGGGGGACAAAGCGGTGGTGAAAGACGATCTTGATGAGTTGATCGCGGCTATTGCCGCCGCCGCACGGTCCGGCGATCAGGTGCTGATTATGAGCAACGGCGGCTTCGGCGGCATACACGAAAAACTGCTGGCAAAATTGGCGTAGGCTGGTTTTTAACCAACCACACAGCAACCTTCTTTGTGTTGCTACGCGAGAAGGCTAGCTGTCTTATCAACAGCTAGCCTTCGCAAAACCAAACCGCCATCCTGTTAAACCTCGACTGTCGGTTTATGCCCGACCTATGACTCTTGGTTGTCCAGCCCCAGCTCCTGTATCTTGCGCGTCAGCGTGTTGCGCCCAATTCCAAGCAGTGTGGCCGCTTCCACTTTTCGCCCGCCTGTGTGATGCAAAGCCTCAAGCAACAAGGTTCGTTCAAACTGAGCGGTGAGCGTTTCCATGATGCCCTCGTCACCTCGCTTTAATGCCTGGGCCGCCTCTGCTGCCAGCGCCATACTCCAATTTCCCACTCTGACATTTTCTGCTGCACTCTTGCCGCGCCACTCGGGCGGCAGATCAGCGATCTCTACCAGTTGCGAAGGCGTCATGACAGTTAGCCAGTGACATAGATTTTCCAATTGCCGAACGTTGCCAGGGAAGTCTTGTGTGGACAAGTATTTCAGCGCTTCCTCGCTCATGCGCTTCTGCTCCACCCCCAGTTCGCTTGCACTCTTTTGCAGAAAATTCTTTGCTAGCAGCGGGATGTCCTCGCGCCGTTCGCGCAATGGTGGCAAGCGTAGTCGTATTACGTTCAGACGATGGAAGAGATCTTCCCGGAACAGTCCCTGCTTAACCCGCTCTTCCAGATCCTGATGTGTCGCTGTAATGATGCGCACATTGGTTTTGACCGGCTGCTGCCCACCGACGCGATAAAAGTTACCGTCGGACAATACGCGCAATAATCGGGTTTGCAGATCAGCAGGCATATCGCCGATTTCATCCAAAAATAATGTCCCGCCCTCGGCTTGCTCAAAACGTCCGCGGCGCATGGCCGCAGCACCTGTGAATGCACCGCGCTCATGGCCAAACAACTCCGACTCAAGTAAATCCTTGGGAATTGCCGCCGTGTTTATTGCAATGAAGGGTTTGTCGCTGCGTGCACTATGCCGGTGCAATGCGCGCGCTACCAACTCTTTTCCTGCACCGGATTCACCGTTGATCAGCACGGTCGCATTCGATTGCGACAAGCGGCCTATCGCACGAAATACCTCCTGCATTGCCGGAGCCTTGCCAAGGATCTCGGCTACTATTTCAACACTCTCGGCCTCACCCGATTTGCGCATGCTCTGTTCCAGTGCCCGGCGTATTAGCTCAATTGCATGGTTAATATCAAAGGGCTTGGGCATGTATTCGAATGCCCCTCCCTGAAATGCCGAGACCGCACTTTCCAGATCGGAGTACGCAGTCATGATGATCACCGGAATATCCGGATAGCGCTCCTGCAGCACCTGCAAAAAATCCAAGCCCGAACTACCCGGCATGCGGATATCGCTCACCACCACCTGTGGATGATCGTTATCCAATGCTCTTAAAGCATCGTCTGCCGTAGCAAAACTTTTGAAATCGATCTCCTCGCGGGTTAGCGATTTTTCCAGTACCCATCGGATGGAGCGATCATCATCTATGATCCAGACTGGTTTCATTTTGATTACCTATGGTAAAGGGAGCGTTACAGTAAAGCAGGTACGTCCCGGTTCACTTTCAAACTCTATGGTGCCGTTGTGTTGGCTTACAAAATCTTGCGCGAGCGTTAAGCCCAATCCGTGCCCGTCGGCGCGCCCGGATACCAACGGATAGAAGATTTTGTCTTGCAGTTCGGGGGGGATCCCCGGGCCGTTGTCGATTATTTTCACCACCACTGCCAGACGATGACGACGTTTAATCAAGGTTACCTGCCGCGCGATGCGCGTGTGTAGAACGATCTCACCGAATCCGTGCATTGCTTGAGCTGCATTGCGCACTATATTTAGCATCGCCTGTATCAATTGCTCCTTGTCGCCGATCAGCGCGGGCAGGCTGATATCGTAGTCGCGCTGCACTTTCAGACCTTCCGGCATCTCCGCCAGCACGACACTACGCACCCGCTCCAACACCTCGTGAATATTGAGCGCGCTGTAATGTGATGCACTCTGGGGCGTCAACAGCTTCTCCATCAACGAACGCAGCCGATCAGCCTCCTGCACTATGACTTGGGTGTATTCGCGCAGGGCAGGGCGATCCAACTCCTGCTCCAGCAATTGCGCGGCCCCGCGTATTCCACCCAGTGGATTCTTTATTTCATGGGCAAGATTACGCAACAACAAACGGTTCGCCTGCGTCTGATCCAGCATTTGTTCTTCACGGGCCAAGCGCAAGGGCCTATCCATCGGATGAAACTCAAGTAGTAACTGATGTGCGGCTAATTGGATGGGCGTCACCGCGCAACGGAGGTGCAACCTGCCCCGTGCTTGGGTGCCCAATATCAGGTCATATTCGATATAACTTGCATTGTTTTTTAGCGCTTGCCGGATAGCACTGGACAGCTGCTCGGTATCTGTAAATGCCTGCTGCAGCCCCGATCCCAGCAGGTTTTTTCCGTTCAGATCGAACAGGTCTTCAGCAGCGGGATTTAAATACTTGATGCAGGAATCAGCATCAAGCAAAATAACCGCCGTGGCGAGATGTTCAAGTGTGACTTTAGGAATAGTTTTGGGCATATCTTTCTGGTAAGCAGAAAACATGCCAGTATAATTACTTGAGTCGGGACAACTCGGTATTGAGTGCCTCGACATTTCGCTGATGCATCGCGATCTGGTCATTCAGCGCTTTTATCTTCTCTTGATATTTTGCGATATTGCGGTATGTTTTGCCGTCCTTGCCCTTGTATACCTCCGGTGCTGCTTCTCCGTCTTTCAGATTGCGCCTGGCTTCTTCAAGCAGATTTTCCTCGGTACTCAACTCCTCTTGCAGAATTTGACGACGAGTATCATCTCGACTACGTTGTGTAACTCCGTCCACGCGAGGGAAATTGTTCGACTCTTCGGAACGACGTGACCGCTCTGATGGCGCGGGATATGTTGAAACCGGATCAAGAAATATCCGCTTTCCCCCTTTGATCGGAGCGCTTGAATAGGTGACATGTCCATCCGCATCGACAGACTTGTAAATTTCTGCCGTCACCATTACTGGCCAGACCAACAACAAAGCTAACAGATGTCGTAATTTCATGTTTGATTTCCGTAATGGTTCGCGTGAAGTATAGGGCATGCCTTCGAGCCAGACAAATCTACACGATGACAAATAAAAAACGGGGCACTAGGCCCCGTTTCAAACAACACCTGCGCTACAAACTTTAGATGCTGTAGTACATGTCAAACTCAACTGGGTGAGTTGTCATGCGGATACGGTTTACTTCCGTCATCTTCAGCTCGATGAATGCATCGATGAAGTCGCTGGAGAACACACCACCACGCGTCAGGAACTCACGATCCTTGTCCAGACATGCCAGAGCCTCATCCAGGCTAACAGCCACGGTTGGGATCTTTGCGTCTTCTTCCGGAGGCAAGTCGTACAGGTTCTTGTCCGCCGGATCGCCAGGGTGAATCTTGTTCTGAATGCCATCCAAGCCAGCCATCATCAGCGCGGCAAAGCACAGGTATGGATTAGCCGTTGGATCAGGGAAGCGAGCCTCAACACGACGGGCCTTGTCGCTGGCTACGTGCGGAATACGGATGGAAGCGGAGCGATTCTTCGCCGAGTAAGCCATCTTTACCGGTGCTTCATAGTGAGGAACCAGACGCTTGTAGGAGTTGGTACCCGGGTTGCAGATTGCGTTCAGTGCCTTGGCATGCTTGATGATACCGCCAATGTAGAACAGCGCAGTCTCAGACAACCCCGCATAGCCGTTACCTGCAAAGGTATTCTTGCCGTCTTTCCAGATGGACTGGTGTACGTGCATGCCGGAACCGTTGTCGCCAACGATAGGCTTAGGCATGAAGGTCGCTGTCTTGCCGTACTGGTGTGCAACGTTGTGAACTACGTATTTCAAAGCCTGAGTCTGGTCGGCACGCTTCACCAGTGTATTAAACTTGGTGCCAATTTCACACTGACCGGCAGTTGCCACTTCGTGGTGATGCACCTCAACTTCAATGCCGATGTCTTCCAGTGCCAGACACATTGCTGCGCGGATGTCGTTCAGGCTATCGACGGGTGGAACCGGGAAATAACCGCCTTTGACCGTAGGACGATGGCCAGTATTGCCGCCGTCGAACTTTTCGCCGGAAGACCATGCAGCCTCTTCTGAGTTGATTTTAAGGAAGCAGCCGGACATGTCCACGTTCCAGTTGACCGAGTCGAAAATGAAGAATTCCGGCTCAGGACCAAAGTAAGCGGTGTCGCCGATACCGGTCGACTTCAAATAGGCTTCTGCGCGCTTCGCGATGGAGCGCGGATCACGGTCATAACCCTTGCCGTCAGTTGGCTCAACCACGTCACAAGTGATGATCAGGGTATTTTCGTCCATGAATGGATCGAGGTAAGCAGAGGAGGGATCCGGCATCAACAGCATGTCAGACGCCTGAATGCCTTTCCAGCCCGCGATGGAGGAGCCGTCAAATGCATGGCCATCTTCAAACTTGTCCATTCCAAAATATTTTGCAGGCACGCCTACGTGCTGCTCTTTACCACGGGTATCGGTAAAACGGAGATCCACGAATTTGATATCGTGATCTTTAAACATCTTCAACACATCATTTGCCGTCAGCGACATAACTCTCTCCAAGGATCAAATAAATACAGCTAATAAAATTCTTACAAACCAAATATTTCAGAACGCACAAAGCGTGCCAGCTCTATACGCCCAACAGAACGGCATTGTGCCATAAGCCCGTGGCCCAGCACACAAAATTATTGCACCGCGCCGGAGCATGGATGGTGAATTTTCGCACTAATCTGGTGCATAACTGTGATGTGCGCTTACAGAACGATAATACTCATCATCCTTCACTATTGCGCTTAGCTTCTCCTGCAATGCTTTCACTTGCTCTCCGGACCATCTCTGGGCGGGGAGGTAGATTTCAGCATCAACCTTGCCATCCAGATAGTGAAGAACCACTCTGCATTCTTTTACCGTACTGTCACCTAATCGCTGCGCCATGTGCTCCAACAGTCTGGCGCGATCCGGCAAATGCGTATTGGGCTTTACCTTTCGGTCATCCTCCGGATCTATATGCACCATCACATCCAGTACGTTGTGTGCCGCCAGCACAGCCTGACGTGCCGTTTCTGCAATGTAATGTCCTTCAGATACGCTAATCTTCGGATCGACCATTACATGCGCGTCTACCAGTGCATTATCGGCCATTTTGCGCGTCCGCAAATCATGCAGATCGCACACGCCGGGCGTATTGCGCAGGGTTTTGCCTATCGCTTCAACTTCCTCTGCTTCCAGTCCGGTGTCGATCAGTTCAGCTAGCGCCTCAAACGCAAGCTTGCCCCCCATGTGGGCTATCATCACCCCCACCACGGCTGCGGCCAGCAAGTCAAAAAAGGTGTAACCCAGCAGATTGCCCAGCACTCCAACTATTACCACCAGTGAAGATGCGGCATCTGAGCGTGCATGCCATGCATTCGCCACTAACATCTGCGAACGCACCCGCTTGGCAACTGCCAGCATGTATCGAAATAATCCTTCTTTCGCCAGCAGAGCAACTACCGCAATCGCGAGAGCAAGCGGATTTACCGCTTTTAACACCTCAGGATGCTGCAAGCGAATTCCTGCGGCCACCAGCAATCCCACGCCAAGTACCGCAAGAAACACTCCCAGAATTAACGTTGCGGCCGTTTCAAACCGCGCATGCCCGTAGGGATGATTGTCATCGGCGTGGCGATTGCCGTGCCGGTTTGCATGCAACACCAGAAAGTCGGACAACAAATCCGAAAGCGAATGTAGTCCATCTGCGACCAAAGCTTGCGAGTGAGCAAACACTCCGCCCACGACCTGAAGAACCGTCAACACCAGATTGATGCCTATACTTACCCAGGTGCTTTTTTGTGCTGCGGCAAAGCGCTCCGGATGTAACGGCTCGAACGCATTGTCCAATTCTTCCTGATGTTGCTGATTGTGATTTTTCATATTGGTTGCGCTAGTATGTGGTTGCTCGCGCAGCATAACATCTGCGTAATTCATCAGTACATGTCAAGGGAGTAAAAAACATCATGGGAAGAATTACTGAAATTTTACAGAACGCCCAATTGAGAGCCAAAGCGATGAACCTTTCATATGAGGGTGCATTACTCCCACAAGAGGCGTTCGAGATATTGCAAACAGCTCCCGGTGCCCGGTTAGTCGATGTTCGCTGCCGAGCCGAATGCGATTGGGTAGGGCGCATACCCGGCGCTGTTGAAATTGAATGGGTAAGCTACCCCGGCCTACAACGCAATCCCAGCTTTCTGGCTGAACTTGAGCAGTCGGTAGACAAGGAGTCGTTGGTACTTTTCATTTGCCGTACCGCTCAGCGCTCGAATGCTGCTGCGATACTTGCCACCGAGTCCGGTTTTGCCGACTGCTACAACATCCTTGAAGGCTTTGAGGGCGAAAAGAATGCTGCCGGACAGCGCCGTTCCTCCACCGGCTGGTGTGCAACAGGCCTTCCTTGGCAACAGGGCTAGTCGCGATAATCAATAATCAGCGGGGCGTGATCCGAGAAACGCTGCTCTTTGTATACGCTGGCCGAATGCGCGCTCGCCGCGATACCAGGAGTTGCGATCTGGTAATCAATGCGCCAGCCCACATTTTTGGCCCATGCCTGGCCTCGATTTGACCACCAGGTGTAGGACTCCAGTTCGGGATGTACTTTACGGAATACATCTACAAACCCGACTTCGTCAAACAACTCTGTCAACCATGCGCGCTCTTCCGGCAAAAAGCCCGAGTTCTTTTTGTTCCCGCGCCAGTTTTTCAGGTCGATTTCCCTGTGTGCAATATTCCAGTCACCGCAGACGACAACCTCGCGGCCGCTGGCGCGCAGCTCCATAAGACGAGGCATAAACGCCTCCATGAATTTGAACTTTACCCCTTGGCGCTCTTCTCCGCTCGAACCCGAGGGCAGGTAAAGTGACACGACGCTGTAAGCGGCAAAGTCAGCGCAAATATATCTGCCCTCAACATCAAACTCGGCGAGTCCCAGACCCTCAATGACCTGCTCCGGCTTGTTGCGCGTATAGATGCCCACGCCGCTGTAGCCTTTTTTTTCCGCATAGTGGAAATATCCGTAATAACCCAATGGCGCCAGCATCTGTTCGGTCATGTCAGCCTGCTGTGCCTTCAGTTCCTGCATGCAGATAATGTCCGCATCCTGTTTAGCCAGCCAGTCATAAAGGCCCTTGCTGGTCGCCGAGCGGATACCATTGAGGTTGATTGAAATGATACGCATGAAAGTTTTCGGATGTAGTCAGGCCGGACATTATAATAGCGACTGTAAACTCTACCTATGGTGTTCACATGTCACACTTCAGTCAGGATTTCATTCGCTTCGCCGTGCAGCAACAGGTGTTATGTTTTGGTGAATTTCAGACCAAAGCCGGGCGCATTTCCCCCTATTTTTTCAACGCTGGTTTGTTCAATGATGGCGCATCACTACATGCATTAACGCAGTTTTATGCGCAGGCCATTCTTGCCAGCGAAATTCCATTCGATACATTATTCGGTCCGGCCTATAAGGGCATTCCTCTTTCCGCCGGTACTGCGATTGCATTGGCAGAGCAGGGCCGCAACATTCCCTACAGCTATAACCGCAAGGAAGCCAAGGATCATGGTGAGGGCGGCACCATTGTTGGCGCGAAACTACAAGGCCGCGTGCTGATTATTGACGACGTGATTTCTGCCGGGACCTCAGTGCGCGAATCCATTGATCTGATACGTGCGGCTGGTGCAACACCCTGCGGTGTGGTGATCGCTCTAGACCGCATGGAATGCGGACAAGGCGAACTTTCCGCCGTACAGGAGGTCAAGCGAGACTATGGTATACCTGTAATTTCGATTGCCGGCATCAATGATCTACTGGATTATTTGCAGAATGAGTCCGAATTGATGCAACATCTGTCAACCGTGCAATCTTATCGTGATCGTTATGGAGTCCAAAATGACTGAACAGTATTTCACCACGCAGCCTGTTAACTCCCGTACTACCGTCAAGAATTCCTCTTTATTCTTTTTATTTGCCGGTATTGCCATCAGTCTTCCTGCCAGCGCAAAAATGTATCAATGGGTTGATGACAATGGGACTCGCCACATGGAAAGTACCTGTCCGCGAGACTGCGCCGGCAAAGATCATTTTGAAATCGACAAGGGACGTAAAACCCTGATCAAGGGCTCTCTTACTATCCAGGAGCGGCGTGCCGAGCGTGCCGCAACTCTCGACAATGATAAAAAGAGCGACGAAGAGTTAGCGCACATTGAGCAAGTGCGCAAAGACAAAGCGCTATTAAACACATACACCAACACGGCGGAAATTGATCTGGCGCGTAAGCGCAACATGCAGCAGCTTGAGGCTCGCGTCAACAGCATGGCCTCTCAAGTCAAGATCGTAAACGATCGATTGCTGGGTTTACAGAAAGAGGCCGAGGGATATAAGCAGAAAGAGAAACCGCTGCCCGCCTCGCTGAACGATGATCTGATTGAAACTGAGAGTCGCCTTGGCAAGCTTCAGGTCGACTACGATAAGGCCAAAGCCGAGGAAGCCAAAATGACTGCCCGCTACGATGCTGACATTGCGCGCTACAAGGAACTGACCGGAAAATAATTACAGGGTCTCGAAGGTTCGGGTAGTTGCATCGTAACCCAGCAGCTGCCCGTTCTCCATATCGAAATACCAGCCGTGCAAGGCAAGTGAACCCCGCTCGACCCTGTCACGTATCCACTCGAATGTCATCAGATTATCCAGTGAACTCAAAATTGCGCGCTGTTCACAGGCGCGTTCGCGCTCTTCTGGAGCAACAATCTGCCCATCCTGCTCTACGCTCAGTCTGGCTTCCTCAGCCACACGCATCCAACTATTGATATAGGAGTCTGCTTCAGCTGCACTATAGCCGTTCATCAATGCGCGTATGCCGCCGCAGTGCGCATGCCCCAACACAACGATGTGCTCCACGCCCAGTGTCGTCACGCCGTACTCCAGTGCAGCACTCGTGCCGTGGCGTCCGCCGCTACGATTTTCAGCAGGCGGCACCAGATTTGCAACGTTGCGAATCACAAACAGATCACCCGGCGCACAGTCCAGCACCAGCGCGGGATCTACGCGGGAATCACAGCACGCTACCACCAGGGTTTTAGGGGTTTGGCCCTCTTCAATCAACTGACGATAAAGGGCGCCGTCATCCGTGAAATGCTGCTCACGAAAACGATGAAACCCCTCTATAAGATCACTCTGACTGGTCATTTTCCGATCAAACGCTGTTGAGCTTCACGATATTTGTCTGCAGTTTTTTGCAGCACATCCTGCGGTATACGCGGAGCGGGCTCTTGCTTGTCCCAGCCGGATGATTCCAGCCAGTCACGCACAAACTGCTTGTCATAACTCGGCGGATTACTGCCCACCCGATACTGATCCGCAGGCCAGAAACGTGATGAATCCGGCGTCAGCGCCTCGTCGATCAAATACAGCATACCTGCATCATCCACGCCGAACTCGAACTTGGTGTCCGCAATGATGATGCCCTTGGTTGCCGCATAGTCGGCCGCCTTGGTGTACAGCGCCAGCGTTGCATCGCGCACTTCATTGGCTCGCACCTCACCCAACAGCTCGACCGCCTGCGCAAACGAGATGTTCTCGTCATGCTCGCCCACCGCCGCCTTGGTAGAAGGAGTAAACAAAGGCTGAGGTAGCTTCTGCGCTTCTTGCAACCCTGCCGGCAGAGCAATACCGCATACCGCGCCGGTCTTCTTGTAGTCCTTCCAGCCGGAACCGACCAGATAGCCACGTACAATCGCCTCGATAGGCAGCGGCTTGAGCTTCTTGGTGACGAAGGAGCGGCCTCGCACCTGGATGCGATCTTCCTCGGTTTTCACTACCGACTCTGGGTCTATGCCGGAAAGGTGATTCGGAATTACATTTCCCAGCATATCAAACCAAAAGTTCGATACTGCCGTCAGCACCGCGCCCTTGCCCGGAATCGGATCGGCCAAGATCACGTCAAAGGCCGACAGGCGATCTGTTTGTACAATCAGCAGATGCTGGGCATCGACTTCGTACAGGTCGCGCACTTTGCCCCGGTGCAGCAAGGGCAGGCTAGTCAGATTTGATTCATGCAATGCAGTCATGATGTTTTCCTGGTTACCATGTCTTTTCAAATTCCAGACGCAACAACGCCCCCGATAACGGGGGCGTTTTGCTATTACGCTTCTTTGTGATAGCTGATCAGACGCTCAACTTCATTCTTCGAACCAAGGATAACCGGCACGCGCTGATGTAGACCATCAGGCTGCAGATCCATGATGCGGCCATAACCTGTAGAAGACATACCGCCCGCCTGCTCGACGATGAACGACATCGGATTGGCTTCGTACAACAAACGCAGCTTGCCGGCCTTGGTCGGATCTTTTGTATCCTTGGGATACAGGAATACGCCACCGCGAGTCAGAATACGATGCACTTCCGCCACCATGGAGGCAACCCAGCGCATGTTGAAATTCACACCACGCGGACCGGTTGTGCCAGCAACACACTCTTTCACGTAACGCTGCACGGGCGCTTCCCAGTAACGCTCGTTCGATGCGTTGATCGCAAATTCCAGCGTATCAGCCGGAATAGTCATGTTCGGATGAGTCAGGAAGAAGTCACCCACGTCGCGATCCAGCGTGAAACCATTCACGCCGTTACCGGTAGTGATGACCAGCATGGTGTTCGGGCCATACAACGCGTAGCCGGAACAAACTTGCTTGGTTCCTGGCTGCAGGAAGTCGGCAGCAGTAGGATTGGTAACGCCTTCAGGACAACGCAGGATGGAGAAGATGGTGCCAACGGAAATGTTCACGTCGATGTTGGAAGAGCCATCCAGTGGATCGAAAGTCAGCAGGTACTTTCCTTTAGGGTACTTGGCTGGAATCGGGTAGATGTCATCCATCTCTTCGGAAGCCATCGCAGCCAAGTGACCCGCCCATTCGTTGGACTTGATGAAAATCTCGTTGGTGATCACGTCCAACTTCTTCTGGGTCTCGCCCTGAATATTCTCGCTGCCCGCACTACCCAGCACGCCGATCAGCGCACCTTTGTTAACGTCGTGAGCGATTTGCTTGCATGCGGAAACGATGTCGCTGATCAGGCCGGTGAAATCGCCGGATGCGCCAGGAATTGCGCGTTGCTCTTCGATAATGAACTGAATCAAACTCTTGCTCATGCTGCTCTCCTCACATTAAAAATTAATTTATTAACTTCGCGATTTTACAGGTTTTTTACTCAGCTCTCCACCGTTTTTCATCGGCAGAGCTTCACTTTTACACTCACGCCGCGCACCGGAGAACATTCAAACTCCACTCTTTTCATTACGCGTAGCAATCAGACTGGCCGCCACCGAAGCCGCGATCAGGATTACCACCACCGCCAGCGAAGCTGGCGTCGGCACGTGATACCACGGGGCAATCAACATTTTCGCGCCAATGAAAGTGAGCACCATGGCAAGGCCATATTTCAACAAATGAAAACGATCTGCCATATCCGCCAACAAGAAGTACAACGCACGCAACCCCATGATGGCGAAAATATTGGAGGTGAACACGATGAACGGGTCGGTGGTGATAGCGAAAATCGCGGGAATGGAGTCAACCGCGAACACCACATCAGAGACTTCAACCAGCAGCAGCACCAGAAACAGCGGCGTAAAATAACGTACACCGCTCTTCATTACGGTGAATTTCTCGCCGTGATCGCCTTCCGAGATGCGCAGATGTCGGCGCGCTAATTTCAATACCGGATTCTGCTCCAGATTCGGCTCTTTCTCCGTCATCACCAGCATGCGCACTCCGGTTATTAACAGGAATGCGCCGAATACATACAACACCCAATGAAACTCACTTACCACCCAGGCGCCGGCCAGTATCATCACAGCGCGCAGAATGATCGCGCCGAGCACACCATAAACCAACACCCGGCGCTGATATTCGGGGGGAACATGGAATGCACTGAAAATCATCAGGAACACGAACACGTTGTCCACTGACAATGATTTCTCGATGACGTAACCGGTGAGAAATTCCAGCGCCTTGGCTTTGGCAACCTCTGGCCCGACGCTGCCACTGAGATGCCACCACAACAGGCCGTTGAAAACCAGCGCCAGCGATACCCAGACCAGCGACCAGAGCGCCGCCTCCCTGACGCTTACCCTGTGTACCTTGCGCCCGCCGAATACAAATAAATCCAGCGCCAGCATAACCAGTACAAATGCAACGAATGCACCCCACATCCATAATTCGCCGACATTGTTCATGGAGCTCTTCTATTTAGCCGAAAACTTGGCCAGCGCCTCATCTGCGGTCTGATCGTAACGGGTACGCTCGCGTTTTGCCGCCTCTTCCAATGCTTTATCTATGGCCGGATCCTGCAATGCGAGGATGCGCGCCGCCAGCATGGCTGCATTCTTAGCTCCGTCTACCGCAACGGTGGCGACAGGCACACCCGGCGGCATCTGCACTGTGGAAAGCAAAGCATCCAGGCCCGACATCACGCCACCCGACAGCGGCAAACCAATAACCGGCAGACGCGTGTGACCGGCAATTACGCCCGCCAGATGGGCGGCAATGCCCGCACAGCCGATCAGCACCTGCACTCCTTCTTTGTGCGCGCGGTCGATATAGGCAATCACCTTGTCTGGGGTGCGATGCGCCGAAGCCACCACGATTTCGCTGGCAATGCCCAACTCTGTCAGCGTATCGCGCACCTTAACCACGGTGGGCAGATCATTGGGGCTGCCAGTCAGAATGCCGACCAATGGCTTACCGTTATTTTTTATTGTTCCCATCACGACTCCTTATGTTTGATTATTTGGTCAATGCGATGAACAGTTCGGGCAATTTGACCGGCAACTGTTCTACCTTGTCCACGATGGTGTATTGCTTGCCAAAAATATCCGCCACGTATTCATCGGCCTTGGGGTCGAGGTTGATGCAATATGAATAGATGCCCTCGCGATCTAATTCCATGACGGCTTCACGTGCATCCTCAATCAGAATGCGACCGTCTTTGCTGTCGATATCCGCCGGCTCGCCATCGGTCAGGATCAGCATCAGTTTCTTGTCCGCCTTCTGCTTACCCAGATAATGTGCGGCATGACGCATCGCCGCTCCCATCCGGGTTGAATAACTGGCTTCCATGGCCGCTAAACGCCCCTTGACCTCATCACCCCAGCTCTCGCTAAATCCTTTGATGTGCAGGTAGCGCACGTCATGGCGAGTATTGGAATGGAACCCTGCGATTGCAAACGGATCGCCCAGTTTCTCAACCGCCCATCCCAATATGGATACCGCCTCCTGGCTCAACTCCAATATTGTTTGGTTGCTGCCCGCCGCCATTTCATTGAGCGATTCGGACAAATCAAGTAGCAACATCACGGCGATATTTCGCCCGTCGTTACGATGACTCATATTAATGCGAGTATCCGGCTGGGCCCCGCTTTTGTAATCAATCAACGAGCGGATCGCGACATCCAGATCCAGTTCGCTGCCTTCTTCCTGATAACGGATACGTACCTTATCCTGCGGCTTGAGTAGATCCAGCATTTTCTTCAGCCGTTTTGCCAGGCCGGCGTGCTTGGCCAGCAAGCGGTCAATTTCTGCCGGGTTGCCCGACGGGTGTAAGACTTCATACACGCTCACCCAATCAGGTCTATAGCTCTGGCTGTTGTAATCCCATTCGTGATAATGACGGGGGGGCAAACCCTTCTGCTCCTTGTCCGGCTCTATCTTGCGATGCTGGTCGGCAATCTCTCCCTCATCATCTTCCTCAATGAAATGCCACATCTGGCGATTATCATCGCGATAATCGATTACGGTATCCTTGAAGTGTGTTTTGGCCAGTTGGTCGCTCTGACGGCGCGTCTTCGTAACAAAGGATACCGCCAGATCAGTCATTTGCGACGTACTCGACTTCCCTTGCTGCATAACCTCATGAAATTGGCGAACAAATTCGATGATATGCGGATTCTTGTAAGGATGCCGTGGGTCAAGAATGGCACGCGACAACATGGTCAATCGATGACGTACACCGGATTCCCTTTCTGGATCACACGCATCTTCCGCCGGCACCGGATGCAAGGCCATGAAAATCCGGCGCAGACCGGGATACTCCCGCATCACCAGATATTCCACGCGCGAATCCTCCAGAAACTCCATCGCCATCCGCTGGAACGGACTAAAATTATCTGCAAACGTGACCGTCGTCCAGCGACGGTGACCGACGATGTGCGACAGTGTTGCGCGATAACGATCCAGTCCAGTCACACCTTTCGCATCGTCGTACACATCCGGCAGACGAATCCCGAGCTTGTCGTAATAGGGGATGGGCTGGCGGATTTCATCAAACGCATTGGAGTAGGGGATTAACATATCCTCATCCTCCCATAGCGCACGCAGATACATGCTCAACTTGCGCTCATTGTCCACCAGCAAGGTACCGTGACGCTCTCGCTGAATAACTGCGTGACTGTCCGCTGATTGCACGCTGAAGTAGTCAATCTGGCGATCCGGGTGATCGTCATAATAACGCACACCATAATCGACCCAATTCTTCAAACCGGCCAGTGAAAGCTGCGCGAGCAACACCGCTGAATGCCTGAACAACTCGGGCAAACCGGGACTGGGGAAGGTCTGATGAATGCCATGTACCGAACCGGTAGTGCGCTCCATAAAGTCATGGGCAATCGCCAGATAGTCCTTCAGTTGCTCGCGCGAAGGCAAGCGGCGCGCCATCGTCGGCAAGGCTTGCAGAAAAGGCGTAATTGCCTTGCCATTGGGCGACTTCCACATCTTGCGGATGAAGTCCATGATTTCCGGCAACGAGTCTTCTCCGGCACGCTGTGCGGCTTCCGGCCATTCTTCCAAAAAAATCAGGATAGGCTCGGCTCCGCGCCCCATCTTGCCCAGAAAGCGCGCATGCTCAATGTACGCCGCCACGCCGCTTTCTGTCAGCGTCCGCAGCGCGTGGTTCATGCAATCGGGAAACACTTCTGCGACGCGCGGAAATCCGCAGTCGAGTTCGTCCCAGTAGCGCTTCAGTTCTTCGGGAATCTGCGCCGGTTCCATTTATCTACTCTCTCAGGCAAAGACTGCGTCGATAGCGTGATCCAATGTATCGCGGATGTCGGCGTCGTCGGTGATAGGGCGCACCAAAGCCATGCGACATGCATCACGATGTGCAACGCCACCCTTGATTAGCGTCGCTGCGTAAACCAGCAATCGTGTCGAGATACCTTCGTCCAGACCATGCCCCTTGAGATTGCGGGCGGCATGTCCGATCTTGACCAAATTCTTAGCCAATTCCAGTTCAATACCCGCTTCTTTGCCGAGAATCTCAGCTTCAACACTGGCAGCCGGGTAGTCAAAATCAAATGCGGTAAAGCGTTGCTTAGTCGATTGCTTCAAATCCTTCATCAGACTCTGATAGCCGGGGTTATACGAGATCACCAACTGAAAGTCGGGGTGAGCCTGTATCAACTCGCCTTTCTTGTCCAACGGCAGGTTACGCCTATGATCAGTCAGCGGGTGAATCACCACAGTGGTGTCTTGGCGAGCTTCGACGATCTCATCGAGATAGCAAATCGCGCCTATACGTGCGGCGATGGTCAACGGGCCATCCAGCCAGCGGGTACCAGTCGCATCCAGCAAATAACGACCAACCAGATCGGAAGCGGTCATGTCTTCGTTACAGGCAACGGTAATCAGCGGACGGCTCAGCTTCCACGCCATGTATTCGATAAAGCGTGACTTGCCACAACCCGTGGGCCCCTTCACCATCACCGGCAAACGAGCGGCATAAGCGGCCTCGTACAGCGCCACCTCATTGCCCTGTGGCTGATAGAACGGCTCTTCAGTTACCTTGTATTGTTCGATGTTAGTCATTTGACTCTCCAATACTTACTAGCTTAATACGGTTTTTGTTTTCGGAAAAAAACGCCCCCAGCTAGTGGGGGCGAGTTTTCACTGCATCTATGCCAGCTGAGCTTACTTGTGTACGCCCAACTTCTCGCGCCAGCCTGGGAAGATCTTGTCCGCGTCTTTCGGGAAAGACTCGAATGCGCGAGCAAATTCTTTGTGCTCTTTCGCGAATTCGATCGGATCGGAACCAGACTTCCAGCACTCGTACGATTGACGCAGCGAGATCGCACCAGCAGCTGGGCTATCGATGTGACCGTAAGAGCCGCCACCGGATGTGTTGATAACGTTGCCGTGACCCAGGTTTTCGAAAAAGCCTGGCAGACGCAGCGCGTTCATACCGCCGGAGATAATCGGAGTAGTCGGCTTCATGCCGTGCCATTCCTGGTGGTAGTAAGGACCCTCAGCAGAATCGCGCTCAATCATATAAGCGATATTGCGATCATCTGCGCCACCTTCCATCTTGCCGTAGCCCATTGTGCCTACGTGGATGCCTGATGCACCTTGCAGACGCGACATCTTGGCCAAGCAGAACGCGGTGTAACCACGAACGGCAGATGGTGAAGTAATCGCACCATGACCTGCGCGATGGTAGTGCAGGTATTGCTGCGGGTACTGACGACGAGCTGTCGTGATCATGCCCGGGCCGCCAACATAACCGTCAACCAGGAACGCAACCTTGTTTGCATCTGGCCCGAATGTCTCCAAGATGTAATCGGCACGAGCCAGCATTTCGTAGTGATCGTCGGCAGTGATGTTTGCGGAGAACAACTTGGCTTGGCCAGTCTCGTCCATCGCACGCTTCATTGCGTCGTATACCAGCGGGATAACTTTTTTGGTTGGGCAGAAAGTCTGGTTACCTTGTGGCTCATCATTCTTGATGAAGTCGCCACCCAACCAGAACTGGTAAGCCGCCTTAGCGAATGGCTCAGGACGTAGGCCCAGCTTGGGCTTGATGATGGTGCCGGCAATGTAGCCACCATTCACACGTGGACGACCCAGAATGTCCCACATGTCGGTGATGTCAATAGCAGGGCCGTCGAAAAGACGCAACATGGACCAAGGTACGTAGAAGTCTTGCATCTGCAACTGCTTCACGTCACCCATGCCTTGGTTGTTACCAACCACCAGTGTCAAGAACGAAACGATCATCGCACGGCCATCCAGCACGTTACGATCGAACAGATCATTAGGATAAGCCACCTTCATGATGCCTTTAGCTTCGTCGATGAAGTACACCAGAGCGTCAACGCCCTTGGTGAAGTCATCGGTAGTGCTAACTTCAACGTTAGTGCCGGTAGAGGACTCAGCAGCAATATGCGCCGCAACTTCCAGATAACCATATCCGGCAGCTGGCTGCATATGATAAGCAACGAGAATGTGCTTGTCGCCCTTAATCAGGTCTTCTTCTTTCAGACTCAGGTCTGCATAACGATTTGATTGATCCATTGCGTTCTCTCCAATTTTTCAGGTTGATATATACAAAAGCACTTTGCCTCTACAACTGTCGCCACTATAGAGACCGCCGAGCATAAGGGATAGTCAATTATTTTTATCAAGACCATAAGTTTTGCTTATGATTTGGTATACTTTTGGCAAACTTACCTCTAGCCCCGCTATGCTTCATATTACGTTGCGACAACTACAAGTCTTCGAAAAGGTGGCAACCCACCTGAGTCATTCTCGTGCCGCCGAAGAACTATACCTCTCGCAACCCGCAGTGTCTATGCAGATCAAGCAGCTGGAGGAGAATATCGGCATCCCCCTATTCGAGCAGATGGGCAAGAAAATTTTCCTCACCGAAGCAGGGCGCGAAATGTTGCACTACAGTCGCTCCATCATCCAGCAGCTTAATGAAATGGAAGGCGTGTTCGCCGACATGAAAGGACTGGAGCAGGGCACGCTGATACTGTCAGTGGTCAACACTGCCAATTACTTCACTCCGCAACTGTTGGCCGAATTCTGTCGGCGGCACCCCAAGATTAATGTGAAATTACATGTTGCCAACCGCGACACCGTATTACACCAACTTATCGACAACAGCACCGACCTCGCCATCATGGGCCAGCCACCGGCGGGGCAGGATCTTGTTGCCGAATCTTTCATGGACAATCCGCTGGTAGTCATCGCTGCCCCAACTCACCCCTTGGCCAACGAAACTCATATCCCCATTTCACGCTTAGCGCAGGAAACTTTTTTATCGCGAGAAAAGGGCTCGGGCACGCGCAGTGCAATGGAACGCATTTTTGACCTGCATCACATCCACCCCAACATCGGCATGGAAGTCGAAACCAACGAGGCCATCAAACAGGCGGTTCAAGCGGGGATGGGCTTGGGCATCCTCTCGCTGCACAGCATAGAACTGGAGATTGAAGCCCGACGACTGGCCGTACTGAACGTAGACCAGTTTCCTTTATTGCGCAATTGGTTCGTGATTCACCGCAACAACAAGCGCCTGTCCATCGCGGCTCAGGCATTCAAGGATTTCCTGCTGCAACAATAGTCGCGGATACTTTTCGCTTTTCCGCTCAGGTGTTCGGGTTGTGTAAAACCGGACTACCGTCGAATCAGGCAACCGTTTGTTCAACCAGCACATCCGCGAGCTTCTACTGCACCCCGTCGGCGCTGCCTATGCGAATTTCAATTGAGCGCAACCGTCTTGATGCCATTACTGCTGTCTTAGCGTTGGTGCGGGAAGCTGAAATTAGCCAGAACATGCAACTGCATATTGTGGCGCTTGAAGGGTGGATTGGGCTTTCTCCAAGACTCAAATCCATACCCCCTTTTTCCTCATTTTTCCCGGAAATGAATAAGCTCGTCACCGAAAGGTTTTTCACGGCGCGCTACTTTTATGATGGCGAACATCATAAGTGGAAGGATGCCCCCTCGGGCGTTTCGTTACGTTCCACGTAAATCAACTATTGAATTACGAAACTGTAACTTTCCCGCACCAGTAGAAGCCCCTAAACTGCCCAAGCGTCCCCTAGCTGTTGCCGCTGATTCGATTTTGACCCAGATGCCTGGATTTCGTTGACCCAAGCATCAGGCTTTTGAATCGTTGGCAGCATTTGGATTGTCGTGAATTGACATGGGTCAGTCCAGTTTCGGCATCAGGGTCAGTTCTCGACCGGCAGCAACACGCTTACATGATCAATGAACGCTCTGCGCTCATAACCCCAGTGCCGTCATATGTATGAAGGGCGGTTGTTCGGCTTAAGCGACAGTCGTAGTGCGAACCTGAGTGACCGCAGCTAAAGTTACAACGGTCATTGGAAAGTGCAAGGAATTTGATTGAGGCAAATCATGGATGACACTTAAGCGTCGGGAATTCTTTCTTACCGTATTTCGCGGCTCGATTTATTGCTGCGATGATGTGATCGGCCAAATTGCCTAGGCCTATATGCCTAGATACTTTGACCTATATTTAAAGTGAAAATTATCTGATAGATTCCGTTTCGATGAATTTAGCCTGAATGACCTTCCCTCGAGAAATCGCCCTCCAACGGTGAAATAAAATTTCCGTACTGAATATGCAGGGGTGCTTGACATAATAATATCCATCGACTTATTGAAATCAGTAACTTGCAGCATGTTGGGGCAGCTTATACAGAACACGCTCCTGCATATGTTTGAATAGTTCTGTATATTTAACGTTA
>JBBQXA010000004.1:0-43993 GCA_038210095.1 Burkholderiales bacterium
GATGTGCAGACGCTGGGTAAGGATGCCAAGACCCTGCTGCAGGAGTATTTGCAAGCGCGTCGTATTGCGCTGCCTGCTTACCGCATCGTAGAAGTTCAGGGCGAGGCGCATGCGCAATCCTTTTACGTGGAATGCGCGATCCCCGCTTTGAACATAACCACGCACGGCGATGGCAGCAGTCGCCGCAGCGCGGAACAACAGGCGGCGCAGGCTGCCTATCAACAACTGGATAAAACAACATGAGCGAGCAAGATATTACAAACAGTGGGAATGATGCGCCGGAAGAATTTCGCAGCGGATTTGTCGCGATCGTCGGACGACCCAACGTGGGCAAGTCCACGCTGCTTAACCATCTGATCGGGCAGAAGGTCAGCATCACGTCGCGCAAGGCGCAGACGACACGCCATCGTATCCATGGCATCCGCACC
Source organism: Burkholderiales bacterium (assembly GCA_038210095.1). GTDB lineage: Bacteria > Pseudomonadota > Gammaproteobacteria > Burkholderiales > Gallionellaceae > Gallionella. Next base: position 429 of record JBBQXA010000004.1, read on the forward strand.
GACGAGCATGCGCAATATGTATTCGTCGACACGCCGGGCTTTCAGACCAAACACCTGAACGCGCTTAATCGTGGCATGAATCGCGTCGTAACCAGCAGTCTGCGCGATGTGCAGGTTGTGATGTTTGTGCTGGAAGCGTTGCGTTACGACGACCGTGATCGTGAGGTGGTCAAGCTGCTGCCGGATAACCGTCCGGTGCTGCTGGTAATCAACAAGATCGACGAGGTGGCGGACAAGGGGCAGTTGTTCTCGTTTGCCGAGCGTGTTTCAGAGGACTTTAAGTTTGCGGCCATCGTGCCGGTTAGCGCCAAGCAGGGCATCAAACTGGACGAACTGGTCGAAGTGCTGCGCAGCCATTTACCGTTCGGCGAGCCCATTTACGATGCGGACGATATCACTGACCGTAGTGAGCGCTTTCTGGCCGCAGAGATGCTGCGCGAAAAAATATTCCGCTTTACCGGTGAAGAGTTACCCTATTCGGTCAGCGTGGTGATCGAACAATTCAAGATGGATAAAAAGCTGCGTCGTATTAGTGCCGCGATTTTGGTGGATAAGGAAGCGCACAAAGCGATGTTGATCGGTAAGAAGGGCGAGAAGTTGAAAGAGATTGCCACTCAGGCGCGTCTGGATATGGAAAAACTGTTCGATGGCAAGGTGTTTCTCGAAGTTTTCATCAAGGTGCGTAGCGGCTGGGCCGATGACGCGCGCGTACTGCATACACTGGGTTACGAATGACCTCAGCGAATCGGAACAAGCAGCAGGACGAACCCGCGTTCGTGCTGCACAGCTATCCGTTTCGCGAAACCAGTTTGATTCTCGATGTGTATAGCCGGCAGCACGGCCGCCTACCTATCATGGCGCGCGGGGCAAGACGTCCCAGATCAGCGTTGCGCGGCGTGCTGATGAACTTTCAGCCGCTGCTGCTCTCTTGGTTCGGCAAAGGCGAGGTGCGGACACTGCACAGCGCGGAATGGCAGGGTGGTCAGCCCTACTTGCAGGGCACGGCCCTGATGTGTGGCTTCTACCTGAATGAATTGTTGCTCAACCTGCTAGCGCGTGACGATCCGCACGAACAACTGTTCGACTATTATCGCGCCACGCTCTATCGTCTTGCGCACGAGACCGACCATGCCGCCACATTGCGTTGTTTTGAGAAACACCTGTTGCAGGAACTCGGCTATGCACTACCGTTGACGCACGAGGTGCGCACGGGCGAGGCGATTTTTCCGGAAGTCTGCTATCGTTATGTCGCTGAGCTGGGGCCGGTTCCGGAAGACGGCGAGTCTGAAGTGGGCATGCCGATAGCAGGCAAGACGCTGCTGGACATCGCGGCTGACGATTATGTCGATGCGACCACGGTACAGCAGAGCAAACAGTTGATGCGCATGTTGCTCAATCACCATCTGGGCGGCAAAACGTTGCGCACACGCGAACTGATCAAGGACTTACAAAAGCTATGAAACTAGGACTGAATATTGACCACATTGCCACGCTGCGTCAGGCGCGCGGTGCGCGCTATCCCAACGTTGTGCGCGCCGCGCTAATCTGCGAAGAGGCGGGCGCGGATGCAATCACGCTGCACCTGCGCGAAGATCGTCGCCACATTCAGGACCGGGATGTGGAAGTGTTGCGCGAGATGCTGCAAACGCGTATGAACTTGGAATGTGCCGTCACCGACGAGATGCTGAGCATTGCGTTGCGTACCAAACCGCAAGATATCTGTCTGGTGCCTGAGCGTCGAGAAGAGCTGACCACCGAGGGCGGGCTGGATGTGGTGCGTTATTTCGATGCCGTCAAATCTGCCACCGAGCGCTGCCTTGATGCGGGCATACGCGTGTCGCTATTCATTGATCCCGATAAGAAGCAGATAGACGCGGCGCGCAGCTTAGGAGCGCCAGTGATTGAGCTACACACTGGCAGTTATGCCGAGGCCGACAGTGTGACCGAGCGCGCCCATGAACTGGAGCGCATCCGCGCGGCCACACAGCACGCCCATGAGCAGGGCCTGCAAGTCAATGCGGGCCACGGCCTGCACTACCATAATGTGCAACCCATTGTTGCCATCCCCAATATCGTCGAACTCAACATCGGCCACGCCATCATCGCCGAATCGCTGTTCATCGGCTTGGATGCGGCGGTTCGAAAGATGAAGGGGCTGCTGATCGCATGACCGCAGCGATGAGCGTTTTAGAAAACCCCTCCCTGCTCCCTCTTTGTCCAAGGGGAAACCCGTGATCCATGGTATCGGTACCGACATCGTCGAACTCTCACGCATCGAACGGATGTGGGAACAGCACGGTCAGCGCTTCGCCGAACGAATTCTGAGCGCGACTGAGTTGTCTGAACTGGATGGCCATCACGCCCCCGCACGTCTGCTGGCTAAACGCTTCGCCGCCAAAGAGGCATTTTCCAAAGCGGTTGGCAGCGGCATGCGCGGCCCGGTCGGATTTCGCAGCATAGGTGTAGCGCACGACGGCCTAGGCAAGCCGGTGCTGACCTTCGACGACGCATTGTGCATCCATCTCGCCCAACTGGGCATTAACGGTCACCATCTTTCGATCAGCGACGAACGCGGCATGATCGTTGCCTTCGTGGTGCTGGAGAGTGCCTAACGGGGCTTATTCGCCGAAAATTGGCCGTGTATCGGTATTCGGGAAAGTTGCCGATTAAGCTCGGACGGGATTTCCCGAGTTGAAATGACTCAAAGCCGAGCTGATGATATCTGTGGCTATTTCTACTATAAACTTCGCAACAGAACAGTCTTGTCACACAAAAATAATTATTGGGAGCCAGAGTGCACAGAACTAGAAATAAAAATCGGGGAGTCCACATTGCTGGTGCGGCACATAAGGGCTGCACCCAATGTAATTGCCCTATTCTGATAGTGGAGGATCAGAAATCAATCGCCAATCTGTTACAAGCCATAATTAGTGAGCGTTATGGTTTCGCTAGCGTTATTGCTGCCAGCCTGAGCGAAGCAGAGAAAATTATAGAAACACAACCAATTCATCTTGCGATTTCTGATCTTAATTTGCCGGATGCGCCTTATGGAGAAATCATTGACACATTGTCAAGACATCGAATTTCGACTATCGCGCTAACGGGCGCGTTTGGTCAGGAAATGAGGGAAACGATACTCAGGAAAGGGGCCATCGACTATATCCCCAAACAAGGTACTCACGCGATTGAATATGCAGCCGAAATGGCCAACAGGATATACAGGAATCATCACACCCATGTGCTTGTTGTTGACGACTCGTTGAGCACGAAGGCATTGCTCAAACATATTCTTGAAACGCTTAAGTTTAATGTGATCACAGCCAGTAATGCGGAAGAGGCCTTGGCTATTATCGCTGAGCGGTCAGATCTGCGATTGGCGTTAGTCGATTACGAAATGCCAGGTATGAATGGTTGTGAACTTATACATGAGATTAGAAAACAAATTAGCAAGGAGGATTTGGCCATCATCGGGATTTCGGGCTCAGGCGCAGATGATATATCGGCTCAATTTTTAAAGAGTGGTGCCAATGACTTTGTCAGGAAACCTTACTCTTACGAGGAAATACTATGTCGCGTTGGTCAAAACCTAGAAATGCTCGATCTCATTCAGAGCAACCGCGATGCGGCCTATCGGGATTTTCTGACCGGGCTGCATAATCGCCGCCACTTTTTTGAGGAAGGAAGCCGACTGCATAGCCACGCTGTAAAAAAAGGCAACACAGTTGTGGCTATGCTTGATGTAGATCACTTCAAAAAGGTTAATGACACATACGGTCACGATTGCGGTGACTTGGTTCTGAAAGAGCTTGCCGCACTCTTATCCGAGCATTTTGACAAGCATCTGGTAGCCCGATTGGGTGGCGAAGAGTTTGCCGTGGTTATGACGGGTACATCGATTGAACAAGCTAGGAATATTTTTGAAGATTTTTGTTTGGAAGTGGCCAGCCAGGCAGCTCACTGCAATGGTGAAACGATCCCGTATACCATCAGTATCGGGCTGACTGATCAGCTCGGTGAAACGATAGATGATTTCATCAAGAGCGCGGATCAGCTTTTGTATAAAGCCAAGGATGAGGGGAGAAACAGGGTGGCGGTCCGGGAAAAATAATTTCGGGTTTCTCGAAACGCCCATAAGGCATCTGCTCGGGAATCGGAATCATGCCCAGCGCATGGTTTAGATCTATCTATTCAGAGATGCTTGGTTATGTCAGGAGTCAGGTTAATAATCTGACTCTTTTTTCTTGTCTGTTGCCAGCATGATTTGCTGGCCGATGGCCGTATAATCGGTAGCATTGAATATTGGACGGGAGTGGCTATGGGCTTGGGGCCGGTGATGCTGGATGTGGTGGGTAAGACGCTGACGGCGGAGGATGTCGCACGATTGCAGCATCCATTGGTGGGCGGGGTGATTTTGTTTGCGCGCAATTACGAGTCGCCGTCGCAGCTGTGTGAGTTGACGGCTGCGATACGGGCGGTGCGGTCGCCGCCGTTGCTGATCGCGGTGGATCATGAGGGTGGACGGGTGCAGCGCTTTCGCGAGGGTTTTACGCGCATTCCGCCGATGCGCGAGCTAGGCAAAATATGGGATGAGCATCCGCAGCGAGCGCGTCATCTGGCACAGCAGGCGGGCTATGTGTTGGCCGCCGAATTGCGTGCTTGCGGAGTGGACTTCAGTTTTACGCCGGTGCTGGATGTGGACTACGGGCAGAGCAGTGTAATCGGCGATCGCGCTTTTCATCGTGACCCGCAGGTGATTGCCGATCTGGCTCACAGCCTGTTGCTGGGGCTGAAACAGGGCGGTATGCATACGGTGGGCAAGCACTTTCCGGGGCACGGTTATGTGCAGGCGGATTCGCATCTGGCTATTCCGGTGGATGAGCGCGAATTTGTCGATATCGAGCTGTGTGATCTGATTCCGTTCCGGCGCATGATGGATTATGGTCTGACCGCGGTAATGCCCGCGCATGTGATCTACCCGAAGGTGGATAGTCAACCGGCGGGTTTTTCGCCCGTCTGGCTGAAGCAGGTACTGCGCGAACAATTGGGCTTCGAGGGAGTGATCTTCAGCGACGACCTGTCGATGGAGGGAGCGAGTGTTGCCGGTGGTATCGTACAGCGCGCTTCAGCGGCGCTGAATGCCGGCTGCGATATGGTGCTGGTGTGCAACAAGCCGGACTCGGCGGATGAGTTGCTGCAAGGCTTGCGTTGGGCGATGCCTGCGGTAAGCAAGGCGCGCCTAGTGCAGATGCGGGGCCGAGTGCATGCCGAATCACTGGATCAGTTGCACGAGCAGCGCCCGTTTCTCAAGGCGCTGGGCGAAGTCGCGCAGATTGGTAAGGGCAATACGGAATTGCTGCTGGCTTGACGATGTGCCCCGTACACATCACTGCAGTGCGTACGGGGTGCATGGTTAATTTTTGGCGGTAGCCAATGGCCGCCGCACTTGAGATAATCCGCCCAAGCATTAATTCGCAGATCGGTATCTAGAACATGAGTGAATTACAAGCAGCCTTGCTGGCCATCGGCCTCGGCATGATCATCGCGGTGTATGTTTTTGGTTGGTGGCAACAGCGAAAATATCGCCGAAAATTTGGCGCGGCATTCAAATCGGGCCATGCCGATGCGTTGTATCAAGAAGGCGCGCGCCCTTTGCCGCCCGAGTTGATTGACGAGCCTGATATGCCTGAGCGGAAAGTGGCTGAGCATTACATGGCGGTTGAGGCGGACGTCACGATGGAGGCCGTACAGGAAGAGACTGACGAGGCAGACGCTACGGAAGAAATCGAGGCGGCAACTACGGAAGAAACCGAGGATCAGGAGTCCGGCGACGAACAGCCCGAGGCGGAAATTATTCTAGATGAGAGTTGCGCGTTGCTGGATGCGACTTGCGACTACATCATTGAGCTGAAGCTTGCCGAGCCTTCACCAGCCTCGGTGCTGGATGGATTGTGGCAGCGCAAGTTTGATTTTGGCAAGCCCGTGCAGGTATGCGGTCTGACGCTGGCGAAGCCGTCGCACTGGGAACGTGCGATTTCCGAGGGGCAGGCACTGTATTCAAATTTCCGTATTGCGTTGCAACTAGTCGATAGGGGCGGGGCAATCGGTGTCACGAAACTGGCCGACTTCCGCGATCTGGTACAGGGGCTGGCGCAACAGATCAAGGCCGATGCCAGCATGCCGGATGTTCAGCAGACGCACCAGAGCACGCTTGAGTTGGACGCGTTCTGCGCCGATGTTGATCAGATGGTCGGTGTGAATCTGGTGGTGCCGGGTGAACGTCTGCTGTCCGGTTCCCGTATTGCCGAAGCCGCCGCAATGCAGGGTATGACGCTGGAGGCGGATGGCGCGTTCCATCTGCTCGGTGCGCAGGGACATAGCCTGTTCAGTCTGATCAACCAGGACAACCAGCCGTTCCAGCATCACCTGTTGGCGCGTCATGCCACCAAGGGGCTGACTTTGTTGCTGGATGTTCCGCGGGTGGAAATGCCGACCAGCCAATTTGACCGGATGTTGACTGTCGCTCACGCGCTGGCCGGCGAATTGCAGCTGCGCCTGGTGGACGATCATCACGTGGTGCTGAGCGAGGTTGGTCTGGAACTTATCCGAGACCAGATTGCCGCCGTGGAAACAACGATGCGCGACAGGGGCATTGCGCCGGGTACACCTCAGGCACGCAGGCTGTTCGCCTGATGGACAAGACAATGATGCTGAAGGTTGTTGTCTTGTTTTTCCCTCTCTCTTGCTTCCTCTCCCGACGGGGAGAGGGACGCGGAATCACGACGCGATGATTAGCTCCGCTGTTGCAGCACATATCGCGCAACTGCGCGCCGAGCTTGAGCGCCACAGTCATGCTTACTATGTGATGGATGCACCCAGCATCCCAGATGCGGAATATGACCGGCTGTTCCGCGAACTTCAGGCACTCGAAGCGCAATATCCCGAACTCGTAACGCCCGCTTCGCCCACGCGTCGTGTGGGCGGGAAAATACTTGATGGCTTTCAGCCAGTGCGGCACGCTGTGCCCATGCTGTCGATCCACACCGAGACCGATATCAGCGATCAGGGCGCGATTGCCTTTGATGCGCGCGTGCTGCGCGAACTTGATCTTCGGGTCGGGGCGGGAGAAATCGAGTATGGCTGCGAACTGAAATTCGACGGACTGGCGATCAATCTGCGCTACGAGCGCGGCCTACTGGTACAGGCTGCAACGCGCGGCGATGGCGAGACCGGCGAGGATGTGACGCAAAACATTCGTACCATCCATTGCATTCCATTGAGCCTGAAAGGTTGCGAGGCCTCCGTTCTGGAAGTGCGCGGCGAGGTGTACATGGCGCGTGCAGACTTCGATCGTTACAACGAGATACAGCGCACACAGGGGCTAGCAACGCTGGTGAATCCGCGCAACGGCGCGGCGGGCAGCATACGCCAACTCGATCCCGCACTGGCCGCGCGTCGTCCGTTGTCATTTTTTGCCTATGGGTTGGGCGAGGTCAAAGGATGGGATCTGCCGGTGACGCATAGCGGCGTACTGGATGCGCTGGATAAGATGGGCATGCCGGTTTGCTCCGAGCGTGCGGTAGTGCTGGGGGCGCGGGGTCTGGTGGCATTTCATCAGCGTATTGCCGCGCAACGCGACAGCCTGTCATTCGATATTGACGGCGTGGTGTACAAGGTCAATAGCCTAGCCCTACAAAAACAACTTGGCTTCATTACGCGCGAGCCGCGCTGGGCGGTGGCGCACAAGTATCCGGCGGAAGAACAACTCACGGTGGTGCGCGATATTGATATTCAGGTCGGGCGCACCGGAAAATTGACGCCAGTTGCCAAGCTGGAGCCGGTATTTGTCGGCGGCACTACGGTGTCCAACGCAACGTTGCACAATGAAGACGAGACCCGGCGCAAGGACGTGCGCATCGGTGATACGGTGATCGTGCGCCGTGCGGGCGACGTGATTCCGGAGGTGGTTGCTGTGGTACTGGATCCATCAATACCCCAGGGGGCGCGCAAAGAGGAAGATCGCTTCGATTTGTTTAAACGATTGGGCGGACACTGTCCGATATGCGGCAGCGCCATTGTGCGCGAAGACGGCGAGGCCGACTGGCGTTGTAGTGGTGGGTTGTTCTGCCCGGCGCAACGCAAGCAGGCGCTGTTGCACTTTGCCGGACGACGCGCGATGGATATCGAGGGATTGGGCGACAAGCTGGTTGAGCAACTGGTGGACGGAGGTGTCGTGCGCACTCCGGCCGATCTCTATCAGCTCGGCATGTCCGGATTGGTTGATCTGGAGCGTATGGGCGAGAAGTCCGCACTGAACCTGCAGGATGCCATCGAGAAGAGCAAGCATACGACGCTGGCGCGTTTCATCTACGCACTGGGCATACGCAATGTGGGAGAAGCAACCGCGAAAGAATTTGCACGGCATTTCGGCAAACTGGAAGCACTGATGCAGGCGAATCTTGAGGTCTTGCAGCAGGTGAATGATGTCGGTCCCATCGTTGCGCAGAGTATTCGAGACTTTTTCGATGAGCCACACAATGTCGAGGTGGTGCGGGCGCTACGCGACAGCGGTGTGGAATGGGCGGAACAGGAAGTGCAAGCTGTGCGAGAATTACCGTTGAGTGGAAAGACCTTCGTGCTGACTGGAACCCTAAGCATCATGGCACGGGACGAGGCCAAGGATAAGCTCGAAGCGCTTGGTGCAAAAGTCAGCGGCAGCGTATCGAAGAAGACCGATTATGTAGTCGCGGGAACAGACGCGGGCAATAAACTGGACAAGGCATTGCAGTTGGGTGTCACGGTGCTGGATGAAGGGGAGTTCATGGAACTGATCGGGGAGATGAAATGACGAACAAAGCGGTGGATTTGGATGCGATGTCTGAAATGGTCAGGGATTACCAGGCCTTTCTGGAAAAAAGAAGAACGCGTTTCGATCGGCGCAGCAAGCGCATTACCAAGGCGGTGTTCCCTGTTGCGGGCATGGGTAGCCGTTTTTTGCCGGCCACCAAGGCCAGCCCCAAGGAGATGATGCCGGTAGTGGACAAGCCGCTGATCCAGTATGCGGTTGAAGAGGCCGTGGCGGCGGGCATCACCGACATGATCTTCATCACCGGCAAGCATAAGCGTGCGATTGAGGATCATTTCGATAAGGCTTACGAGTTGGAGGCCGAGTTGGAGATGCGCGGCAAGACAGAGTTGCTGCGTCTGGTTCAGGAGGTTATCCCCCCTCACGTCAATTGCATCTTTATCCGCCAGCCCGAGGCCTTGGGATTGGGGCATGCGGTATTGTGCGCGCAGCCTGTGGTCAAGGATGAACCGTTCGCGGTGATTCTGGCGGACGATTTGTGTGACGGTGAGACGCCCGTCATGAAGCAAATGGTGGATGTATTCTGGAAATATCGATGTTCTGTGCTGGGCGTTCAGAATGTGCCGCGTGAACAAACGCGTAGTTACGGAATCGTTGACTCTACACCGCTGGAAGAGGATATCGAAGAAGTGCGCGGCATGGTCGAAAAACCCAATCCGGAAGATGCGCCTTCGACACTAGCCGTGGTCGGGCGCTACATACTTACACCGAATATTTTCAACCACCTGAAAAATCTGCAAAAAGGTGCGGGAGGAGAGATTCAGTTGACCGATGGCCTCGCTGAACTGATGAAGGAGGAGCAGATGCTGGCCTATCGTTTCAAGGGAGTGCGCTACGACTGCGGTTCCAAGCTGGGTTATCTGCAGGCGACCGTGGAATTGGGTCTGAAGCACCCGGAGTTATGTGAAGAGTTTGCAGAATATCTGAATAACCTGAAACTGGAAAAGTGCTGTAAGGGAAAATGAGTTTTTCCATTGAGCGAGATTGGGCGATATTGCGCGATGCCGAGTTGATCTGTTCAGCCGAGCAGGTGCAGGAGGCGCTGCATCGGGTTGCTGGTGAAATTAAGGATGTGTTGGGCGTATCGCGACCACTGGTGCTCTCGGTGATGGGCGGCGCGGTGGTGTTCAGTGGTCAGTTGTTGCCCTTGCTCGATTTTCCGCTGGACTTTGATTATGTTCATGTGTCGCGTTACGGCGATGCGCGACAGGGTGGGCAGATACACTGGAAAGTCGAACCTCGGGAGAATGTACGGGGCAGGGTGGTGTTGGTGCTGGACGACATTCTCGACGAGGGGCATACACTGGCAGCATTGCGCCAGCGCGTGCTGGAATTGGGTGCCAGCGAGTTTCATAGCGCCGTGTTCGCTGATAAGAAACACGGAAAGGATAAGCCCCACCATGCAGATTTTGTTGGAGTGGAGTTACCGGATAGATTTGTATTTGGCTATGGCATGGATATTGAAGGGGCGTGGCGCAATCTGCCCGCCATATATGCGGTAAAAGGAGAATAACGAATGTTGGCAATTATCGGTGGTCGTGGCCTGACCGAATTGGCGAATCTGCAGATCACCCATAGACAGGTGTTACGTACGCCTTACGGAGAGCCGTCGTGCGCATTCCTGTTTGGCACCCTGAATCATCATGAGATCGTGTTTCTGGCACGGCACGGCTACGGGCATACGATCCCATCGCATCTGGTGAATTATCGTGCCAACCTATGGGCTTTGCGTGAGCAGGGGGTGAGCGGGGTCATTTCGGTCGCGACGGTAGGTGGTATCCGCGCCGACCTGACGCCCGGCGCCATCGTACTGCCTGACCAGGTCATCGACTACACCCACGGGCGCGACGCGACTTTTTTTGAAGCGCGCGATTCGCGTTATGTCAATGCCGACTTCACCATGCCTTACAGCTCAGGGTTGCGCAGCCGCATCCTGCAAAGTGCCTCCATGGCGGGGCATCCATGTGTGGATGGTGGCGTGTATGCGGCGACGCAGGGGCCGCGGCTGGAGAGCGCCGCCGAGATTAACCGTTACGAGCGCGACGGTGCAGATATGGTGGGCATGACCGGTATGCCGGAAACCGTGCTGGCAAGGGAGCTGGAACTGGAGTATGCCACTATCGCCGTGGTCGTCAATTATGCGGCGGGGCGTGGCGATAGTATCAGCAGTATCAATATGGAGCAGGTCAATGGTACGGCCACATCCGCGATGGTGAAGGTGCGCAGCATCCTCGAGTGCGTGGTGAACTGTAGCGAAGATTGAGAAACAGGATTCAGCGGGCATTTGTAACTATGGATTGCTAACCGAAAATCCCATTCTTCGCCGCTATTGCTTCAACAGCTGATACACCGGAATAACCGGACGTAGATATTCCATACTGTAAATCCTGCCCATCCATGTTTGAACGTTTTGGCCTTACATGGATGCGCAGGATAGACAATAAAAAAAGCCCGCCGAAGCGGGCTTGAATGTCACGCCGGAGTACTTAGAATCCCATGCAGACCAGATAAGTAGTGTCGTCTGCGACGGCTGCAGTCGCTTCGGCAACGGCTGGTGCTGCTGTCGTCAGGGTGTTCAGGCCTACTTGCAGCGAGCCGGTTGCGGTGTTGCCGTCATCCAGCGTGGTGTCGAGTTGCTTGGCAAATTTGCCAGCGATTGCCGCCGAACAGACGATGTAAGTGCCTCTGAGATTACTGATAGGGCTGTTTGCGGAGCTGGTAACGCCGAGATTTCCCCCTACGGCATTTTTCGGGATGTAGTCGGCTGCGGCGTAATTAGTTGGTCCGGCGGCTAGTCCGGCAAGGCGGATATGCTGCCAGAAGTTCAGAGATTCGGTAGTGGCTGGCCAGCCGCCTCCAATCAGGCCATCGCCATTGCCGTTAACGACGGCTGGTACAGTGGTCGGGAGGTGGGTCAAGGCAGCGCTGTCATCTCCCGGTAAAGCTTTGAACTTGTCCTGATAGCCGTAGATGAATACCGGCACATTTTTAAAATCAGAAGCGAGATTTTTGACCTTTGCACTATTGATCAGCTCCTGCCCTTTCATAACACCTGCCAGCAACAGGCCGATGATAACCAGCACGATGGCGATCTCAATGAGAGTAAAGCCGGATTGATTGCGTTTCATTATAATCTCCCCATAAATATGAATTCTTGGTAATAAATATAGCAGCAAATGGCGTGCCAGGGTTGTTTGCCATACTCTTTACCCTGATAACGGGGCTTGTCTGGGGTGTAAGTTAGCATTCGGTGTGTAAACTGCAAGAATATTGACGAAATATTGACGAATTGATGACGAAATGCTGACACTTAGAGCGAAGGAACATCCGCTTAACGCTCGCTGGCTGTTGCTGGGGATGCTGTTGCTGTTGCATGGCGCTCTGTTGTTCGGAGTGGAAAGTCCATGGGCGCGCTCTTTGTTGCTGGCGCACATGGGGCTATTCCTGATCTGGCAGCCGTTGTGGCGTGGTGAGCGCGAATTGGGTCCGGTTGCGCTGACTTTGATTGTTCTGGCTGCTGTGGTCATGTCTTGGTGGTTGAATTGGTGGATTGTTGCTATCTGGCTGATCGTATTGTTCGGATTGGTCGGTGCGCGGGTATTTTCCTTCCGCGATCACTGGACGCGTCGGCTATATCTGGCGGTCGTGGCTTATTTGCTGGCGCTGTTATTACTCTGGGTTGTGCCGCATCTGTTTGGCGCGGAATTGACCATAGATGTGGGGCGCGTGATGATGAGTTACGTGCTGCCACTGCTGCTGGTGGGGATGGCGTTGTTGCCAGTGCGCAAGGAGTTGCCCGAAGAGGCGCGCGCGGTGGACTTCATCTACAGTCTGCTACTGTTCCTGTTGCTGGCGTTGGTCGTGTTGGGCAGCTTGGCTTTCATGACGCTGGCGCAACTGGATTATCCTGACGCGCTGCTGCGTACCTTATTCCTGATTGGCCTTATTTTGTTGGCACTGGGTGGATTGTGGAATCCACGTTTCAGCACTGTACTGATGCGGCGCACCGGATTTGGCGGCTTTCGGACCATGTTTTCGCGTTACCTGTTGAGTGTGGGAACGCCGTTTGAGAGTTGGCTGCGACAACTGGCAGAATCCGCGCAACGCGAACCTGATGCAGCTTCCTATCTGCGACGTGCCATCGCCTTGCTGGATGATCTTCCCTGGTTGTCGGGGCTGGCTTGGAAGACGGATGACGATGACGGTCAGATCGGCGAGTTCAGCGAGCATGCGGTGCAGGTGCAGGAGGGAGGTCTGAATCTGACGCTATATTCCCACTATGCCCCCAGCCCCAGCATTGTGTTGCATGTTTATCTACTCGCCCAGATGATCGGATATTTCTATCAGGCCAAACAGCGCGAACAAAATTTGCGCGATATCACGCGTTTGCAGACCGTGTACGAGACAGGATCGCGCCTGACTCATGATCTGAAGAACATGTTGCAGTCGCTGCATTCGCTCACCGCGATTGCGCAGAGTCAGAAAGAACAATCGCAGCAATTGCTGAGGCAACAACTTCCGCTGCTAAGCCGTCGTATCGAACAGACCCTGAATAAATTACGCCAACCCCAGGGAGAGGATGAATTTTCGCAACTGGAGCTGAGTGTATGGTGGGATGCATTGCGCTTGCGCAATCAGCATCATTTAATCGAATGGAGCACGCCGGTTGTCATGCCAGTGATGCGAATTTCTGCGGCATTATTTGATAGTGTGCTGGATAATCTGATTGATAATGCCCTGAAAAAACGCCAAACCGAGCGAGGGATTACCATTTCGGTCGAATTGCAGTCGGAGCCGTTTCGCCTCAAGGTGTGCGATAACGGTTCTCCTATTCCTGATCATCTGACCTCCAATCTGTTGCGCAATGTGGTCGTTTCCGAACATGGCCTGGGGATAGGGCTGTATCAGGCTGCACGTTGGGCCGAACAACAGGGTTACCGCTTATCGTTGAGCAGCAATCAGGCGGGGGCGGTGTGTTTTGAATTGAGCGAGAGTAAACAGTTATGAGTGTAAGAGCAGTGTTGCGTATGGGCGATGTGCGCTTGCAGCAGCAGGCCTGCGCAGTGCGCGATTTTGGCGGAGTGGAATTGCGTGAGTTGTTGCAGGATATGCGCGACACCATGAATGCATTGAGCGGTGCCGGACTTGCTGCGCCGCAGATTGGCGTCGGTTTGCGCGTGGTCATTTTCGGTGTGCCGCCCGAGCGTCAGGAGGCCGACCCAAATGCGCGTTATCCGGACGCTGGAATTGTGCCCTACACCGTGCTGATCAATCCCGTCATTACGCCCCAGGGGCAGGAGATCGAGGAGGGGTGGGAAGGATGCCTGAGTCTACCGGGTTTGCGCGGTCTGGTGCCGCGTTTTCAGCACATCCGCTATCAGGGTGTGGATGAGTATGGAGCGCTGATAGACCGAACCGTGAGCGGATTTCATGCGCGCGTCGTACAGCACGAGTGCGATCATCTGGACGGAATCCTCTATCCGATGCGTATGCCTGACATGAGTCGTTTTGGCTACACTGCGGAACTGTTTCCGGGGCGCGAGATAGATGAAGAATGAATCCATTAACGAATTTTTGAATTACTTTTACGGGAGAGCTATATGAACAGAAGAGAATTATTGGTTGGCGGCATTGCGCTGGCGGGTGCCGCCGTGGTGGGAAACGTACAAGCGGCAATGCAAGAGCATGATCACTCGCATCATCATGGCGCGGCAAGTGGAGCACTGGTTTTGGCTGTGAGTGATTGTATCCAGAAGGGTGAGGTCTGTCTCAATCACTGTATCGACCTGCTGGGGCAGGGCGAGAAGGAAATGGCTGCCTGCGCCCGAACCGTAAATGAGATGCTGGCGGTGTGCGGCGCGTTGCAGAAACTGGCTAACCAGAATTCGAAACAGCTGGCGAAGATGGCTGCTATTGCAATGGATGTTTGCAAGCAGTGCGAAGATGAATGCAAGAAGCATGCGGACAAGCATGAGTCCTGCAAAGCCTGTGGCGAGAGTTGCGCTGCCTGTTATACCGAGTGCAAAAAAATCGCTGCCTAAATCGAAGAAGGGAGCGTGCTTCCCCTCATATCGTGAGGGTGCGGTAAGCGCGCTCCAGTCGGCTGGCATAAGCTTCATGCGGCATATCGGTAAAGCGCACCATGGTAACGGTCCAGTTACGGCGGTCATAGCCGATCAAGTCATCAAACACGAGGACCTTCCCCTGTTGGGTATCATCGTTGCGCCGGACTCCCATGCCATCGAGTTTGATCGCGGTCTGATCCAGTCGCAGGTGTAGGGCCGGATTCAGCAACACCGCCTTGAAGTCTTCCGGATAGCGTTCCAGTTCGAGTGTGCTAACGCTGGCTTGCAGGCTGTCCATGGTGTGTGACAGGCGCGCTTCCAGTTCCGGTCGAGAGCGAGCATCGGCGTTATGGAGGCGTGCGGTCAGCAGGTCCTTCTCCTGCATGACTCCGAGCCTTTCCTGTTTGCGCTGAGTAATGCGTTGAGCCACCTTGTCTACTAAACTGTCGAAAAACTTCATGGCTACCCGTTCTCTGGCCTCCGTTTCGCTGGTGGCCGGATTTTCAATGGTGTGACTGATGAAGTAGATCATGTTCTGCATTACATCGTGCTGCACCAATTGTCCTGATAGTTGCATGCCGACGACATTTTTTTCGCGTCGTCGCATGCCCATCAGTGCATACAAGTCCCGGGAATCCGGGGCGTGTTGCAGATGATCCTGCAAGGAGCGGCTGCTGCATATCGCCTCGGTGACGGAATCGAGGGAAGGGAATAGAGCATGCACCAGCGGATCGCGGGCATAGGATTCGCGGCTGATGGTCACCGGCCCGGGCAGGCTGGCAGCCAGCTGGTGCGAATAGTTAAGTGCGGATTCGACCGGGGCGAGGTAGGCGCCAGGATAGCCGCTGACCTGCCTGAGTAGCGGCTCCACGCTGGAGACGGCATGCTCAACGGCAGGCAGCAAGTCGGGAGACTGTGGTCTGCCGGCGTTGCCGAAAAAATGCGTGAACAGGGTTATCGTTTTCTCCGTGGCATCAAAATCGTGATCTGCGCTCAGTTCAAAAATTGCTCGCTAATAAGTTCGAAATACTCCTGCTCGGCATCAGGATCAAGGCCAATTTCGGCCAGCACTTCGGTCCGCAATTTGTTCCAGACAGGATCTTCGACCCGACCGATGCGGTGGTAGAAATGGGTCGCCAGTTGGAGGATAGACACTAGCGTCCGCACTGAGCCCACTTCATCAAGCGGCATGTCGTGGTGATACAGGATGGCCTTGCACACGAAATCGGGCAGCTTCCAGTGGCGAGCGACCAGATAGCCGATGCTGGTGTGATCGACGTTAAATTGCGCGTCCTCTTCCGTCAGGCTGGGCCAGCAGCAGGCTTTGTTGAGATGCAATGTGTTGCAGTATTGCGGGAAGCGTTGCATCAATACCGGCACACCGCATTCGTGGAAAATGCCGGCCATGTAGGCCTGTTCCGGAAAAATGTTGCAGATCGAAACGCGCTCGGCGGCAATCAGTGCCGCGATCTGGGCGATTTCGCCGGAGCGGCTCCAGAACACCTCATAGGCCTTGCGCGTCTTGTTGGACAAGGCGGAGGTAAGCGCTACTGCCTGTACCAAACTATAGGTTTGCTTGGCGCCGATCAGCATCAGCACCTGCTCCAGCGTGTCGAGCTTCTTGCTGCCCCCGAACACCGGGGAGCGAGCCGCCTTGAATAACATTGCGGTGATTCCCGGATCGCGGCTGATGATCGCGGCCAGTTCCTTCATGCTGTAGTCATCGGCGGCAAAGCGTGCTTGCAATTCCAGCAGCACAGCGGGTTGCGGAGGCAACTTGATGCCCTTGCTGGTCAGTTCCTGTATTGCCTTGTCCGCATCAATCTGCATGTTATGAGTACCTTGGGCTGCAATGGTTTAATCGGCCTGACTGACCAGTTCGCGCAACACGTAGGGCAGGATGCCGCCGTGGCGGTAATAGTCCACCTCGATCGGCGTATCAATACGCAGCAACAGCGTTACTTGCTGTGTAGTGCCATCCTTGCGGGTAATGGTCAGTGTCACATCCTGTTGCGGCTTCAGATTTTCGTTTATGCCGGTCAGATCGAAGGTTTCATCGCCGACCAGTTTTAGCGCGGAGGTAGTGTCGTCGCCTTTGAACTGTAGCGGCAATACGCCCATGCCCACCAGATTGCTGCGGTGGATGCGCTCGTAGCTCTTGGCGATGACGGCTTTAACGCCCAGCAATTGGGTGCCCTTGGCCGCCCAGTCACGGCTGGAGCCGGTGCCGTATTCCTCACCCGCAAAAATTACAGTAGGTGTGCCGTTGGCGATATGCTTCATCGCGGCATCGTAGATCGACATTTGTTCGCCGTTGTATAGGGTGTAGCCGCCTTCGGTGCGGCCACCGTCCGCGTTAACCGGCAGCATCAGGTTCTTGATACGCACGTTGGCGAAGGTACCGCGCATCATCACCTCGTGATTGCCGCGTCGCGCACCGTAGCTGTTGAAATCCTTCTGTTCCACATGTTTTCCTTGCAGATACTGCCCTGCGGGCGTGGTGGGCTTGAAGCTGCCGGCTGGACTAATGTGGTCGGTGGTGACCGAGTCACCCAGCAGCGCCAGTGCTTTCGCACCTTTAATTTCGTTAATGCTGCCGGTCGTCATGCCGAAGTCGGTGAAGAAGGGCGGGCAGGCGATATAGGTCGAATCGTCCCACTGATACTGGTTGCCGGTCGGTGCTTCGATGGCGTTCCACAGCGGCAGGTCACGGGTCAGGTCGCTGTACAGTCGCTGGTAAACGGCAGGGTCGGTCGCGTACTTCATCACCGTTGCGATCTCGTGGCTGTTCGGCCAGATGTCTTTCAGGTAGACCGGCTGGCCGTCCTTGCCTGTGCCCAGCGGCTCGGTGTCAAGGTTGATGTTGACTTTGCCCGCGATGGCGTAGGCCACCACCAGCGGCGGCGAGGCCAGAAAGTTGGCCTTCAGGTTGGGGTGGATACGCGCTTCGAAGTTGCGGTTTCCGGAAAGCACGGCCGCCGCGATCAGGTTGTTGTCGGTGATGGTCTTATCGATATCTTCGCGCAAGGGACCCGCATTGCCGATACAGGTGGCGCAGCCGTAGGCCGCGACGCTGAATCCAAGCTTGGCCAAGGGCTCTAGCAGATTGGCGTTGGTTAGATATTCGGTCACCACGCGCGAGCCGGGGGCAAGTGAAGTCTTGATGTGGGGGGCGATGGTCAGACCCTTGGCTACTGCCTTTTGTGCCAGCAGGCCTGCCGCCAGCATGACACCGGGGTTGGATGTGTTGGTGCAGCTGGTGATAGCGGCAATCAGCACGTCGCCGTTACCGATTTTCAGATCATCCTTGCCGGTGGCGTAACGCTGCGCCAATTTTTCGGCGGGCTGGTTGAAACCGTTTTCGCCCACGGGCTTGGAGAACAGTTCGGCGAAGGTCTCTTTCATGGCCTTCAGCGCCACGCGATCCTGCGGACGCTTCGGACCCGACAGCGAAGGCTCGATGCTGGCCAGATCGAGTTCCACCACGCTGCTGTAATCGATGTCGCCGGCCTGCTGGATGCCGAACAGCCCCTGTGCTTTGAAGTAGGCTTCGAAGGCGTCAACTTCCTCTTCGGTGCGGCCGGTGCTGCGCATGAAATTGACGGTGGTTTCGTCTACCGGGAAGAATCCCATGGTGGCGCCGTATTCGGGCGCCATGTTGGCGATGGTGGCGCGGTCCGGCAGGGTGAGGGCGGCGGTGCCTTCACCGAAAAATTCGACGAACTTGCCGACCACTTTATGTTGGCGCAGCAGTTCGGTCACGCTCAGCACCAGATCGGTCGCGGTCACGCCTTCGCGCAGTTGTCCCTTGAGGTTTACGCCGACCACATCGGGGGTCAGGAAGTAAACCGGCTGGCCCAGCATGCCGGCCTCGGCCTCGATGCCGCCAACGCCCCAGCCGACCACGCCGATGCCGTTGATCATGGTGGTGTGGCTGTCGGTGCCGACCAGTGTGTCGGGGTAGTACACGCCATCCTTGTGCTGTACGCCGCGCGCCAGATATTCCAGATTTACTTGATGCACGATGCCGACGCCGGGTGGCACGACCTTGAAGGTATCGAAGGCCTGCATGCCCCACTTCATGAAGCGGTAGCGCTCGGTGTTGCGCTCAAACTCCAGTTCCATGTTTAGCTTTAGCGCGTCGGGGCGATTGAAGTAGTCGATCTGTACCGAGTGATCAACCACCATGTTGACCGGTACCAGAGGCTCGATAATCTTTGGATCTTTGCCCATCGCGGCGGCAGCGTCGCGCATTGCGGCCAGATCAGCCAGCAGCGGCACGCCGGTGAAATCCTGCAACACGATGCGTGCGACGATGAAGGGAATTTCTTCGGTGCGCACTGCATTCGGCTTCCAGTTCGCCAGTTGGCGCACATGGGCTTCGGTCACTTTTTTGCCATCGCAATTGCGCAGTACCGCTTCCAGCACGATACGGATCGAGACCGGCAGGCGCGAGATCTTGGCGACCCCGGCGGCTTCCAGCGCGGGCAGCGAATACAGCGTGCCGGACTTGCCATTGGCGAGGTCGAAGGACTGGCGGGTGTTGAACAGATTTTGAGATGTAGTGTTGGGCGACATGAAGATGCTCCGAATTAGCGAGACAAAATGAGGGCGTGATTATAAAGCCTGATGCGCCCGGCTTGTTCCGTGATTTACGCCCGATAGGGATATGGCGTTAATCGTACTGAATGGGTTACGATTCGGGGAGTAAATAAAAACAGATACTTATAGCCTTGCTGATCTCCTGGAATGTTTCGCTGGTTTTGTTGTCCGTGCTGGTCGCAATGACCGGTTCGTTCACCGCGCTTGCCCATGCCGAGCGCATGCGTGAGAGCAGTGAGCGTGCTGCGATGTGGTGGATGATTCTGGGCAGCATTACGCTTGGTGCCGCGATCTGGTCCATGCACTTTATCGGCATGTTGGCCCTGCATCTCCCGATACCGCTGGCCTACGACACGTTTCTGACTCTGCTTTCCATTGTTCCGGCGATTGGCTCTGCGCTGCTCGGTTTCTGGGTTCTGCGTGATGAACAAATTGGCAGCCTGCGGCTGTTTATCAGCGGTCTGGTGATGGGGGCGGGTATCAGTCTCATGCATTACACCGGCATGGAAGCGATCAAGATGTCGCCGCCCATAGGCTATTCCCCCATGGTCGTCGTACTTTCAGTTGCAATCGCCGTGATCGCTTCGTGGGGGGCGCTGCTGATGATGTACCGGGGCAACCGAATCAAACTGCATTCGCTGTTACGCTCCCTGCTGGGGGCTACCATCATGGGGCTGGCGATCTCCGGCATGCATTACTCCGCCATGCTGGGATTGGATGTGGCGCCCGGTAGCATGTGTCTCTCTACCGAATTTTCCATAGAACCCCGTCTGCTCGCGGTGTTGGTTGCACTGATTTCTTTGTTTTGGTTTGGTGGCGGCATTCTGGCTTCGATGTTCGATCAGCGTCTGGCACGTCAAAACGCACATGCGCTGACTGATCTGGAAGAGGCGCACAGCGAACTCCAGCAACGCGCCGCACAGCAGGCCGAGGAGATGACGCAATCGCTGCGCGAAAGCGAAGAACGGTTCAGGCTCACCATCGATAAGGCGCTGGATGCAATTATCACCATTAACGTGGACGGGAAGATAGTCGGCTGGAACAGCGAGGCTGAAAAAATGTTCGGTTATTTTGCGGCTGAAACAATGGGGAAGGAGTTGGCCGAACTGATAATTCCTGAGCGTTATCGCTGCCGGCATCGTGAAGGTATGCAGCGTTTTCTGAGTAGCCGAGTGCCCACCATTTTAGGTACGCGGGTCGAGGTGGCAGCGTTTCGTCAAGGCGGCGAAGAGTTTCCGATCGAACTGTCCATCGTGACCATTCCGCATGGCAAGGAGTTATTTTTCAGCGCATTTTTGCGCGATATCACCCAGCGCAAGCAGAACGAGCAGAAGATACATCAGCTGGCCTTTTACGATGTCTTGACGAATTTGCCCAACCGACGCTTGCTGACGGATCGTTTGCAGCAGGCCCTGTCGGTGAGTGCGCGCAATCATCATCATGGTGCGCTGCTGTTCCTCGATCTTGATCATTTCAAGACGCTTAATGACACAAAGGGGCACGAGATCGGCGATTTGTTGCTGGTCGAGGTGGCGAGGCGATTGTCATCCTGCCTGCGTGATGGCGACACGGTGGCGCGTCTGGGCGGAGACGAATTCGTGCTGGTACTGGAAACGCTGGATCTCAAGGCGGACATCGCGGCAAATCAGGCTGAGGCGGTGGCCGAAAAGATACAGGCAGCGTTAAACGAACCCTATCAACTCAAGGGGCGCAATCATCGCACTACCCCCAGTATCGGGATTGCGATGTTCAAGGGGCACCGCGACAGCCTGGACGAGCTGCTCAAATACGCCGATATTGCAATGTATCAGGCCAAGACAGCAGGGCGTAACGCCATCCGCTTTTATGATCCCAAGACACAGTCGGAGATCGAGGCGCGTGCCGATATGGAAACCGAACTGCGGCTCGCGCTGGAGGAAAGTCAGTTCCAGCTCCACTACCAGATACAGGTGGACAGTCGGCGCCGTGCGCTGGGAGCAGAGGTGCTGCTGCGCTGGGTACATCCCGTGCGCGGGCTGGTTTCGCCCATGGATTTCATTCCGCTGGCCGAGGAAACCGGATTGATCGTGCCAATCGGATTATGGGTATTGGAAACTGCCTGTCAGCAACTGCGGGCCTGGCAAGACGAACCGCTGATGTGCGATTTAACGCTGGCAGTGAATGTCAGCGTCAAACAATTCCGCCAGCGTGATTTCGTCGCGAGGGTGCGGCAGGTATTGCAAGATAGTGGCGCAAAGCCTGGCCAGCTAAAGCTGGAATTGACCGAAAGCATGGTGCAGGAGAACGTCGAAGCCACCATTGCCAAGATGGGCGAGTTGAAACAGCTGGGGGTGAATTTCTCGATGGATGATTTCGGCACCGGCTATTCGTCGTTGCAATATCTCAAGCAGTTACCACTGGATCAGATCAAGATCGACCAATCCTTTGTGCGCGACCTAGCCACCGACACCAACGATGCGGCCATTGTGAAGACCATTATCGCGATGGGGGCGGCTCTCGGTCTGGACGTGATTGCCGAAGGAGTGGAGACTGAGGCCCAGTGCGAGTTCTTGGTTGCAAACGGCTGTCATGCTTTTCAGGGCTATCTGTTTGGTAAGCCGGTCCCGCTGGAGCAATTTTCGGCCTTATTCAGCGCCGGTGCTTGATGGCGCACGTGCGCGGTGATATTGTCCCGCCGCAGTAGCCATACCTATAAATTGTGAGAGTAGTTGGCGAGATGATGAAGTATCTGCCTACGTTGGATGAAAACGAACTTGATACCGTATTGCGGGAGTGGCAGTCAGCCCATCCCGCGATGGGGGTGTGCGCGTTGCTGCCTGAATCAGAAAAAGCACAAGTCGCACTGTTGCAGTAGGTATGCGCCCGCTGCAATGTTCCGCTGGTCGGCGGGATATTTCCCGCGCTGGTCAGAGACGGTACTTTCCTGACCGCAGGAGTATGGCTGCTGTGCTTCGAGGAAATGCCGTATACCGAACTTCATGCAGCCTTGCCTGTCGAGGCTGCCGGGGTAGAGCAGGTGACGCAGCTGATTGCCGATGGTGTGCGCAAGCAACTGGATGACAGCGAGGATATCACCCTGTTCATGCTGTTCGATTCCATGGTGCCCAATATTGCCACATTGCTGGATGCGCTCTATCTGAAGCTGGCTAATCGCGTGCATTACGCGGGCGTAAATGCGGGCAGCGAAACCTTCCAGCCCATGCCCTGTTTGTTTGACGGAGAGCGTCTGGTGCAAAACGGTGTGTTGCTGTTGCTGCTACGCAAACACAGGGGCGCGATTCTGGAGCATGGATATTTGGCGCCGGGAAAAAATGTCTACGCCACCGCTACCCGGGGCAATCGCATTAGCCAGATCGACTGGCGTCCCGCCTTCGAGGTCTATCGTGAACTGGTGCAAGCCCAGTATGACGTGGAGATGACAGCGGAGAATTTCTATCAGCACGCGGTGCATTTTCCGTTCGGCATCGTGCGCGCCAACCATCACGTCGTGGTGCGCATTCCGGTGATGCTGGGCGAAGATGGCTCGCTGTTCTGCGTCGGTGAAATTCCGCCCAATGCCGTATTGACTCTGCTGCAATCGCCTGCAGTCGATTCGCGCGAGACGCTGCGCGTGTTACTGGACGGCATGCAAGCACTCAGTCGCAACGGCTCATCCGAGGAGTTGTTGTTGTTTTACTGCGCCGGGCGGCGCATGCACATGGGCATGGCGGCGGCAGCCGAGGAATTGGGCGAGTTTGCAGTCCGCTCTCGGGCCAGACAAGTCGCCGGTGCGCTGTCGTTGGGCGAGATCGGCAGTTCGATGGAGCGCGGTTATCCGCTGTTCCATAATGCCACGCTGGTTGCGGCAAACTGGAACTCATGAGCTGCGACCAGATATGAATCGCGACGAAATCCTCCCCATTTTGTACGACATGGCGGTGACCATAGGTAGCGAGGTTAGCCTCAAGCCTTTGCTTACCCGTACCCTGCAACGTCTGCTTTACTACACCTCATTCCCCGCGGGATTTATCTGCCTGAATGTTGATTGCAGCAATGATGCGCCTGAAATGCAGGCGATCGTGATCGACGCAGCGGTCGGTGATTTCGAGCTGATTGATAAGCTTGGCAAGCAGATGACTTTGCCCAAGGCACTGTTGTGTGGCGGTTCGGTGCGCGAAACAGACGCAAAGGAATTGTTGGTTGGCTTCTCCTCGGCGCGCATCCAGTATCAATCCTATTTGCGTTTACCGATAGATGGCGGTGGCGTCATCGTGCTGATCGCCCCCCGTGTGCCGGAGAGCGAATTGCCATTGACCTTTATGTTCCAGTCGGTCATGTCGCATCTGGCCAAGGCGATACTGCTCTGTCGCAACTACGATGCCTACACGGGCATGCTGATTACCGCACGGGATCAGGCGCAGGCGGCCGCTCATCATCTGGCTTTCTACGACATGTTGACCGGCTTGCCCAATCGCCAGTTAATCATGGAACGTCTGGAAGAGGCGTTGAAGGCCAGCGAGCGTGATGGTCAGCGCGGCGCGCTGTTCTTTCTTGATCTGGATCAATTCAAGACCATTAACGATGTCAAAGGACATGAGGCTGGCGACCTGTTACTGGTTGAGCTAGCCCAGCGTTTGCGTGCCGCCACGGTAGAGGGCGACACGGTTGCACGCATAGGCGGTGATGAATTTGTCGTGTTGCTGAAAGGCTTGGGCAGTAGCGATGACGAAGCCGTGTCGCAAGCGATACTGGCTGCCGAACAAATACGCGAAAGTTTGGGCCAGCCATGCGAGCTGGGCGATGGCTTGCTTTACAGTACAACCAGCATCGGTATCGTGTTGTTTAATGGCGTGCAAGAGAGTGTCGATAATTTATTGCGCTACGCCGACAGTGCGATGTATCAGGCTAAAGCAGAGGGGCGTAACACCATACGTTTCTACGACCCCGAGATGCAGGCAGCAATTGAGTTGCGCGCCAATCTGGAAACCGAGCTGCGTTCCTCGGTTGAAAAGGGGCAGTTGCATCTTTACTACCAGATACAGGTGGACAGTTTGAATCGCGCCTTGGGTGCCGAGGTTCTACTGCGCTGGCAGCATCCTGAGCGCGGACTGGTGTCACCCGCGCAATTCATCCCGCTGGCCGAGGAAACCGGTTTAATCGTGCCGATAGGGCAGTGGGTACTGGAGACGGCCTGCGCGCAACTCAAGCTATGGCAGAACGACCCGCTGACCCGCGACTTGAAGCTGGCGGTCAACGTTAGCGCACAACAATTCTATCAACTCGATTTTGTCTCGCAGGTACAGCATGCCCTGCTGGTGAGCGGTGCCCAAGCCTCGCATCTCAAACTGGAATTGACCGAGAGTATGGTGCTGGAAAATGTAGATGACACCATAGCCAAGATGCACGAACTCAGACGATTTGGGCTGAGTTTCTCTATGGACGATTTTGGTACCGGCTACTCATCGCTGCAATATCTTAAACGCCTGCCGCTGGATCAGATCAAGATTGATCAATCCTTTGTCGGCGAAATTACTCGTGACACCAACGATGCGGTCATCGTGCAGACGATTATCGCGATGAGCGCTGCGCTGGGACTAGACGTCATCGCTGAAGGGGTGGAAACCGAGGCGCAAAGCAAGTTTCTGGATGCGCGTGGCTGCCATTCATTTCAGGGCTATTTTTTCGGTAGGCCCATGCCGCTGCCTCAGTTCGAGGCTGCACTGCGCGATAGGAATATCATCGCGGTACAGAGTAAGGCTGCGCCGTAAGACGCCTCGGAGTGGGCGGCAATATCTGTCGGTACACCGATCAATCTTTCCCGCAGTTTTCTCCAGCTTTCATTCTTCGCTCCCCCGCCGCAAGAGAGTACGTGCCGTAATGGTGGCGCGCCCAGTTCGGCCAGTTTTTTGTAGCCGGTCGCTTCGATGCGGCTCAGCCCTTGCAATATGCCGTGAAGAAAAGCGGCGTCGTCATCGGGGCGCGGAAGTAATCGCGGCGCAAGGTTGGGATTGTTGACCGGAAAGCGTTCGCCCACCTTGCCCAGCGGGTAATAGTCCAGCGGGCTGTTCTGCAAAGGGTCTATACGTGCGCTTAACTCGGCGAGTTGCCGTTCATCAAAATACTCCTTCAGGATTCCGGCTCCGGCATTTGATGCTCCGCCCACCAGCCAAAGCTCACCAAAACGATGGCTGTATATCCCATATTCAGGTGCTTCAATGCGTTTGTCGGAGAGTTGCTTGAGCACCAGTGTTGTGCCCAGCGAAGAAACGCCGATGCCAAGCTCGGTCACGCCGGAAGCGATGAAGGCGGCCGTGCTGTCGGTCGTGCCCGCGTGAACGCGGCAGTCCGGCGAGATGCCGAAGTGCGCCGCGAGATCGGCGCGGAGGATGCCGAGATCGGTTCCGGGGGCGACCACCTCAGGCAAGCAGTGCGCATGGGGAAGTGATGCCACCCAATCCGGCCAGCGCAGTGATTCCACGTCATAGCCGGTCTTGAGCGCATTGTGATAATCCGAGATGCCGGACCGGCCGCTCAATAACGCAGTCAGCCAGTCGGACTGGTGCAGGAAATAATGACCTTGGCCAGCGTGTTGCGTCAGCCACAGAAATTTGGCGAGTCCGGAGGTTGAAGAGACTGTCACATGCCCAGCAGGCGCGATGGTGCGGAGTTGCGCTGCCTGCTGAACGGCGCGCCCATCGTTATATAACAGAGCCTCCGAAACCGGCGTCAGTTCTTCATCGCACAGCAATACCGTCCCCGAAGTTCCGTCGATTGCAATGCCGCAAAGGCTGCCCGCGATATTCTTGGGCAAGCCTTTCAGCAACGCCAGCAGTGCGCTGCGCCAATCCTGCGGCGTCTGCCCATTTGGGTTGGCATAGGCGACGCGCTGCGCGTGAACAATGGTGTGGTCGCCGTCGATCACGCAGGCCCGTGCGCCGGAAGTGCCGAAGTCTAGACCGAGAAAGAAAGACATGAGTAGGCCGGAGTTAATCCCGACAAGCTTTTGGTGGTGCGTAAATATAGCAGAGACAGGATTGAGGTAGGGCAGGGTGCGCCCGCCGATGCGGCGGCTACGCTCAGGTTTCAGGGCGGGCGGAAGCTGGCTTCATGAAAACAGGGGCCGAAAGTCATTTAGGGCGGCAAGCCCGGCGTTTCCCCTGCTATAGTCACAGCCACTTGAATTCGGTTAATTGTCATGCCCAAGCACACCACTCCAAATCACGCGCGGCTGGATCGTATCGTCGCCGATGCACGTCAGCAAAGCGAATTGCGCGGCGCGGGTTACCGCGAACGTGCGCTTAAGTTATTTCCCTGGATATGTGGGCGATGCGGGCGCGAGTTTTCCGGAGTCCGTCTGCGCGAATTGACGGTGCATCATAAAGATCACAATCACGACAACAATCCGGCGGATGGAAGCAACTGGGAGTTGCTCTGTCTGTATTGTCACGACAACGAGCATTCTCGTGTTCTGGATGAAGCGGTGCGAAGTCGGGGAGCGGATAGTCACTCAACGGCAACGCATAATCCCTTCGCCGCACTACAATCAATGCTGAATAAAAAAACAGAGTGATACGTGTTATTTAAGTCGGGTAATTAGTAATTATCCCAAAGTGTCTGCGACCTGCTCGACTCAGGTTTTACGGTGCCGGGGCAGAATCACAATAGTTTTTAAATTTTTGTAACACACATAGAAATCGCTGATGAAAACCCCGAAAAGAATGGAACCGCTGGTTCAGGATGGATTGGTAGACGAGGTGATCCGCCAGTTGATGAGCGGCAAAGAAGCGACGGTGTATGTGGTGCGCTGCGGCGAGGAAATACGATGCGCGAAGGTTTACAAAGAAGCCAACAAGCGCAGCTTTCGCCAGAGCGTTGATTACACCGAAGGGCGAAAAGTCAAAAATAGCCGTCGTGCCCGTGCCATGGAAAAAGGTACGCGATATGGCCGCAAGGCACAGGAAGAAGCTTGGCAAAATGCCGAAGTCGATGCTTTATACCTGCTGGCTGCCGCAGGGGTGCGCGTGCCCAAGCCGTACAACTTTCATGAAGGTGTGTTGCTGATGGAACTGTTGACGGACAGTGAGGGGAATTCTGCTCCGCGTCTCAACGATATGACCTTTTCGCCGGAACTGGCACGCGAATACCACAACATCCTGATATCGCAAGTGGTACAGATGCTGTGTGCGGGGATCGTGCACGGTGATCTGTCGGAATATAACGTGCTGGTTGATGCGGCGGGGCCGGTCATAATCGACCTCCCCCAGGCTATCAATGCCGCCGCCAACCAGCAAGCCTGTCAAATGTTGCAGCGGGATGTCGAAAATCTGGCCACCTATTTCGGCCAATTCGCTCCCGAGCTGTTGCTGACCGACTACGGCAATGAAATTTGGTCGCTCTACCAGAGCAGTCAGTTAAAGTCAGACAGCGTGTTGACCGGTCGTTTCGAGCGAATCGAAAAGCCAGTCGACCTGAACAGCGTTATGCGCGAAATCAACGATACGCTCAAGGAAGAAGAGTCGCGGCAAATGGCGCGCGCATTACGGGCTAATCAGGGATTCGTGGCCTAACGCAGACAGCGCCGTAGATCATGCAAACAGGCAGTTTGCTACCCGCAAAGTTTTTGATTGTTGGTTAGTTGTTCCGGCGGCTTGGCAATTCGAATGGATCATCAATTAATAGATGACGGCATCGTGCCCAAGGGCTAAGCGCAGGGGATTTATCCTGAACCTGCGATCTCGTCTTTTCGTATAAAATGTTGCCCCCATGCCAGATCAAACTGCACACTACTCTGGTCAGCTAAAAGCGCCTTTTATGGCCGACATCTTACTCACCGCGCTCAACGCCCGTTATATCCATTCTGCCCTTGGTCTGCGTTATCTATACGCCAATCTGGGCAACTTGCAGTCGCGCGCCCGTATCGAAGAATTTACCATCCACCAGCGTCCGCTCGATATTGCCGAGCAGTTGTTGCGGCATCAACCTGCCATTATCGGTTTTGGCGTTTACATCTGGAATGTGGAAGAAGTCAGTCAGACCATTGCACTGATTAAACAAATATCGCCCGCCACGTTCATTGTGCTGGGTGGCCCTGAAGTCAGTCACTATCCCGATCATCCCGACGTGGTCGAGCTGGCCGATTATGTGATCGAAGGTGCAGGCGAAATCAGCTTCAGAAAACTCTGCGAACAGTTGCTGGCCGGTGAAATTCCCGCGCGTAAAATTATTAAGGGTGAAGTTGCCGCACTCAACCAACTGGAACTACCTTACGCCTACTACAGCGACGAGGATATTCGCAACCGCATGATTTATGTCGAAGCTTCGCGTGGCTGTCCTTTCAAATGCGAATTTTGCTTGTCCTCACTGGACAAAACCTCCGAACCTTTCGAGCTTGGGAGCTTCCTCGATGCCATGGATCAACTGCATCAGCGCGGCGCTCGTAATTTTAAATTTATTGATCGCACTTTCAATTTAAAAGTCAGCACCAGCGTCGCCATCATGGATTTTTTTCTGGCGCGCATGAGCGACGACTTATACCTGCATTTTGAAGTGGTGCCTGACAACCTGTCTGACAAACTAAAACAGACGATCGCAAAATTCCCCAAACATTCTTTGCAGTTTGAAATTGGCATCCAGACTTTCGATCCCGTGCTACAGGAGCTCATCAGCCGCAAGCAGGACAATAAAAAATCCGGTGAAAATCTGCACTGGTTAAGGGAGGAAACTGAGGCCTATATTCATGCGGATTTGATCTTTGGTCTACCCGGTGACACCCTTGAAAACTTCGCCAAAAGCTTTGATCAACTGGTCACTTTCAAGCCCCACGAAATACAGCTCGGCATACTCAAGCGCTTACGTGGCGCACCGATCAATCGGCACACCGAAACCTACCGGCTGTGTTACAACCCGAAAGCGCCGTACAACATATTAAGCACGCGGGACATCGATTTTTTCACCATGCAGGCAATGAATCGCTTTGCCCGTTACTGGGACTTGATAGGCAACTCGGGACGATTTAAAAATACACTGCCGATGATTCTAGGCTCATCGCCATTTGATAATTTTATGCAACTTAGTCACTCGCTGTATCAACGCGAAGGGACTACCTGGAAGATTTCGCAAAGAAGATTGTTTGTTTTGTTGTTGAGCATACTGACAGAAGAAATGAATCTTGCCGGCGAAGAAGTCGTCACCAGATTGAGCATGGACTATGAAAACTCAGGCGAGAATGGCAGTTTTACAACGTTGATTGCGGCACAAGAAAAAACAGAGAAAACGGGCATCGCCAACAAACGCCAGTCCAAGCAACAAACGAAGCATTGATTAAGTCACCCCGTTCGCCCTGGACGCTTCGACAAGCTCAGGAGAGCCTTCTCGAACCACGGTCATTCGACAGGCTCAGGGCAAACTGAGATTGATACTCTAGTCGTGTCAAAATCAATGGGGCCTATTATTGATTGCTAGTGAAATGCTACTAAAGACTGCGTTCATTTAAAAATATGGGGATTAATGGGGTTGGGAATCTATCGGAGGACGGATGCTTGGCCAAAACGGACTGTCCATGTGGCTCTTTCATGCTTCTACTATCGTGCCAGAAGCAGAAATTTGAGTAATACACAAAATTTTGGACAGGCTCAAATCTGGCGTTGCGCACCATAGTGAAAGATTGGATGATGTCACCACGAACATGGAAGGAGACTGCCAATCAGTTCTCCATCATATTCAGAGAACGATTCACTGCATCAGTTTAGGGCCGTGATTAAGGCGGCCTCACACACAGAATTTCGGATACATTCCATTGAGGATTTCGTTATGAAAACACCGTTACTTAAATATCTTTTGGTATTGGGACTCATTCTTGTTGTCATTTTGGCTTGGACAGGCTCGCTAGATGCATCCGCAAAAAAGGAAATCGATGCAGGGCTGAAACGGTCTCTAGTTAGTTTCACTGTGGCGCGGGGGCTGAATGCATTAATTTCAGTTGCACAAGGAACTGAATTTTCCATAGCGCCAGTCGGATTTGGCGTAACTCTAGCTCCCGGTCAAATTCTGGACCCGGCTAATGATTTGATTGAACAATTCTCGGAATTAATGCTTTATGCCAGTATTGCCTTCGGTATCTTGAAAATACTGGTCACTATTGGGGGTTACTGGATTTTCCCCACAATGCTTACTGTGCTCGCTGTGCTTTGGGGGGGGCTTAAGATTTCTGGGCGACATCCGTCTCCGCTTCTCACGAAGATGTTAATAGCAGTGATTTTTGTACGATTCTCAGTCCCATTGGTAGCATTGGGAAATGAGTTCGTATACAAACAATTTCTGGAAAAGGAATACCAAGAAAATCAGTTGGCATTGGAAACGGGGCAGAGTCAGTTGGAGAGTTTAGGTTCGGCTGCCTCTAGTGTGCCTGAGGCGAATATCGAACCAGTTACCACCAATTCAGCAGGGTTTTCGAATGGAAAGACAACAGTGACTGCCGCTGTTCAAGGAGCCGCTCCGATGCCTGTTCAAGCTACAGCGGATCCATCAACTTCCTCTGCAGAGAAGACCGAGAAGTCTAAATTGGCAGAGGCTGCAGCTTCCGTTTTGACTTACATAGCCCATGTAAAGGAGGCAGTTGTTGCATTGCCACAAAAGTTGGGGCAGGTTTCGCAGAAATACGACCCAAGTGCTTATGTGGAAAAGCTTAAAGAGCTTACTGCAAAATTCATCGATCACGTCATTAATCTGATCGTCGTATTCGTTTTGCAAACGATCGTAATTCCATTGATATTCATGTGGGGGCTCTATCGTTTATTCATTTCTTTGACAGATTCGCTCGACGGAAGAGTAAAGCCTATGCGTTCTGTTACGAATGAGACTTAATTCTCGATTTCTGGCTCCCCGGCGCCCCCCCATTTTTCTATAGCATGGAGCTTTAGAGTCCATAGTTTATGTGGCCGATTTTCCTGAGTTTAGTGTTTCTCATATGTCCGGTTTAAGTTTTACCGCAGCCTCCACTGCGTCTTACTATGAATTTTCGCTTTGGCCGAGGAGCTGTCGTTAGCAACAACAACGCTTTATTTACTATTTCGCACTCGTTACCTGCTAGCCGTGCGCAGCCCAACCTGACTCAATTCTAAATCCGAGTTTCTGAGCGTAGCTTCGGCTGCGGGAGTGGCCGTTGCGGGTGCAGTGCTGCGTCTTAGCCTCTGGTATTCGATTGCATGCCAAACTGGCTCAGTTCCACGAAGGGAGCTGGCTGCCAGCCTTCTTTGCGGTGTTCGGCAATGACGTTGGTGAAGATGCCGCCGCGCACGTAGAACTTTGCGGTCAGGCGCATGAATCTTGGGTTGGTGGCGGCGACTAGGTCGTCGAGGATGCGGTTGGTGACGTCTTCGTGGAAATGGCCCTCTTCACGGAATGACCACATGTAGAGCTTGAGGCTCTTGAGTTCCACGCACTCCTGATCGGCGATGTAGTCCAGTGTCAGGGTGGCGAAATCCGGCTGGCCGGTCTTGGGACATAGGCAGGTGAACTCGGGGATTTCCATGTGGATATGGTAGTCACGCTTGGGGTTCGGGTTAGGGAAGGTTTCCAGCGTTTTGTTTGCTTGTGTAGTCATTATTGGTTGCCCAGATTAGTTCGGTTAGAATGGCCCGCATTATAAAACGTTGTGCCATTCAAATTGCGTTTATCCCAAATCAAACTAGCCGGATTTAAGTCGTTCGTCGATCCCACGCACATTCCGTTGCCGGGGCAGATCGTCGGCGTGGTCGGGCCTAACGGTTGCGGCAAGTCGAATGTGATCGACGCGCTGCGCTGGGTGTTGGGCGAGTCCAAGGCTTCGGCCTTGCGCGGTGCGACCATGCAGGACGTGATTTTCAACGGCTCCAGCAAGCGCAAGCCGGTGTCGCGCGCCAGCGTGGAACTGGTTTTCGATAACTCGCTGGGCAAGGCGGCGGGGCAGTGGTCTACCTATGCCGAGATTTCGATCAAGCGCGTGTTGCAGCGCGATGGCGAATCCAGTTATCACATTAATAATCAGCACGTCCGACGCAAGGACATCACCGATATTTTCCTCGGCACCGGTCTGGGGGCGCGCGCCTACGCGATCATCGAGCAGGGCATGATTTCGCGCATCATCGAGGCCAAGCCCGAGGAGTTGCGCGTCTTCCTGGAAGAGGCGGCCGGGGTGTCCAAATACCGCGACCGTCGCCGCGAGACCGAACTGCGCTTGCGCGATACCCGCGACAACCTACTGCGCGTGTCCGATATTTTGCAGGAGTTGGATAAGCAATTACTGCATCTGAGCGATCAGGCCGAGGTGGCTAAGCAATACCATGCGTTCGAGACGCAACGTAATACCACGCAGCAGTTGTTCTGGCTGGTGAAGCGACTGGAGGCCGAGGCGCAGCGTGTGCGTTATGTGCAGGCGACGGAGAAGACTCGTACTGATCTGGAAGGTGAGACGGCGCGGCTGCGCGAGATAGAGAGCAAGCTGGAGTCCTCGCGTAGCGGGCATTATCAGTTGGCGGATACCTTGCATGTGAAGCAGGGTGACCTGTATTCGGTCAATGCGGAGATTGCGCGACTGGAGCAGCAAATTAAGCATGTCGCGGAACAGCGCCATCGTGTGGCGCAGCAGATTGCCAATGCCGAACGCCAGATCGAGCAGCAGCGCCAGCAGCGTCAGGGCGTTCATTCCCTGCTGGAACACTGGCAGCATCAGCAGGAGGCGGCGGTGGTAAGGCTGGCCGAGGCCGAGATGAACGAAGAGGCGGAAGGAGCAAACCTACCTCAGGCCGAGGAGACTGCGCGCGAGGCTCAGGATAAATACAACGCTCTGCAACGCGAGCAGATGCAATTGCAGCAACAGTTGCAACTTGCCGATACCCAGCGCGCTCATGTGCTGCGCAACATTCAGCAGCAAGACGCGCGCCGCCAGCGTTTGTTGACGGAGAAGGAAAGTCTGCCGCGCGTGGATGATGAGGCGTTGCTGGAGGCTCAGGAAGAACTGGCCTCGTTCGAAATGCAGCGCGCCGAACACGTCGAGAAACTCGCGGCATTACAGGAGCAGTTGCCGCAGGCTGATGCCGCACGCCGGAATCAGCAGACTTCATTGCAGCAACAGGAACGCATGCTGGCACAGACCGATGCGCGCCTGAGCGCGTTGCAGCAGTTGCAGCAGCGTCTGGATAACGATCAGAAACTCAAGGCCTGGCTGCAACAGAAGCAGCTGGATAAGCTGCCCCGATTGTGGCAGTCGATACGTATCGCGGACGGTTGGGAAGACGCGTTGGAAGCGGTGCTGCGCGAACGGCTCAACGCGATTGCGATGCCGACGCTGGACGATGCACTTGCCTGGAGCGAAGCGCCTCCCGCCAAGCTCGCGCTATTTGCTTTGGGGCAGGATGCATCCCGACAGGGCGATGCGGGGTTAACACCCGACCTGCGTCCTTTGCTTGAATATGTGCAGGTTGACGACGAGCGGGTGTTGCCTGCGGTACGCGACTGGCTGACCCATGTGTATGCGGTGGCAGATATGGCGCAGGCTGATGCACTGCGCGCGAAACTGCCTATGGGCGGCTGGTTGGTTACTGCGCAGGGGCATCTGGTTGGTGCGCAAAGCGTGTTGTTCCATGCGCCGGACAGCCAGTTGCACGGTGTGCTGGCAAGACAGCGCGAGATCGAGAAGCTGGAACAGGAGCTGATTGAACAGAATGCCGGCGCGGAATACACGCGCGAGCAGCTTGCCCAAGCCGAGCAGCAATACCGGACTATCGAGGATCAGATCGGCCCGATGCGCGCAGCCGCTAACGATGCTCAGCAACAGCAGCATACGGCGCAGATGCAGATGCTCAAGCTGTCCCAGTCGCATGAGCGCAGCGCCGAGCGCACCGCGCAGATCGGGCTGGAGATGCAGGAGCTGGCCGAGCAGATGGAAGGCGAGCAGCAACAGCAGGGCGAGATGGATGAGCAGATGGCGTTGCTGCGTGAGCAGATTGCGGCGTTCTTCTCGCAGGTCGAGGACGCGCAACGTCAGGTCAATACCCAGGACATGTCCCTGCGCGAGCAACGCAATCGCGCACAGCAGGCGCAGCATGCCTTGCAGGAGGCGCGTTTCTTCGCCAAGACCTGCACCGAGAAAATTGCCGACCTGCAACAAAACACCGAGCAGATTGCCGAATCATTGGCCCAGTTCGAACTGAATCTGGGGCAGTTGCATACCGACCTGTCGGGTAGCGAAGACGAGACCATACTAGAGCAGTTGCAGGCTGCGCTGGATAAGCGTCAGGGTTACGAGCAGGTGTTGGCCGAGGCGCGCAATGTGCTGGAGAACGCCACGGTTGAATTGCAGAAGCTGGAGCACGAGCGCCTGAGCTGTGAGCACAACCTTGATCCGCTGCGCGAAAAGCTTAACGAGCTTAAGCTCAAGGAGCAGGAAGCGCGGCTGCATTTCGAGCAATGGGCCGAGCAGTTGCAGGGCGTGGATGAACAGCCGCTGTTGCAATTGCTGGAAGGGGGCAACAACAAGCCGACCGTGTTGCAAAACGAGTTGAATCGTTTGCTTGCGGATATCGAGGCGCTGGGGGCGGTGAATCTGGCGGCGCTGGAAGAGTTGCAGACGGCGAGCGAGCGCAAGGCCTATCTGGATGCCCAGGCGGCCGATCTGAACGAGGCGATGGCGACGCTGGAAGAGGCGATCCGCCGCATCGACAAAGAATCGCGCGACTTGTTGATGGAGACCTACAATAAGGTCAACCAGCATCTGGCCGAATTGTTTCCGGTGTTGTTTGCCGGTGGTGAGGCGAGACTGGTGCTGACCGGCGACGAGATCCTGGATAGCGGGGTGCAGGTGATGGCGCAGCCGCCGGGCAAAAAGAACAGCACCATCCATTTGATGTCGGGCGGCGAGAAGGCGCTGACGGCCATCGCGCTGGTATTCTCCCTGTTTCAGCTCAACCCGGCACCATTCTGCCTGCTCGATGAGGTGGATGCACCGCTGGACGACACCAACACCGAACGTCTGTGCGCGCTGATCAAGCGCATGTCGCAGCAGACCCAATTCATTTTCATCAGCCATAACAAGATCACCATGGAGCTGGCGCAGCAACTGGTCGGTGTGACCATGCAGGAGAAGGGCGTGTCCAAGGTGGTGGCCGTGGACATGGAAGAAGCGCTACGCATGCGCGACGAGATTGTCGTTGCGTAAATGAATCCGGCATCTCTCACCAAGATGTTCGGATTAACAAGTTGACGGCTGTTGTATTGGCGATATTGCTTGAGTGTTCGCCTATGCCGGACTTAAATAGAGCCCATACATGAAGAACAACGAGTCACTGTTTGATACGCTCATGCTGTCGATCGGCGAGGCGGTCTTTGCCACCGATCTTGAGTGTCGCATCGTGCGTGTCAGCAAGATGTTCGAGATTGAGACGGGACTTAAGTCGCCGGACTTTATGGGGCATGTGGTGGAGCGTGTGGGCGAACTTGCCGGTCAGCCCCTCATGGCCGGCATGGTCAGGGATGCGATCTTGTTTGGCGAGGCGCGCAAGAGCCAGGTTGTTCTGCGGGGGCGTTCACACCCGTGGGAGTTGACCATCGAGCCCATCTTTGAACATGGGCGGACGATAGGGACGATCTCCATTCTGCGGCCCGGCCAATTCAATCATTCGGAATATCGGGAAGGTTTCGACAAGGTCACCAGCCTGCCCAATCGAAATCTGTTCGTCGATCGCGTTGAACAAACCCTGAATAATGCCCAGCGCGGCAAAAAATCAGCCATGGTGATGCTGGTTGGGATAGAACGCTTTACCGAAATTAACGATGCTCTCGGCGATGCGGCGGGCAACCGGATTCTGTGCGACATCACCGCAAGATTGCGTCAGTGTGTGCGCACCAGCGATACCGTGGCCCGTCTGGACGTTGATCGTTTCGCTTTTGTTATGCAAATCGCCGATATTGACGACAGCGTGCTGCTGACCGAGAAGGTGCTGCTAGCCTTCGAGCGACCATTTTCACTGAGCGATGCGAAGGATGTGGTTATTACCTGCTCGGTTGGTGTCAGTCTCTATTCGGCTGATGGCGATACTCCCGAAGAACTGATCAAAAATGCGACGGTTGCGTTGCATCATGCAAGGCAGGAAGGACAGAATTGCTGCCAGTACTTTTCCGGCGAGATGAATGTCCGTGCGCGCAACCGGCTGGAGACAGAAAGCGGTATTCGTCGCGCACTAAGCAATGGCGAATTTATGGTTTATTACCAACCCAAGATCGATTCCAGCAACCGGCGTGTGGCCGGTATGGAAGCGCTGGTGCGCTGGCGCGATCCGATTCGGGGCTTGATTTCACCCGGTGAGTTCATTCCGGTTGCCGAGGAGAGCGGTCTGATCGAACAAATTGGTCAGTGGGTGCTGGAAGAAACCTGTAGGCAGAATCGTCTATGGCAGGAACAGGGGCTTCCTCCGGTCAAGGCGTCGGTCAATGTCGCCGCACGCCAGTTCCGAAATCGCAATTTTGTAGCGCTGGTCGAAGAGGTGCTTGTCCGGACGGGGTTGGAGCCGCGCTGGTTGGAACTGGAAATTACCGAGAGCACTTTGATGGGTGATATTGAGGCCATCGTCGTGCGCATGGAGGAGCTGCGGCGGTTGGGCGTGTCACTATCCATCGACGATTTCGGCACGGGTTACTCCAGTCTGAGTTACCTGAGCCGATTTCCGATCACTACGCTGAAGATAGACCGCGCCTTCATTTTCGACGTACAAACCAATCCGAATACCGCCGAAATCGTGCGGGCTATTATCGGTTTGTCGCGCGGACTTAATCTGGAGGTGGTGGCGGAGGGGGCGGAACTACTGGAGCAGGTTGATTTCCTGCGAGAGCATGGCTGCGATTTGGTACAGGGTTTTTATTACAGCAAACCCGTGCCGGCAGAAGAGTTTGCAGTCATGCTGTGCGACAGTTCACGCTAACCCCGAGCAATCGCCGAGATCCGTGTTCTAAATTGGGCTTCTACTTGCACCAGTCGCCAATTTCTTTCTGTGCCTGAACGATGCGCTGACGGAGTGTTTCTTCGTCAACAAACCGTCGCTCGCCGTTTGTATCGTATTCGACCATGCGCCCTCCGGCCTGCAGGGTGAGCAGGTTCTTCTGTGCGTTGGCACAGTTCGCCTTCTGGGTTTCAGTATTAGCCTGTTTCTTGGCGGCAGCTTCCTCGGCTTCTCTTTTGACTTGTTGCGTTTTCTTTAACTCGGCTTCGCGTTCGACATAGGTCTTGGGTGCACTCACCCCGCTGGTGGCTGCAGAGCTGCTGCGCAGTGTCTCTGTATCAATGCCGGCAGGCGGGAGGTCGGAATAATGAACCTTGCCATGTTCGTCGACCCATCGCTGGACTTCGGCATAGGCGTTTGCGCCGCACAACAGCAGGAATAGGAACAGGTATTTAGTCATGATTGAAGATCTCCATATCGCTGGTTGGCACAGTCTAGCATGTTCACGAACCGGTTCGCAGCAGAGCCAGAACCGCACCGCCGCCGCCATCCTGCGGGGATGCATCGCACCATGCCAGCACTTGCGGATGTTGCATCAGCCAGTCGCGCGTGCGCAGTTTCAGTACGGCCTCGCCATTACGACTGTTCATGCCCTTGCCGTGGATAACCAGCACGCAACGCAATTCGTTTTGTTTGGCTTCATGCAAAAAAGTTTGTAACAGCCGACGTGCCTCATCGCTGCTGAGGCCGTGCAAATCCAGCCTGTCCTGAATCGGCCAGTGGCCGCGCCGTAATTTGCGCAACGTCATGCGCGACAGGCCGTTGCTCAGATATAGGTCCGGGATGCTGTCGCCGGTGAAGTCGGACAGTGTGTCGGGAATGGTTTCTTGTACCACGTCTGCCACATTGGCATAGTGGAGCTTGGGCGGGGGCGGGGTGATGCGGTTCTGTTGCGGCAGTGGATTGACTTCGCCGATCGCTGCGCGAAACAGCGAGGCGTCGTCATCCTCTTTCAGTTTGTTCAAGCTTTTCCCGTGGATGCCAGATACTTGTCGGCATCCAGTGCGGCCATGCAGCCGGTCGCAGCGCTGGTGCAGGCTTGGCGGTAGATTTGATCCTGTACGTCGCCAGCGGCGAACACGCCCGAGATGCTGGTTGCTGTGGCATTTCCGTTCGAGCCGCCACGTGTCTTGAGGTAGCCGTTATCCATCTCCAGCTGGCCGGTAAACATGTCGGTATTGGGCTTGTGGCCGATGGCGATGAATACTCCGGTGAGCCCGATGTCCTGTTTGTCACCGGACTGCACATTCTTGATGCGCATGCCGGTTACGCCGCTGGCGTCGCCCAGTACTTCATCCAGCACGGAGTTCAGTTGCAGGGTGATCTTGCCTTCCGTCACTTTTTCCATCAGGTGGTCGATCATGATGCGTTCGGCTCGGAAGGTGTCGCGCCGGTGTACCAGCGTGACATGTTCCGCGATATTGGACAGATACATGGCTTCCTCGACGGCGGTGTTGCCGCCGCCGATGACCGCGACTTGCTGGTTGCGATAGAAAAAGCCGTCGCAGGTTGCGCAGCCGGATACGCCGCGTCCCATGAATGCTTCTTCGGAAGGCAGGCCGAGATATTGTGCCGATGCACCGGTGCAGATAATCAGCGCGTCGCAGGTATAGCTACCCGCATCACCGATCAGCTGGAAGGGTTTCTGTTGCAGCTTCGCAGTGTGGATGTGATCGAAAATAATCTGGGTATTGAAGCGTTCCGCATGCTTCTGGAAGCGTTCCATCAGCTCCGGGCCTTGTACTCCGTTCGGATCGGCAGGCCAGTTGTCTACTTCCGTGGTGGTCATCAGCTGCCCACCCTGTGCCATACCGGTGATCAGCACCGGGTTGAGATTGGCACGCGCAGCATACACGGCGGCGGTGTAGCCTGCCGGGCCGGAGCCGAGAATGATGAGGCGATGATGTTGGACTGTGTTGTTCATGTTGTCTGCTTTCGTATCGTATTACTTAGGATGGGCGAAATTTAGCAGTGACACGCGGTACTGTCGAGTTAAAATGCATGCACTATGCGTTTCTTATTATCCCTGTTTTTGCTAAGTTCATTTTCGGTTCATGCGGTAGAGCTTCCGGGTATCCCGCAGTTTATCGACGAGATGGTGGTCAAACATCAATTCAAACGAAATGAACTAGAGAATCTTTTTGTCCATGCGCAGCATAAGCCCGACATCATCGAGGCGATCTCTCGCCCTGCGACCTCGCGCCCTTGGCTGGAATATCGCGCGTCTTTTGTTAACAGTCAGCGCATCAAGCTAGGTTTGAAGTTCTGGCAGCAGTATCGCAGGACGCTTGCTCGTGCCGAGAAAAAATATGGCGTGCCGCAGGAAGTTATTGTGGCGCTGATCGGTGTGGAAACCATCTATGGCCGCAATGTCGGAAGCTACCGTGTGTTGGATGCGCTAACCACGCTGGCCTTTGACTATCCGCGTCGCGCCGATTTTTTTCGCAGTGAGTTGGAGAATTACCTGTTGCTGGCGCGAGATCAGGAATTCGATCTGTTGAGCATACGCGGCTCCTATGCGGGAGCGATGGGGGTACCGCAGTTCATGCCCAGCAGTTATCGCAAGTATGCGGTGGATTTTAACGGCAATCGAA
Organism: Burkholderiales bacterium; assembly: GCA_038210095.1. GTDB lineage: Bacteria > Pseudomonadota > Gammaproteobacteria > Burkholderiales > Gallionellaceae > Gallionella. Next base: position 40,561 of record JBBQXA010000004.1, read on the forward strand.
CGGTGGACCTGCTGGGCGAGAGCAGTGATGCCATCGGTAGTGTCGCCAATTATTTGCAAGGCTATGGCTGGATTACCGGGGAGCCGGTTGCCGCGCTTGCCAAGGTGAATGTAACGGCTCCTGAGGGCGATATTGCCGTGCCGCGTGCTCTGGCAAGTTGGGCAGAGCAGGGCGTGACGTTGCAAACCGGAAAATCAGATGCAATGCCGCAAGCGCGTCTAGTAGATTTCACCATAGGCGAAGGCAAGGAATACTGGTTTGGTTTTAACAACTTCGATGTTATCACGCGCTATAACAATAGCGACTATTACGCGATGTCGGTATTCCAACTGGCTGAAGAATTGAAAGCTGCCCGCAAGCTTAGTGAGCGTAACTGATACGGCGCGCGCCGTTGAAGCGCCTTTTCCAGTAGGGCTCAGAGGTACTCTCGACGCGTATGCTGCCGCCTCGGCTGGGTGAGTGTACGAACAGGTGGTTGCCCAGATAGATGCCGACGTGGGAAGACGCCTGGCGCATGGTGTTGTAGAACACCAAGTCGCCGGGTTGGAGTTCGCTGACCTCGATGTGTAGACCAATATTCTTGATCTCCCGCGCGCGGTGCGGCAATTCAATCCCCATAGTCTGACGGAAAACATAGCTGACAAAACCGCTGCAGTCGAATCCGGTTTCCGGCAATGTGCCGCCGTATTTGTATGGCGTTCCGGTCAGGCTCAGCGCGTAGGAAATCATCGTGCCCAGTGCGTCACTTTCCTCGACGGGAATGACGGTTTCCGCCACCTGTGCAACGTCCTCCGCAGCGCAAACGGCGGGAGCGAGCAACAGGGCGAAAAGCAGCTGGGCGATTACAATTAGCAGTGGCGCTAATTTCATGGGAGTCTATTGGGGCTGAAAGTCAAAAGGATGAGCATAATAATTCATTTGACTGTTTCGTATAAATAAGTTTGGGTGTGCGATCAGATGGCTGTGGTTAGGGTAATCCCTATGGGTGATCTATTTTTCCTCAGGGTTGTTGACATCGCTGCAGCCGAGGTGCAGTCTGCCAGCAATAAGATAAACGGAGAAAGATATGGCGCCGCAGAGTTACAAGGCTTGGTCCGTAGTTTTTTGGAGTACGCTCGCTTTTACCGTGTGTTTCATGATCTGGATGATGTTCGCAGTCATCGGCATTCCCATCAAAGCTACCCTCGGTCTCAATGAAACGCAGTTTGGTATTCTGATTGCCACCCCCGTTCTGACAGGTTCCCTGATTCGTCTTCCCCTCGGTATGTGGACCGATAAATTCGGTGGACGCATTGTGTTCTTCGTGCTGATGATGTCCACCGTTGTCCCGATCTGGATGATCTCTGTTGCGACCGAATTTTGGCAGTTCTTGGTGACGGGTCTGTTTGTTGGCGTCGCGGGTGGCTCGTTTACCGTGGGCATCTCCTACTGCGCGCGCTGGTTCCCAAGAGAGCGTCAGGGCACGGCCATGGGCATTTTCGGCGCGGGCAATACCGGCGCGGCATTGACCAAGCTGATTGCACCCAGCATCGTGGTGGCTTACGGCTGGACCATGGTGCCGCAGGTTTATGCGGTGCTGATGCTGATCACGGCTATTCTGTTCTGGTTCTTCACCTTCTCCGATCCTGAACACATCGCCGGGAAGACAGTTACGGTGCGCGAACAACTCGACGCGCTCAAGGATCCTCAGGTGTGGCGCTTGAGTCAGTACTACTCCATCGTGTTCGGTGGTTATGTGGCATTGGCGTTGTGGATGACCAAATACTATATTTCCGAATATGGTTTCGATCTTAAAACAGCGGCCTTTCTGGCGGCTGCATTCAGTATTCCTGGCGGCGTGCTGCGTGCACTGGGCGGTTATTTTTCTGACAAGTTCGGTGCACATACCGTGACTTGGTGGGTATTGTGGGTGGCGCTGGTCTGTCTGTTCTTCCTGTCTTATCCCCAGACGGAATTAACTATTCATACTGTGACTGGGCCTGAAAGTTTCCATATCGGTCTAGGCCCAACACTGTTCACCATCATCATGTTCACGCTGGGCATCGCCTTCGCCATCGGCAAGGCTTCGGTGTTCAAGTATATTTCGGACGATTATCCAAAAAACATCGGCGTGGTTTCTGGTGTGGTCGGTCTGGCGGGCGGCATGGGCGGATTCTTGATGCCTATCATGTTTGGGGCACTGGTTGATCTGACTGGCATCCGCTCTTCGGCCTTTATGCTGATGTTCGGCGTGGTGTGGGTGTCGTTGATGTGGATGTACTGGACCGAAGTGCGTCCCATGGCTGCGGCGCATGAAGTAAATCGTCCCAAGGAAGAGGCCAATCACGGCGACAGAATCATGCATTGATTTCAGTGCCGCGCTTTACCGGTGAAAATTTCAGTATTGAAGAACCAAGGAGATGAGCATGGCTGATATCAAAGAGTGGAATGTGGAAGATCAGAAGTTCTGGGATTCCAAGGGTAAAAAGATTGCGTATCGCAACCTGTGGGTTTCTATTCCCAGTCTGTTGTGCGGATTCGCCGTCTGGTTGATCTGGAGCATGGTGACGGTGCAGATGATTAACTCCGGTTTTCCGTTCAAGCCCGCGGAGTTGTTCACGCTGGCGGCGATTGCCGGTTTGACTGGTGCGACGCTGCGCATACCATCCAGCTTCTTCATTCGCATCGCGGGTGGACGCAACACCATCTTCTTTACCACCGCGCTGTTGATGATTCCCGCATTCGGTATCGGCATTGCCTTGCAGGACAAGAATACGCCGCTGTGGGTGTTCCAGTTCCTGGCGCTGTTGACTGGTTTTGGGGGCGGTAACTTCGCCTCGTCCATGTCCAACATCAGTTTCTTCTTCCCCAAGAAGATGCAGGGTCTGGCGCTGGGACTGAATGCCGGTCTGGGCAATGCGGGCGTGACCACCATGCAAATCCTGGTGCCGCTGGTGATGACCTTCGGTTTGTTCGGCGCACTGGGCGGTGATTCCATCACCCTGATACAACCTTCCGGTTCGCTGATAGGCAAGGCGCCAGCAGGTTCCGAAACCTGGATTCAGAATGCAGGTTTCGTTTGGTTGCTGCTGTTGGTGCCACTGGCCTTCGCAGGTTGGTTCGGTATGAATAACCTGCGCACTGAGGAAGTGACGCCCAATCCTGGCGCGCCCGTTGGCGCGATGTCCAAGATACTCGGCATGCTCGCAATCGGTTTCGTTACGTCCATTGCTGGTCTGTATGTCATTCTGCCTGCACCTGTCGGCCTGGGCGCACCGGGCTGGGTCAAATGGTTCGTGCTGGTCGGCATTATCGCGGCGACCGTATTCCTGATGAAGTTGATACCCGGCGACATCAAGCCGAACTTGCAGCGCCAGTTCAAGATATTCGGTAACAAGCATACCTGGGTGATGAGCGTCATCTATACCATGACCTTCGGTAGCTTCATCGGTTA
>JBBQXA010000005.1:0-34874 GCA_038210095.1 Burkholderiales bacterium
GTCGGCAGCGATGGCATCCACTGCCGCATCATAGTTCAGACCATCGTATTTTCCGGAATGCACGCACACTCCGTCCTTGTCACCGTACCACTCCTGCCAAGCGGCATCGCTGAAAGCCTGATCCTTGACCGCGATGGACTGCTTGATCGGCAAGTCATACTTCTTGGCAAAACCAAAGTCCCGCTCGTCGTGCGCCGGAACCGCCATCACCGCGCCTTCGCCGTAGCCCATCAGCACGTAGTTACCGACCCAGACCGGCACCTGTTCGCCCGTGAGCGGATGGGTGACCTTCAGGCCAGTGTCCATGCCCTTCTTTTCCATCGTAGCCATGTCGGCCTCGGCCACGCTGCCGTGCTTGCATTCTTCTATGAAGGACGCGAGTGCGGGATTGTTCTCAGCCGCACGCAGCGCCAGCGGATGCTCTGCGGCCACCGCGACGAAGGTCACGCCCATGATGGTGTCGGCGCGGGTGGTGTAGACCCACAGCTGCTCGTTGTCACCATGAGGGAAGGCGAAACGCACGCCGAAACTCTTGCCGATCCAGTTGGCCTGCATGGTCTTGACCTGTTCCGGCCAGCCAGAGAGCTGGTCCAAATCGCCCAGCAGCTCGTCGGCGTACTGGGTGATGCGGAAGAAATACATCGGTATCTCGCGCTTCTCGACCTCCGCGCCCGAGCGCCAACCGCGCCCATCGATGACCTGCTCATTCGCCAACACGGTGTTGTCTACCGGATCCCAGTTCACCGTCGATGTCTTTTTGTAGATCACACCCTTCTCGAATAAGCGAGTGAACAACCACTGCTCCCAACGATAGTAGTCGGGCTTGCACGTCGCAATCTCCCGCGACCAGTCTATGCCCAGCCCTAGCGATTGCAGCTGCTTGCGCATGTAATCGATATTGGAATAAGTCCAGTCGGCGGGCGGTACGTTGTTCGCCATCGCGGCGTTCTCGGCAGGCAGGCCGAACGCATCCCAGCCCATGGGCTGCATCACGTTATAGCCCTTCATGCGGTGATAGCGGGACAACACATCGCCTATGGTGTAGTTGCGCACGTGGCCCATGTGCAGCTTACCGGAGGGGTAGGGGAACATCGACAGGCAATAGTATTTTGGCTTGTCACTGACCTCGCTAGCATGGAACACCTGACGCGCGCCCCAGTCCTGTTGGGCCTGTTGTTCGATTGAAGTAGGATGGTAATTGGGTTGCATGTGCCGGTTAATAACTGCCTGAATTTTCGGATGCGGCATTATAACGGCCTTGGCAGCCAGATGCGCGCCGGGGGCATTCTGTTATAGAATCCGTTCTCAAAATTTTTATTCCTATAAACTCATCAGGAGAGAACTTAATGTCACGTAAACATCCAATCATCGCCGTTACCGGCTCTTCCGGCGCCGGTACCACCACTGTCAAGCGCGCGTTCGAGAATATCTTTCGCCGCGAAACCATCACCGCCGCGGTGATCGAAGGCGACAGCCTGCACAGTCTGGATCGCATGGCGTTCCGCGCAGCCGCAGCCGAAGCCGCCAAGGCTGGTCACAGCACCTTTAGTCATTTCGGCCCTGAAGCCAATCACTTCGACAAGATCGAAGAAATGTTCAAGCAGTACGGCGAAACCGGCACCTGCAAGCGTCGCTACTATGTACACAGCGAGCCTGAAGCGGTTGAGCACAATAAGCACTTCGGCCTGACCGACCTGACTCCCGGCGTATTCACTCCATGGGAGAGCATCGAAGCCAATTCTGATCTGCTGTTCTACGAAGGTCTGCACGGCCTGGCTAAAGATGAGACTCAGAACATTGATGCGCGAAAATTCGTCGATTTGGCTATCGGCGTAGTTCCAGTGGTCAACTTGGAATGGATCCAGAAGATTCATCGCGACAAGGCAGAGCGCGGCTATTCCGCCGAAGCGACCGTGGACACCATCATGCGTCGCATGCCTGACTACATCAAATACATCACTCCACAGTTCACCTACACGGACATCAACTTCCAGCGCGTCGCAACCGTGGACACCTCCAATCCGTTTGTCGCCCGCGACATCCCGACACCGGATGAAAGCTTCGTGGTCATTCGCTTCCGCAATCCCAAGGGCGTGGACTTCCCGTACATGCTCAACATGATTCCCGACTCCTTCATGTCTCGCGCCAACACTATCGTTGTTCCCGGCGGCAAGATGAGCCACGCGATGGAAATCATCCTCGCGCCTATCATGCACGAGCTGATTGCGAACAAGAAGAAGTAAGCGCTTAACCGGATTCGTTCCGGCGCACGACAAAACGGGGAAGCGGAAACGCTTCCCCGTTTTGTTTTTGGCGGCCCAGATACTCCGAACTATTGGCTACAGATTGCTTCAGATTCTTGCCGCGCGCTAATCTCGATCCAATAAATTCGCTTCTTCATCTACCCGATACGGTTCCAGCGTCACCGATTCGAGCTTGTCCCCCAGCAAGATCAGTTCACCTTCCAGTCTGGTGTTGCCGGTCTCGGAGAATTCGAAACGGTAGGTACGGCGGAATACGCGGCGGCCCGAGGGATCGCGTCCCAATCCGAGGCCGTTACTGGCAACGGTGTCATCTAGAAATTGCAGGTTCAGTTCGCCGCAATGCTGCCTGCCGATACTTTTTGCGGTCTCCATCGCGCGCAGGCTGTTGAACCAGTACCACCCGATTACTGCCAGCACCATCAGCAGCAGCCAACTTGCCATATCCATAACTTAAATACCCTGAATGATTTACGGCGAAATTCTAGCCGATTCGGGCGCCGCTGCGTGGCTGGTTAACGTATAGCTATCCGTGGCGCCTTGGCAGGACGCACTATTTGGTAGACATGGCTGATGTCGTAAGCCAGATAGCGCGCGGGATCCTTGCGTTTTTCACCGCCATAGCTGAGCATCAGGGCGATGCGTTTGTCGTAGTTGATCCATTTGACGAAGATCGCACTGTGTTCGACATCGTTATAGGAGTGATTGATGTAATACAGCCAGTCGCCCGGTTCTATCTGCTCGGCCTCAGCGTAAGGCCCATTTTTCTTGCCACCTTTGAATACGGTCACGCGATTCTTTACGGGAAAACCGTTGCGGGCGTATACGGCGTTGGAGTAGGCCCAGCATGATCCGCGGATAATTTCCTTGCGCTCCAGCGTCATTTTTCTTCCTGCGGCCAATACCATGCGACCACTTGGACTGGCCTTATTTTCCGCAGCCAGCAACTCGTCCAGTAACGTGACCTTTTGGGGACGAGCCGCTGCGTTGTTGCCATAACTTTGCTGCGTGGGTGCCGATGAGCAGGCCGTCAGCGCCAGCAGCAAAATGAGTACCGATAGCGTCCACGCCCGTTCGAGGATATTCAATTTTAATAAAGTCAAAGTGCCGCTTTCGATAAGGGTTACGGAAAAATGTTAGCACGGAATCCGCATGTGACTGCCGTTGGCTTGATTGCTCCGCTTTCAATATAGCTAGCCCCACTGCATCGCGTCGTCGCGACGAGCGTCTCCTGTGGGATAATTCGCACATGACTTCCACCCTGCTTTCCGGCCTTAATCCCGAACAACGCGCTGCTGTTGAGCTGCCTTCCCAATCCGCCCTGATTCTGGCGGGTGCCGGCAGCGGCAAGACGCGAGTACTTACTACGCGCATCGCCTGGCTTATCAGCAATATGCAGCTCAGCCCGCACAACATTCTTGCTGTTACCTTTACCAACAAAGCGGCGAAGGAGATGAAGACGCGCTTGTCAGCGCTGCTGCCCATCAATACCAACACCATGTGGATAGGCACTTTTCACGGATTGTGTAACCGCTTGCTGCGCGCCCATCACCGCGAGGCGAACTTGCCGCAGACCTTCCAGATTCTGGATTCTGGCGATCAGCTCTCCGCGATCAAGCGGGTGATGAAGGGCCTGAACGTTGATGATGAAAAGTATCCACCGCGCGAAATGCAAAATTTTATTAGCGGTAGTAAAGAGCAGGGACTGCGCGCGCACGAGGTGGAGGCCTACGATCCCTACACGCGCCGCAAGGTTGAGGTATTTGCCGAATATGACACGCAATGCCAGCGCGAGGGCGTGGTGGATTTTTCCGAGTTGCTGCTGCGCTGTTACGAACTGCTGTCGCGCAACGCTTCGCTACGCGAGCATTATCAGGAGCGCTTCAAACACATACTGGTGGATGAATTTCAGGACACCAATCCGCTGCAATATCGCTGGCTGAAGCTACTGGCCGGCAACAGCAACGCGTTGTTCGCGGTGGGTGACGACGATCAGTCTATTTACGCTTTCCGCGGAGCGAATGTCGGGAATATGCAGGAATTACTGCGCGATTTTAATGTGGCTAGCGTGATCAAGCTGGAGCAAAACTACCGCTCTCACGGCAACATTCTTGATGCGGCCAACGCGCTAATCTCTAACAACCGTAACCGCCTCGGCAAGAATCTGTGGACGGCGGAACACGGCGGCGAACAGTTGCGGGTGTACGAGGCCCCGACCGATGTCGAAGAGGCGGGCTTCATCGTCAGCGAGATTCAACAACTCAAACGCGATGGCATCAACCTCAAGGAGATCGCGTTGCTGTACCGCTCCAATGCGCAGTCGCGCGTACTGGAACATGCGCTGGTTTCGGCGGGGTTGTCGTATCGCGTCTACGGCGGATTGCGCTTTTTCGAGCGGCAGGAAATCAAACATGCGCTGGCCTATTTGCGCCTGATGGAGAACACCGACGACGACAACGCGCTGTTGCGCATCATCAACTTCCCCACCCGCGGCATCGGTGCCCGCAGCATAGAGCAGTTGCAGGATGCCGCCAAGATGAACGGCACTACCCTGTGGGATGCGGCAGCCAGAGCGGGTGGCAAAATTTCGGGTTTCGTCGCCCTGATCGAATCGCTGCGCAGTGCGACGCGCGATCTGCCGCTGCCTGAAATTATTGACCATGTGCTGGAACTCAGCGGACTGGTGCCGCATTTCAAGAACGAGACTGGCGTAAAGAAGCGTGAAGCTGAAGAGCGACTGGAGAACTTGAATGAGCTGATCAGTGCGGCCACCATGTTCGTGCACGAGAACGAGGACGACAGCCTGACGTCTTTCCTTACCCATGCCTCACTGGAGGCGGGCGAACACCAAGCCGGCGATCAGGACGATGCGCTGCACCTGATGACGGTACATGCCGCGAAGGGGCTTGAATTCCACACCGTGTTTATCACCGGTCTGGAAGAGGGCTTGTTTCCGCACCAGAATAGTCAGAACGTGGAAGACGGCCTCGCCGAAGAACGCCGCCTGATGTATGTCGCGCTTACCCGCGCCCGCCGCCAACTTTACCTCACTTTCGCGCAGCGTCGCATGTTGCACGGCAAGGCGAGCTACAGCATGGTGTCCAGCTTCTTGAGCGAATTGCCGGAGGAGTTGATGCGCTGGCTTTCGCCCAGATTCGTGGCGCGCAAGAGCTTTGATTCCTATCTGCCTCCCACCGCACCCGCCTACGGGGACGGCGCAATTCCTTCTTTCGGTGGCGGTGCCGCGCCTGCTCACAGTGAATCGGAATGGCGCATAGGCCAGCGCGTGTTCCACCAGAAGTTCGGCGAGGGCACCATCACCGGTATTAAAGGTGGCGGAACGGACGCAAGCGTACAGGTCAACTTCAAACATGCCGGCAGTAAATGGCTGGCGCTGGAATATGCCAAGCTTACCGCCGTCTGATCCCGCGCTGAATGCTTGCCTGCAACTTCTCGTGTCCAGCTATCGTCGGCTAACTGGAAGGATGCTGATTTCTGCACCGCAGAACGACGCAGCACTTGCTGCTGCAGTGTGGAATGCGCCGCTTGCAATCGTTGCGCATGGCACGGAGGTCGATCCCGTATTTTTCTACGGCAACCGTCTTGCCCTGCAGCGGTTTGAGATGAGTTTTGAAGAATTCAGCCGACTTCCTTCGCGCTTTTCCGCCGAGCCGCTGGCACGTAACGAGCGTGCAAGTCTGCTCGAACGCGTGACGCAATATGGTTATGTGGATGATTATTCCGGCATCCGCATTTCCCGCAGCGGAACACGCTTTACCATTGGTCAGGCGACGGTCTGGAATCTGCTGGACGAGACAGGTGGATACCACGGTCAGGCTGCCGCATTCGTAGTCCCAACCTGATATCGGCTCCCTCGACGCTTGTTAGATATATCAGCAGGGGCTAATATGTTGACTTGAACATTTCACCGCGGGGTAATTCATGAGCAAATCATTCAAAACCATTACGCAGGACCTCAGCAAGGCACTCGGAATTTTCCGCAAGGAAGCGGCGGCGCCCATGTCCGGCTTCGATGCCATGGCCAAATCGGCCATGGCTCCGGGTGTGATGTCCGCTCTGGACAAGGAATTGATAGCCACGTCAATTGCGGTAGCAACGCGTTGCGATGGCTGCATCGGCTTTCACGTACGCTCACTGGTACGCATGGGCGCGACCCGCGAACAGATCAACGAGATGCTGGCAGTGACGGTATATATGGGCGGCGGCCCATCCCTGATGTACGCGGCCGAAGTCTTGCGTGCCTACGAGGAATTTCAGACCAGCTGATCGGGACTGCCGAGGCTGTGCCTCCTGCTAGGCCCGCCGGACTATGCCGCGGGCGGCGGGAACTTTGCGGCCAGCCCATCCGGCACTTCTTGCTTAGTCGCCAGACTGATTGCGCTAGCTTCCATCACCGCAGTCACCATCACCGCAATCAATGTCGGAATCACGGCTATGCGAGTGAGTGCAGTCAACATGATGTGCTTCATGTTCGGGTCATGGGCGGTCAATGTAAGCAGCCAGGCGATCAGGATCAAGGTTGCCGAAATCGCATAACCCAGCAGCAGCCATTTCCCATGCCGACACGACAAGCGCCAATGCGCATCGACAAACCATGTCGTTACTTTCCTGCTGCGGTAGTAGATATAACCCAGCAATGCTCCGGAACAGAACAACGGAATCAGCAATCCAATCATGCCGATATTCAGCACAATGACTGCCGGAGTCATCAACAGATCAAACAGGAACAAGCCGGATACAAACAGGTTATGGGGTATCTGTGCGCGCTTAATTTCCGTTTCACTTATCTGGAATTGCATCACACCCCCCTTTGTGCCGAGACCATCCCAGCCAAGCAAAATATTAGCACGCACTTATTATTAGCCTCTTGCCGCCAACTTGGTTGCAGCAACACCGCGCTTATTCGGCGGCCGGAATCTCGCCGGGGAAAGGGAAGATGTTGCGATAGCTGACATACAGCGTGGTGAAGCCCAACGGTAGCAGAACGATCATGCCAATGCCGTACGGTAGTACGCCGAGTAACAACGCGATTACCTGCATGATCAGGCTGTATAAGGTGTAGGGCACAAGGTTGCGCATCGAGCCAACCAGACTGGCACGCAGTGCTGCGAGCGGTGCCAGTCCGCTAAAAAATACCAGCATTGGCGCATATTGCAACGCCAGCATCATTGCAAATATCACCGCCAGACCAATCATTATGCCGAGCCCGACGCTGCCGCCCGCACTTCCCATGGCTTGCAGCAATGCCTGCGGATCATTGCTGGCCTGAAATGCTTCCAGCAATTTGGCGAAAGGTTCGCCGCCGATAAAGATCATCACCATCGACACGACCAGCATTCCCAGCAACATGAAGCCGCCCAGCGACACCAGCGGAACTACATGCCGCTTGTCGAATCCGGCAAACAGATGCGTCAGTTCAACTTCCTCGCTTTCCTCCAGCGCACGACACACCCGCGTATAGCCCGCTATCAGTACGGGCATCAACATCAACGCCAGCATGGGTCCGAGCAAAGGAATGTGCAGCGCGGCGAAAATCACCAGCGCACCGATCAACGCCAGCGTGACGGAGAGCATCGGGTTGCGCATGATGAGCTGATAGCCCTGTTTTACCCAGATCCAGCCGCGTGCGGCATTTAGTTTGCGGATTTCCAACGTAATTTCGCTCATAACCAGACCGGCTGTGCCGTTTCAATGTGATTGCGCAAGATGCGCTCGAATCGCTCCGGGTCGTGTGTGTTGACCAACTCGCCGTCGCGCGGCAGATGCAGGTCATACAGTCGCGACAGCCAGAAGCGCAGTGCGGCCAATCGCAACATGGGCTGCCAGGCGGCATGCTCGCTCTGCTGCAGGGGGCGCACCGCGTTATAGGCGCGCAAAAATGCTTGCGCGCGCATCGTGTCAAGATTCCCGGCTTCCTGCGGTATGCACCAATCGTTGACTGTGATCGCCACGTCGTAGAGCAGCGCATCGCTACAGGCAAAATAGAAGTCGATCAGTCCGCCGACACGGTCGCCTTCCAGCAGCACGTTGTCGCGGAACAGGTCGGCGTGAATCACGCCCTGAGGCAGTTGTGCAAAGCTATTTTTCCCATGCAGTGCAATTTCGGCATCCAGCAATACGTACTGCTCCGCGGTGAGGAACGGACCGACCTGCGGCGCGGTCGCAGCACGCCAGGCAGTTCCGCGGGCGTTCGGCATGATCTGACTAAAACTCTGTCCTGCAAGATGCATGTGCGCCAGCATCGCGCCCATGGCCGCGCATTGAGTCTCGTTTGGCTCGGTGGTGGACTTGCCGCCCAGACGGGTTGCGATACAGGCGGGCTTGCCGTTGAGACTACCGAGGAATTGGTTGAATTTATTCGCCACCGGACTGGGGCAGGGGATGCCATGCCGTGCCAGATGTGCCATCAGATTCAAATAGAACGGCAAATCATCGGCGCTCAGCTTCTCAAACAGGGTGAGCACGAAGCGCCCGTTGCCGGTCGTGACGAAATAATTGGTATTCTCAATACCCGAGGCAATAGGCTGCAATTCAAGCAATTCGCCGAGCGAATAATCGCCCAACCAGGCAGTCAGCTCCGCCTCGGTGACACTGGTAAAAACCGCCATTCAGATTCCTAGAACTTGAAGATGACCCAACGCGGGACGCGTAAGCCGGAGTCAGCACTTTCCTGCCGCGCAAATTTACCGTCACCCTTGCTGTCCACCAGATAATAAGGAACACCATGAGCGGGCGTGACCTTGATCATGTACAGCTTGCCGTTGGCGCTATATTCCTCCACGGTCTGACCCGCCTCCTTGGTGATGGTCACCTGTGGCTCGCCCAAATCATCTTGCGATGCGGCACCCGGTTCAAACGCCGGCGGTGGTGGAAGCGGCTCCAGATTGGACGGAACCGGCGACTGGGCGAACGCGGAAACCGAGATCGCGCTCAGGAGAAAAACAGTCAGTAAACGCATCACAATCCCCTCGATGGATAGTTAAGGAGTTCATTTTATCCGATGTGCGGCGATGCTGGGTGGATTGCTAGCAAACAGATGGCGGACTGGTCGAGGGGAGGCGCAGATGTTCGATACCCTCAACGCCCAGCACAGGCAAAACTGTTGCGGGCGAATCAAACGGCGGCTTACTCTTACAAATACAGCTGGCGCTCGCGCTCCGCGTCTGACTGCTCAAAGCCGCGAGATTCGTAATGCTTGAAGATTGCACTGACCACCTGTTCGGGATCGTCGATCACCTGCACCAAATTCATATCTTCTGGGCTGATGACCTCTTCTTCCAGCAGCGAGTTACGGAACCAGTCGATCATCCCGCCCCAGAATTGGCTGCCAACCAGAATGATGGGCATTCCGCGCGTTTTGCCGGTTTGCACCAGCGTCAGCGCTTCCATCAGTTCGTCCAGCGTACCAAATCCGCCGGGCATCACCACATAGGCGCTGGCAAACTTGACGAACATTACCTTGCGCGCGAAGAAGTGCTGAAAGGTCTGACTGATGTTCTGGTAGGAATTATTGTGCTGTTCGTGCGGTAACTGGATATTCAGACCGACACTGGGCGATTTGCCGTAATACGCGCCTTTGTTAGCGGCCTCCATGATGCCCGGACCACCGCCGGAGATGACTGCAAATCCGGCATCAGACAACAGCCGCGCAATCTCTTCGGCCAGTTTGTAGTAGGGATTGTCGGGCTTGGTACGCGCGCTGCCGAAGATGCTGACGGCAGGATGAATGCGGTTAAGTCGGTCGGTCGCAGACACGAACTCTGACATAATACCGAACACCCGCCAGGCCTCCTTGGAGTTCCAGCTTTCCGGTATCGCCGGAACAGGCAGTTTGGACGGTATGCTCATACAGTTTCCCCAGGTAAAGAATCGTTAATAGTTATTAAATGAATACTTCCAAAAAAACCTTACTTCTGGTCGACGGTTCGTCGTTCCTCTATCGCGCATTCCATGCCATGCCGGACATGCGCAACAGCGCGGGACTTCCGACCGGTGCAATCTACGGCGTACTCAATATGCTGCGCAAATTACGGCTGGACTACCCGGCTGATTATAGCCTGTGCGTATTCGATGCCAAGGGCAAAACCTTCCGCGACGATATGTATCCCGAATATAAGGCCACCCGACCCTCAATGCCGGGCGATCTCGCGCAACAAATCGAGCCGTTAAATCAGGCCATTATCGCGACCGGCTGGAACATTCTGGCGCAACCCGGCGTGGAAGCCGACGACGTGATCGGTACGCTGACCGAGCAAGCCACACGCGATGGCGTGCGCTGCATCGTTGCCACCGGCGACAAGGACTTGGCCCAACTGGTCAATGAGCATGTCACCCTGATTAACACCATGAGCAACGAGACACTGGACATCCCCGGCGTCATCACCAAATTCGGTGTGCCGCCCGAACGCATCGTGGACTACCTGACGCTGATCGGCGACACCGTGGACAACGTGCCGGGCGTGACCAAGTGCGGCCCGAAGACGGCAGTGAAGTGGCTGGCGCAGTACGACACCTTGGACAACCTGATCGCCCATGCCGACGAAATCAAGGGCGTAGTCGGCGACAACCTGCGCGCCGCACTGGACTGGTTGCCACAGGGACGCCAACTGATTACTGTCAAATGCGACGTGGAACTGCCACACCCCTACACCGAGATGAGCGCGCCCGCTGCCGACAAGGAACAACTGCTCAAGCTGTACCAGCAGTTCGAGTTCAAATCATGGACGCGCGAGTTGGGCGGCTCACTCCCCTCTCCCGCGAGCGGGGGAAGGGTTGGGGGCGATGAGGGCGGTGCGCAAGGCGACATATTCGCCGATGCCCCCACCCTCACCAGTGATGCGCATTACGAAGCCATCCTGACCGAGACCCAACTCGACGCTTGGCTGGCAAAGCTACTTACCGCCGAGCTGGTCTGCGTGGATACCGAAACCACCGGGCTGGACATGATGAATGCACAACTGGTCGGCATCTCGTTTGCGATCACCCCGCACGAGGCCGCCTATCTGCCGCTGGCGCATATCTACCCCGGCGCACCGGATCAGCTCAAGCGCGAACTCACACTGCAAAAGCTACGCCCTTGGCTGGAAAGCCCCAAGCATAAGAAACTGGGCCAGAATCTGAAATTCGATTTGCACATCTTCGCCAATCACGGCATTCATCTGGCGGGTATCTACGACGACACGATGCTGCAATCCTACGTACTGGAATCGCACAAGCCTCACGACATGGACAACCTCGCGTTGCGCCATCTAAACGTGAAAACCATCAGCTATGCCGAGGTCGCGGGCAAGGGGGCGAAGCAGATCTGTTTCGATCAGGTCGATCTGGATACCGCCACCCGCTATGCCGCCGAGGATGCCGACATCACGCTGCAACTGCATCACCAACTTGCACCGCAAATCGATGTGCAGTCGGGATTGCTGCATGTGTATCGCGACATTGAACTGCCGACCATGGCCGTGCTGTACATCATGGAGCGCAACGGCGTGCTGCTTGACAGCGCGCTGCTGCAAGTGCAGAGCCGTGAACTGGGCGAGAAGCTGCTCGCACTCGAAGCCAAAGCCCACGAGGCCGCCGACCAGCCGTTTAATCTGAATTCGCCCAAGCAGCTCAGAGAAATCCTGTTCGACAAACTGCAACTACCCGTGAAGAAAAAGACGCCCAGCGGCGATCCCTCCACCGATGAGGAGGTGTTGCAGGAACTCGCACTCGACTATCCACTGCCAAAAGTTCTACTGGAATATCGCGGCATGGCGAAGTTGAAATCCACCTACACCGACAAGCTGCCGCAGATGGTGGACCGACGCACCGGGCGCGTACACACCAGCTACTCGCAAGGCGTGGCTGTCACCGGACGACTCTCATCCAGCGAACCCAATCTGCAAAACATTCCGGTGCGTACCGCCGAAGGCCGCCGTATCCGCGAAGCCTTCATCGCCCCGCCCGGCAGCCGCATCGTGTCCGCCGACTATTCGCAAATCGAGCTGCGCATCATGGCTCATCTGTCAGGCGACGCAGGCTTGCTTACCGCCTTCGCCAACAACGAAGACATCCACCGCGCGACTGCCGCTGAAATCTTCATGACTACAAGAGAAGAGGTCACCAACGAGCAACGCCGCTACGCCAAGGTCATCAATTTCGGCCTGATCTACGGCATGTCCGCCTTCGGCCTCGCCAAACAGCTAGGCGTAGAGCGCAGTGCGGCCACTGCCTACATCGACCGCTACTTCGCCCGTTATCCCGGCGTGGCCGACTACATGCAGCGCACCCGCGAACAGGCCAAGAGCCAAGGCTACGTCGAAACCGTATTCGGCAGAAGATTATGGTTGCCCGAGATCAACGCCAGCAACGGCATGAAACGGCAAGGTGCGGAACGCGCCGCCATTAACGCCCCGATGCAAGGCACCGCCGCCGACCTGATCAAACTCGCGATGATTGCCGTACAGAACTGGCTAGTTAAAGAAGGCCTGCAATCCAAGCTCATCATGCAGGTACACGATGAACTGGTGCTGGAAGTACCCGATACAGAGCTGGCCCTGATGAAGGATATGCTGCCCAAACTGATGTGCAACGTCGCAGAACTGCAAGTGCCGTTACTGGTTGAACTGGGCGAGGGGTTGAACTGGGATGAGGCGCACTAATCTAGTCTCTCAGGCGCAAATTTGTATCCCCATCCCTTCCAGTACTGCGTTCGCATGATCACTCGGCGACAGCTTGGCCCTCTGCTATCTGCTTGTGCACTTCCGCCATGTCTATCGCCAGTACCTGCTCCAGCAATTGATCCAGACCGGATGCTGGCAATGCGCCGGCCTCGGAGTAGAGGATGACGTTTTCGCGGAATACCATCAGGGTTGGGATAGAGCGAATCTGGAATGAGGCCCCGATGGACTGCTCTACTTCAGTATTTACTTTCGCGAATACGACGTTCGGATATTTTTCGGATGCTGCCTCAAAGACAGGTGCGAAAGACCGACAGGGGCCGCACCAAGGTGCCCAGAAATCTATGATGACGATGTCATTTCCGGTAATGACGCTTTCCAAATTATCTTGAGTTAGTTCGACGTATGCCACGTTTTGCCTCCAAAATTATTGTCGTTGACAGTGAAAGTTTCGCTTAGCTTGATGCGCTTATTTCCGGCATCGCAACGCTCTACTTTTTGATCCTGCCGGATGCCATGATAACTGCATCGTGCGGACTCAAACAATGCGCAGCACTGATTATAAAGCGTAACCACAACCTATTTCCTCCACAACGGGTGGCACAGGGAGAGGTGCACCGCGTTACGAAGCTGGATGAATCCGCACAGTTAAGGCAAGATGTGTGCGTTTTAACTATTAACGCAAGAAAGTATAGCCATGGGTGCTCAATGGAAAGCCAGACATAAAGAAGTTGCAGCGAATGCCAAGGGCAAGATATTCGGCAAGCTGTCCAAGGAAATCATGGTCGCCGCAAAGGGTGGGGCCGATCCCGACCTGAATTCGCGACTACGTCTAGTGGTCGAGCAGGCCAAGAAGGCTTCGATGCCGCGTGAGACGCTGGAGCGCGCCATCAAGAAAGGTGCGGGCTTGCTTGATGGCGGTGCGAGCCTGGAACGGTTGGTCTATGAGGGCTTCGCCCCGCATCGTGTGCCTGTCATCGTCGAATGTCTATCCGACAACGTTAATCGCACCATGTCCAGCATGCGCGTACTTTTCCGCAAAGGGCAGCTGGGCGCGGCAGGCTCTGTATCCTGGGATTTCGATTATCAGGGCATTATTGAAGCGGCACCGACCAGCGCCGATGCGGACGTAGAGCTGGCTGCGATTGAGGCTGGCGCGCAAGATTTCGAGCCGATCGAAGAGGGCGTTGCTGTGTTCATCACCGATATGACCGATCTGGATGCGGTATGCAAGGCGCTACCCGCACTGGGTTTCACCGTACAGTCTGCACAACTGGGCTATCGCCCGTAGAATCCTGTCACGATTACCGAGGCCGAACGCGAGGAGGTCGAGGCATTTCTGGAAGCGATGGATTCGGATGACGACGTGCAGAACGTTTACGTGGCGCTGGCG
This sequence comes from Burkholderiales bacterium, assembly GCA_038210095.1. Classification (GTDB taxonomy): domain Bacteria; phylum Pseudomonadota; class Gammaproteobacteria; order Burkholderiales; family Gallionellaceae; genus Gallionella. Next base: position 14,334 of record JBBQXA010000005.1, read on the forward strand.
GGATAAAAGCTTACCCGACAGGTCGCGCTCTTGCGGCGCGGTAAATTACCGCTGCTGCAAATAGAGCTCTTCCACCTTCGCCCTCGCCCAAGGGGTGCGGCGTAAAAATTTCAGGCTGGATTTGATGCTGGGATCATGCGTAAAGCAGCGTATGGGCACGGCAGCGCCCATCGCTTCCCAGCCCATACTCTCCGAGAGTTGGGTAACGATCATCTCCAGCGTAATGCCGTTCAGATTGCGTGCTTGAGTGGTATCCATACGCGCATTTTACAGGCTTGCGTTTACAATAGCGTCCCCTGTTCCCCGAATTCGCTCCTCATGACCACGCCAATCCGACTTTCCAAGCGCCTGATCGAGTTGATTTCCTGTTCGCGCCGTGAGGCCGAGCTCTATATCACTGGCGGCTGGGTGACGGTCGATGGCAAGGTAGTTGAAGCGCCGCAATTCATGGTGGAAGACCAGTTGGTCGAACTGCGTCCCGACGCCAATGCAACGCCGATTCCTTCGGTAACCTTCCTGCTGCACCAACCGCCCGGCGATGATGCGGAGGCCGCGCAGCAGCGCCTGCGTCCCGACACTCAAGTACCCGATGACCCCTCCGAAATCACGCCGTTGAAACAGCATTTTTTAGGGCTAACCCAGTATTTACCGCTGGAACGGAATGCGAGTGGCCTGGTGGTATTTACCCAGGATTGGCACATTGCCCGAAAATTAAAAGACGATGCCAACACGATAGAGCAGGAATATGTGGTGGAGGTGACTGGCGAACAGAGTCCCGATGGACTAAAGCTGCTCAACCACGGGCTGACGTATAACGGCAAGGCACTTGCCCCCGCCAAGGTGAGCTGGCAAAACGAAACCCGGCTGCGCTTCGCCATCAAGGGCGTCCAAGCCGGACAGATTGCCCACGCCTGCGAGAAAGTAGGCTTACAGGTCGTATCCATGCGCCGCCTGCGCATAGGCCGAATCGCCATGTCCAGAATGCCAGTCGGCGGCTGGCGCTATCTGATGCCGCACGAGAAATTCTAAAGCGAATGCACCCGCAATATGAATGCGGGCACTTTGAAATAAGGGAGCTTGGCAGGAAATTTCTTCAAGTACCTTACGTTGAACTGAACGGCATCTTGGCAATCCCGGAGCAACCGTTCAAATCAAAAATTGTGTGCACCCTTTGCGGTCAAATTGCACAATTAGTGACCGGCAGCTTCGCTGCACCAATCCGCCGATCAAACTATCTGACAGGCTTCAGATAGTTTAGGGGGGCGTCTCACTCTCATCAGCCCCTAATTAAGGCTGAAAAGTTTCTCCATAGTGCGATTGAGCTGTATGCCGAAGCCTTTGAAGCGGCGGGTGCGCTGGACAAACTGGAGGGCTTTGCCAGTTTCCATGGTGCAGACTTTTACGGATTACCGCGCAACACGCAGCAGATCACCCTACGCAAAGAGGACTGGCAGCTACGTGCGACCGTGGGATTTGGTGAGCCGTTGAGGGACGGGGAGACACTGAAGTGGAAGGTGAAATAAAGGTTCGCCGGGAATATGGCCCCGGCGAATTAGTGCTTAGTCTCGTTGGCCGCAAGCGTGGCGGCCTCGGAAAATAGCTGAGCCGCATCAATCTTGTCGAACTCATAGCGTTGATTGCAAAATTCGCAATTCACTTCTAAGGTGGTTCGCTCATCAAGGATGGACGCCACTTCATCTGGGCCCAGCATGCGTAGCATCTGGCCGACACCTTCGTGTGTACAGGTGCAAGAGAAGGCAACGGGCTGCTCCTCGAACAGGCGAATATCTTCATCGTGGTAGAGCCTGTGCAGCAAGTTCTGTGTGGATAATTGCATCAGTTCATCGTCACGCAGCGTTTCAGCCAATTGAATGATGCGCGGCCAAGCATCAATATCATTTTCGGTCTGCTCCGGCAACTTTTGCAGCAACATGCCTGAAGCAGCATGCTCATCAGCGGCAAGCCACAAACGGGTCTCCAGTTGCTCGGAGCGGGTCATATAGTTTTGCAAAATCTCCGCAACACTCTCGCCTTCCAGAGTCACGATGCCCTGATAGGCCTGCTTGCCTCCTCTGGGTGCGAGCGTGATGACAAAACGCCCATCGCCAACCAGTTCGGGCAAGCTGCCGTTCAATGGCCCTTCCCACTTCGCCGTCGCACGCAACTTCATATCGCCGGTGCATTCCACGACCAGTAGTTTGATCGCGCCCTGACCTTGAATTTGCAACACGAGCGAGCCGTCGAGTTTGAGCGTGGCTGCCAGGAGCACCGCGGCGGCACTAAGCTCTCCCATCATCTGGCGTAGTACGGGCGGGTAATCGTGACGATCCAGCACACTGCGCCAAGCGACATCCAGATGAACGCGTTCACCGCGTATGGGTGCTTGGTCGAACAAGAAACGGTGTAGGGAGTCGGACAGTATTTTCATGGCGGGCGATGATAGCACGCAACAGCGCAACCTTCAGCCAGACTAGGCCCAGTATTAGGGTAGTGCGCTTGCATGTCATTACAGTAGTTCACTTCAAAATTTAGTGCTTTATAGCCGAGCGATTATCGCCCGCTCTACAATCGACTAGTAGGCTGCCTCATCCTTCGCAGCAGCGTGCGTTGCCGCCGGGGCGGACTGCGCGGCGACCGCTTTCTTCTCGGCTGCGGCCTTGTTAAGGTTGGTGTAGGTGCTGGTCAACATGGACTTGGCCAACAAGATGATCACGATGGACACGGCGAGCATTACCAACAGTCGTTTTACTTTTTTATCATCCATGCCGTCAGTCTAGCAAAGGCACCCGCGTTTCGGAGGTGCAAAATTACAAGCCCTGTTTAACCGGCTCGTTCCAAGGCGCAACCTTGAACAACAGCAGCATGCCGGGGATTGCGAATAGAGCGCACAGCAGGAAGAAGCCGGTCCAGCCCATGGACTCAACTAGCCAGCCAGTGGCGGCATTGGCGAAGGTTCGCGGCATCGCCATCAGGCTGGTGAACAGCGCGAACTGGGTCGCGGTATAGGCTGGGTGAGTGGTGCGAGCGATATAGGCGACGAAGGCTACCGTACCCAGCCCCACGCCCAGTGCCTCTAGGCTGATTACTATCGCGAGCTGGGTACGTTCAAGCGTACCGATCTCACTGTGATAGCCGATGGACGCCAGCCATGCGAAGCCGAAGATGGATATCAGCTGCACCACGCCAAACAACCACAGCGCGCGATTGATGCCTATTTTCACCATCCACAATCCACCCAGCATGCCGCCTATCACCGACGGCCATAGCCCGGCATTCTTCGCAATCAGCCCAATGTCAGATTTTGAGAAGCCCATGTCCAAATAGAACGGCGTCGCCAGTGCGGTACACATGCTGTCGCCCAGCTTATAGAACAGTAGGAAGGCCAGAATCAGCAACGCGCTGCGCCATCCCTGGCGCGAAATGAATTCGTGAAACGGCTCGACCACTGCTTCGCGCAATGTCCTTGGTGGTGCGGCGCGATGTGGCTCGCTCACCATCAGTGTCATTGCGATGCCGGGCAGCATGAACAGGGCGGTGATAATGAACACGATGTCCCACGGCAGATGATCGGCCAATATCAGCGACAGCGATCCGGGAATCAGACCGGCGACGCGATAGGCGTTGACGTGTATTGCATTGCCCAGCCCGAGCTCGAAATCAGCCAGCAATTCGCGGCGGTAGGCATCTAGCACAATGTCCTGCGTTGCAGAAAAGAAGGCGAGCAGGGTGCAGAACAGCACAATAGTGGTCATCTCCGTCTGCGGCGAAAATCCGCCCATCATCGCAATCACGGCCAACAGCCCGAGTTGTGTCAGTACCATCCAGCCACGGCGGCGACCCAGTATCGGCATGACATAACGATCCAGAAACGGCGACCAGATGAATTTCCAAGTGTAGGGAAACTGGATCAGCGCGAACAGGCCAATGGTCTTGAGATCGACCTGCTCGCTGCGCAGCCATGCGGGCACCAGATTGAACAACAGGTACAGCGGCAGGCCGGAGGCGAAACCGGTGAACACGCAGATCAGCATGCGCCGCGTGAAGAGTTGTTGCCAGATGGTCATGTCCCTCGCCTCGCCCCGCAGGAGGAGAAATTCAACATCCCCCACTCCCCCACATGGGAGTGGGGCTGGGAAAGAGGATAGATCAAATCAAACCCCACGCTGAAAGCGGTACACCGCGGTGCTGCCTAGCAGGTTGGGAAGCAAGGAAACCTCGCGCTCGCCCGTCATCACGCTGCGATTCAGAATCGCAATGTTGTGCTGGCGCGCAAAAGCCTCGAAATCATGCAGGGTGCAGAGATGCACATTAGGCGTGTCGTACCACTGGTAGGGCAGTTCTTTTGAAACCGGCATATTGCCCAGCATCACGTTGAGACGACTTTTCCAATAACCAAAGTTGGGGAAGCTCACGATGCCCTGCTTTCCAACGCGCAACATTTCACGCACCAGTGCCTCGGTGTGGCGCGTGGCTTGCAGGGTCTGCGACAAAATCACGAAGTCGAAGGAGTTGTCCTCAAAATCAGACAGGCCGGAATCCAGGTCATTCTGGATCACATTCACGCCATTGGCGATGCACATCACAATGTCCATATCATTGATCTCGACACCGTAGCCTCGCACCCCGCGGGCCTCCTTGAGGTAACGCAGCAGGCTGCCGTCGCCGCAGCCGAGATCCAGCACCGATGCCCCTCTGGGTATCCACTCTGCGATAGCGGCAAAATCTGGCCGGTCAGCCGCGGTCGGGATCAGGTAGTGAGCCACCATTATTTATTCTCCTCCGCAACATTTTCCAGATAGGCGCGCATCACATCCATGTAGTGCGGCTGCTCCATCAGGAAAGAATCGTGACCGTGATTAGAGGTGATCTCGGCATAGCTCACATTGAGACGGTTATGCAGCAGCGACTGCACGATTTCGCGCGAACGTTCCGGAGAGAAGCGCCAGTCGGTGGTGAACGAGATCACCAGAAAATCCGCCTTGGCACGTGCAAAAGCCTTGTTCATGTCGCCGCCCAGATCATGCGAGGGATCAAAGTAGTCCAGTGCCTTGGTCATCAGCAGGTAGGTGTTGGCGTCGAAGGTTCCGGCAAACTTGTCACCCTGATAGCGCAGGTAGGATTCAATCTGAAATTCCACGTCGTAGCCGTAGTTGAGCTTGTCGTTGCGCAACTGACGACCGAATTTGTCCGCCATCGCATCATCCGACAGATAGGTGATATGCCCTAGCATGCGCGCCAAACGCAGGCCGCGTGTCGGCACCACGCCGTGCTGATAGAAGTTACCGCCGTGAAAATCCGGGTCCGTCAGAATGGCATTACGCGCCACATCGTTGAAGGCGATATTCTGCGCGGTCAGGCGCGGCGCACTTGCGATGGACAGCACATGGCGCACCCGATCCGGATAAGCCAGCGACCATTGCAACGCCTGCATGCCGCCCAGACTGCCGCCCACCACGGCGGCGAATTGTTTAATGCCGAGTTGATCCGCCAGCCTGGCCTGCGACGCTACCCAGTCTTCCACGGTGACCAGCGGAAAACTTGCGCCGTAAGGCTGGCCCGTTTCCGGGTTGATAGACGAAGGACCGGTTGAGCCGTGACAACCGCCGAGGTTGTTCAGTCCGATAACAAAGAATTTGTCGGTATTGATGGGCTTGCCCGGCCCCACCATATTGTCCCACCAACCTGCGCTCTTGGGATCTTCGGAATGAAATCCCGCCACATGGTGATTCCCGGACAGCGCGTGACAAATCAGGATAGCGTTGGATTTATCTACGTTCAGTTTGCCGTAGGTCTCATAAACCAGCTCATAGCGCGGCAACACCGCGCCGCTCTTGAAAGTGAGCGGAGTGTCGAATTGCGCGCGCTGTGCGCGGACGATGCCTATGCTGTTTGTTGTGTTCAAGCTTATAACCCCAAAAAACAAAACCCGTTCAGCTTGCGCCAAAACGGGTTGCCTCGCTTTAGCTGGTATGTTTAAAGTGCCCCGCAAGCTGATGTCAAATCGGCACTAGAGCGAAGTTTCCCCGTTTTGCCAGATGCTGTCAATCTCTCGGGGCGGTCAATCGTTCAAGCGTGCCAGCAGCTCATGGATGCGCAACGGGTCATCGGCACGCAGGATTTTTTGTGTCATAACCGCGATCTCGGGCAGACTGGTGGTCAGCACACGCTGTTTAATGTTCGGCACCTGAGCCGAGTTCATCGAGAACTGGCGCAGCCCCATACCAAGTAGCAGGCGGGTGTAGGCCAGCTCGCCCGCCATTTCGCCGCATACCGAAATCGGTACCCCTTGCTTGTTGCAGGTGCTGATGACATGGGACAGCAGATGCAACACCGCCGGATGCAAGGGGTCGTACATATGCGCGACTTCTTCGTCGGTTCGATCAATCGCCAGCGTGTATTGAATCAGGTCGTTGGTTCCGATAGACAGAAAGTCGAGTTTCTTGGCGAAAGCACCTACCGAAATTGCGGCAGCGGGGATTTCGATCATGCCGCCTATCTTGACCTCGCGATCATAGGGAATGCCGTCTATCTCCAGACTGTATTTGGTCGCCTCAATGAACAGCAGGGTCTGATTGATCTCCGACACACTGGACAGCATGGGGATCAGTATCTTGACGTTGCCGTAGACCGTGGCACGCAACAACGCACGCAGCTGGGTACGGAACAGCATGGGATCGGCCAGACACAGACGGATGGCGCGCAGGCCCAGCGCCGGATTGTTGGCGACGCGCTCCGCTCCCTTGATTTGCTTGTCCGCACCCAAGTCGAAGGTTCGTATCGTGACCGGCTTGCCGTCCATGCCCTCGGCCACAGCTCGATATGCCTCGAATTGCTCTTCCTCGTCGGGCAAAACATCGCGATTCAAAAACAGGAACTCGCTACGAAACAGACCCACGCCGGTCGCACCGTTCCCCTTCACGGCAGCGATGTCTTGCGGCTTTTCGATGTTTGCATGCAACTCGATCACCGTGCCATCCAGCGTGTTCGCGCGCGCCGTACGCAGGCGCTTGAGCTTCTTGCGTTCCAGCTCCAGCTCGCTCTGGCGCAGCTTGTATTCCGCCAGCACCGCCTTGTCCGGATCGACAATCAGCACACCCTGTTCGCCGTCCAGAATCAGCACATCGTCTTCGCGTATCAACTGACGCGCGTGGTGCAGGCCGACCACGCACGGCGTGCTGAGGCCGCGCGCGACAATCGCTGTGTGCGAGGTTGCGCCGCCCACATCCGTTACAAATGCGGCGTACTGCTGCGGTTTGAATTGAATCAGATCGGCCGGACTCAAATCGTGTGCCACCAGTATGGTGTCGACATCATGGCGTGCTGCCGGCAACTGATGACCGGGATGACCGATAAGCTGCTTGAGCAGCCGTTCGGCAACCTGTCTCACATCGGTCTGACGCTCGCGCAGATAGGCATCCTCAAAGTCATCGAACTGCGCCAACAGCATTTCCATCTGCACCTTGAGCGCCCATTCGGCGTTGCATTTTTCGCGCAGTATCATTTCGCGCGGCGCAACACTGAGCAGCGAATCATCCAAAATCATCTGGTGCAATTCGAGAAAAGCATCAAATTCGACGGCGGCATGACTGGGCCGGTGACTGCGCAGATGGGCGAATTCCTCGCGCGTGGAATTCAGGGCCGCATCGAAACGCGCCACTTCTTCCGCAACAAAGCGCTCCGGCAGCACGTAATGCGCCACTTCCAGCGAGGTGTGCGATACCAGATGTGCATGGCCGATCGCGATGCCGTGGGAAACGGCTATTCCATGTAGGGTAAAGCTCACTCGCCTTCTCCGAAGTAATCGTTGATAAGCGCCACCAGAGCCTGCATCGTTTCGACCTCATCCGGGCCATCCGTCTCGATGGCGATCGTGGTGCCCTTGGAAGCGGCAAGCATCATCACCCCCATGATGCTCTTGGCATTCACGCGGCGACTATTGCGCGACAACATCACCTCACATTTGAAACTGGAAGCCAGTTGGGTCAATTTTGCCGAGGCGCGCGCATGCAGGCCTAGCTTGTTGATAATCAGAACTTCTTGCTGTTGCATAATTCTTATCCGTGCTCATGATTCATGTGGACGATACAGTCGCGGCCACCGGTGATCGCGGCTTCCGCCAATTCCGGCAGCGTGACATTGGTACAACATACGCTACGCAACAGCATGGGAAGGTTGACTCCGGCCACCCCCACCACCCGCTCTATGCGGCACAGTTGCCGCCCGATATTGCTCGGCGTGGCACCATACATATCCGTGAGAATCAATACCCCGGCACCATTGTCCAGCTCCTTGATGAGCTCTTCGCCCTCGACCAGTTTTTTTTGCGGGTCGTCCGATGCATGAATAGGCAACGACTTGAGATTGGCGGGAACCTCGCCCAGTACATGCTCGACACAGCTCACCAGACTATCGCCCAGACCATTATGTGTAACCAACAATATCCCGACCACTCGATTTACTCCTTCAGAAATCTCCCCACGCTGCCCGACTTAATGCAGCACTTCCGCTTTTATTTTTTTATCGGCGAATTCTAGCCGTTTCTGCAATGCCGCTGTGAGATGGATCACCCCTAGCTCATCCACCAGCATCGCCTCGGCCATCACCATGCGCTGCGCGGCAGCACGCCAACCGGCCTTCCCCGCCACAAACAGCGGCTTGGAAACCACATCGGACAACACCCCGGCTTGCGCGCCCTTGGTCAGCACGGTCACAGCCTGCACACCCGACACCGGCAGGCCGCTACGCGGGTCGATCAGATGGCAATAACGTTTACCGTCCAACTCAAAATAACGCTGATAATCCCCAGAGGTTCCGATGGCTTCCCCGTCGTGCAATTCCAGCGAGGCCAGCGCACCCGACTTGCGCGGATGCTGGATGCCCACCCGCCAGGCCCGGTTGCCATGCTGCCCCAGCGCCATCACATTGCCGCCGATATTAATCAGCGCATTCTGTATTCCCTGCTTGCGCAATAACGCCGCCGCCCTGTCTAGCGCATAGCCCTTGGCATAGCCACCCAGATCGAGTTGCACGGCAGGATTGTTACTGCTCACCTTATCTTGATCGAATACCAGATCGCTCATCTGCGGATGCGCCTTCACCTGCGCGGCAACCTTGTCCGCCTCCGGCAACTGCGGCTTGAACTCGTCGGATTGAAATCCCCACAGCGCGATCAACCCGCCGATAGAGGGATTAAACAGGCCGTCCGACTGCGCCGACAACCGCGACGCATCCTGCAACATCGCCCCCAGTTCGACACCGACCACCTTGCTCTCACCCTTGGCAAATGCCGTATTCAACTCGCTCAGCTCGGAAGGCTGCCAGGCATGCAGCTTGTCATGCAACCGCTGAAACTCCTGCATCACTCCAGCCACTGCCGCCCTCGACCTAACCTCATCCTCGCCGTAAATGGTTACATCCACCAGCGTGCCGAACACAAAACCCTGCTCGTGATACAAGGGCTCTTTGGTACAGCCTGATAACAACAGAATCAGGATGATGAAAGGCAGGAGTTGGGAGTTGGGATTTGGGATTTTGGGAAAGGCCCGCTGCCTCATCATCATTTTGGCGTAGGCCAGAAAATGCACGACTTGGAAGGCAGGAAGCTGGATATGGGGTAGCACACGGGGCGCTGCACGATTGCCGAATATACGGAGCCACTGCACCCCACTGGATCCTACATCCTGAATTCCGAATCCTGTCACTCTAATTCCAGCGAAGCCGCCAACAACGCCAATCTCGCCACCACGCCATAAGCATAAAAGCGGTTGGGCGTGTCGTCGGGTTCGCAGTCGGGATTGGGGTAGGCGCAGCAGGACTCGAAGGCCAGCGGCTGGAAGTGCATGCCGGGGGCGTTGAGGTTTTCGTCTATGCGGCGGTCGGTGTGTACACGATAGAACCCGCCGACGACGTGGTGATCTATCATGTACACCACCGGTTCGGCCACGGCATCATTGATACTCTCGAAGGTGTAAACACCTTCCTGTATCAGCACGTCGTGCACCTCCTGCCCTTCCTTGATGACCGCCATCTTATTGCGCTGCTTACGGTTCAAGCTGGTGATTTCGCTCGCATCCTTGACCGTCATAATACCCATGCCATAGGTTCCAGCATCGGCTTTGACGATGACGAAGGGATCATTCTTTACGCCGTATTCGGCATACTTGAGGCGCATCTTGCCCAGCACCTCATCGACCTGTGCAGCCAAACACTCCTCGCCGATGCGCTCTTGAAAGTTGATTTGATTGCAGGTAGTGAAATAGGGGTTAATCAGCCAAGGGTCTATGCCTAGCAGCTCTGCAAACTCACCAGCCACGCTGTCATAGGCGGCAAAATGCTGGGATTTACGTCTGACATACCAACCTGCCGACAGGGGTGGAAACACCGACTGCTCCAGATTCTGCAATATCTCTGGCACACCGCCGGACAAGTCATTGTTCAGCAACACCACACAGGGATCAAAGCCTTCCAGGCCGATACGATTACCCTTGCGCTGCAAGGGCTCCAACGTCAGCGTGCGTCCATCCGGCAAGGGGATGGACGTGGGCGCGGTTATTTCCGGCAGCAGGCTGCCGACTCGCACCATCATCCCGGCCTGCCTGAGTATGGTGACCAGCTGTTTCACGTTTTGCAGATAGAACAGATTGCGCGTGTGATTCTCGGGGATCAGCAACACACCGCGCGCCTCGGGGCAGATTTTTTCCACCGCAGACTGCATCGCCTGTACGCACAGCGGCAAAAAATCGGGGTTCAGATTATTGAAACCACCGGGAAACAGGTTGGTATCCACCGGAGCCAGTTTGAAGCCGCTGTTACGCAGATCCACCGAGGCATAGAACGGCACGGCGTGTTCCTGCCACTGGCTACGCAGCCAGTGCTCGATGGTCGGCTGCGAATCGAGGAATTTCCGCTCCAGATCAAGCAGCGGGCCAGTCAGGGCAGTAGTGAGATGAGGAACCATATCGTTCGACGCATAATTAACTCGTCGCATTCTAGCCGATAGCCTGCCTGTAGTGATAAAACCTGAGGCCGTACATTCGGTGAAAAGGGTGCGTGATGGTAGAATGCCCCCCTTTATTTTTCAGGCACAGGCCAGATCCTTCCGATTTGCGCTGTCCGCAGGGCATTAACATGTTATCTACCGCAAATATCACCATGCAGTTCGGCGCAAAGCCGCTATTCGAAAACGTCTCCGTCAAATTCGGCGACGGCAACCGTTACGGTCTCATCGGCGCGAACGGCTGCGGCAAATCCACTTTCATGAAAATTCTGGGCCGCGATCTGGTGCAGACTTCGGGAGAGGTCATGCTGGACAAGAACGAACGTCTGGGCAAACTGCGTCAGGATCAATTCGCCTACGAAGACATGCGCGTGCTGGACGTGGTGATGATGGGTCATGACGAAATGTGGGCCGCGATGTCGGAACGCGATGCGATTTACGCCAACCCGGATGCGACCGAAGAAGAATACATGCGCGCCGCCGATCTGGAAGCGACCTTCGCCGAATACGACGGTTACACCGCCGAGCCGCGCGCGGGTGAACTGCTGTTGGGCGTGGGCATTCCCATCGAGTTGCACAACGGGCCGATGCGCGAAGTCGCACCCGGCTTCAAGCTGCGCGTGCTGCTGGCACAGGCGCTATTCTCCAACCCGGACATCCTGCTGCTGGACGAGCCGACCAACAACCTAGACATCAACACCATCCGCTGGCTGGAAAACATCCTGAATGCGCGTAACTGCACCATGGTCATCATCTCCCATGATCGCCACTTCCTGAACAGCGTCTGCACCCACATGGCCGATCTGGACTACGGCAAGATCACCACCTATCCGGGCAACTACGACGAGTACATGATGGCGTCGACCCAGGCGCGCGAACAGCAAGCCTCCGACAATGCCAAGGCCAAGGAAAAGGTCGCCGAACTCAAAGCCTTCGTGGCACGTTTCTCGGCCAACGCTTCCAAGGCGAAGCAAGCCACCTCGCGCGCCAAGCAGATCGACAAGATCAAGATCGAAGACATCAAGCCGTCCAGCCGTCAGTATCCGTTCATCCGCTTCGAATTCGACGAGCGCGAAAAGCTGCACCGTGTCGCAGTAGAAATACAGGACATGACCAAGGGCTTCGACAAGTTGCTGTTCTCCAATGTGAACCTCCGCGTTGATGCGGGTGAGAAAATTGCCATCATCGGCCCCAACGGTATCGGTAAAACTACGCTGCTGCGCTGCTTAGCTGGAGATCTGGAGCCGGATCACGGCATGATCAAATGGACGGAAAAAGCCAAGATCGGCTACTACGCTCAGGATCACGGCCACGATTTCGCCAAAGACGAAATGATGACCGACTGGATGACTTACTGGCGCGGCCCTTCCGACGACGATCAGGCAGTGCGCGCGACGCTCGGTCGCCTGCTGTTCTCGGGTGACGATGCCATCAAAAATGTCAAAGTGCTGTCCGGTGGCGAGAAAGGCCGCATGCTGTTCGGCAAGCTGATGCTGCAAAAGCCCAACGTGCTGCTGATGGACGAGCCGACCAACCACATGGATATGGAATCCATCGAATCGCTCAATACCGCGCTGCTGGAATACAAGGGCACGCTGCTTTTCGTCAGTCATGACCGCGAGTTTGTTTCCTCGTTGGCGACACGCATTATTGAGATTTCAGCCAAGGGCGTGACCGATTACCATGGCACCTACGAAGAATATCTGCGCGATCAGGGCATGGCGACATAAATCGGCAATCAGGATGCGGGATACAGGATTTAGCTGTCGGGCCGAACCCGACTTACAACTACTGACAAGGCCAGGATGGTCACAGGCAGAACCATAGGTGTATTTGATTCCGGCGTGGGCGGTTTGTCCGTGCTGCATCACATACGTCGTGCGCTGCCGGATGATCGCCTGATCTATGTTGCCGATTCCGCTCACGTACCCTACGGCGACAAGACTCCTGCATACATCGAAGAACGCTCGCTGGCACTGACCCGTTTTCTGCTCGCACAGGGTGCAGATGCCATCGTCATTGCCTGCAACACTGCCACCGCTGCGGCCGCTGCAACCCTACGCAATAACTTTGATATCCCCATCATTGCAATGGAACCCGCCGTCAAACCCGCCGTCGCCGCAACGCATAGCGGCGTGGTTGGCGTACTCGCCACCGTGGGCACGCTAGAGAGCGCTCGCTTTGCGGCATTGCTGGAACGCTACGGCGGAGACGTAAAAATCGTCACCCAAGGCTGCCCCGGACTGGTCGAGCAAATCGAGCAGGGCGATCTCGACGGTGCAGCGACGCGCGCACTGGTAGATCGCTACACCGCACCGCTACTGGCATGCGGAGCGGACACGCTGATTCTGGGTTGCACCCACTATCCCTTTCTTGCCCCGCTGATACGCGAGGTCGCCGGAAACAACATCACACTGGTTGATACCGGCGCTGCCGTCGCGCGCCATTTACAACGCCGCATACAGGCCGAACTCCCGCCGCGCTCGCACGCCCCGGCTAGTACACAGTTTTTCACCAGCGGCGATACGGCACAGGCGTCGCGCATCATGTCGCTACTTTGGGGTGAGCCTGTTTTGGCCAAACTCCTTCCTCCGGAAATTTCCTGAGCCGCGCCCCATTCAGGGGCCAATACCGCACTAACTATCTAGCCCCGCACCATTCCCGAGCGGGAATCGATCATATAAAGCATGCACCCACTTCGCTTACGTCCAGGCACGTTTATTGCGTGAATTGTCGTAATTCTTACAATCACTCGCTGACTTTAAACTGGATATTGCCATGACCCCACCCGCCGACGAAATCGACTTTCTTGCCTCCGTGACTCATGACCTCAAGTCGCCCCTCAACGCGATTTTGTGGACCCTTGATGCGATCAAGCTCAGCATCAATTCCGACAATATCGATCCGGCAGAGATATTGCCCAATCTGGCCATTGCCGAACGCGCGGGGAAAGATATGCTTGAACTGGTCAGCAACATGATCACGACCGCCAGACTTCAGACGGGTAATGTAACGGCCTCTCCCACCCTGATAGACCACCACGAACTCGCTGATCGCGCCCGCAATATGGAGAAGACTTTTCATAACGAGGCACTGGGCAAGCAGATAGATTTTTCGGTCGCCGTAGGCCGACTGCCAAATTTCGTTTACTGGGATATACAAAAGATACGTTTCTTTGCGATTAACAATCTGATCTCGAACGCCCTCAAGTTTGTCTGCGCCGGCGGTTCGGTCAAAGTACTCATCGACTGTGATGAACAGGACAATGTTTTAATCTCCGTGATGGACGACGGCCCGGGCATTCCCGTATCCGAACGTGCTGGAGTATTTGAACGATTCGTACAGGCATCAAACAATGCCCGCAGCTTTCAAGGCGGCGGGTTCGGCCTGTTTAATGCCCACCAGACCATCACCATGCACAAGGGCAACATCGAGATACTGGACGGGCTCAACGGCAAGGGTGTGACGTTCAGGGTCTGCATACCGGCAGTGCCATTCGAGCTTGAATCCGCGTATCTATTCAACCGTACACCCACTACTGCTTGAACTCCGAGCCCGTGATACCCCTGCGGCACTGGCATCATGCATGATGTCGGTGCCGCGAGGGGATGAAACGGAATTGGCCCGACTCCAGCCCCGCACGTTACCTAAACAGTATTATTTACACGAATATGCCGTCCACATAATCAACAAGTTATTGTTTGCACATCGACTACTGGGGTAACATCGCTGCAGTCATATTTTTGTCATCTTTTAGCGCAATACTCTGCCCAACTTTAACTGGAAATGACATGAACGCGCGCACCAATGAAATTGATTTTCTGGCTTCGGTAACTCACGACCTCAAATCTCCGCTTAACGCGATTCTCTGTACCATCGGAATGGTCAAGGCCGACATTACCTCCGGCAAACTGAACCAGACCGCCATGTTGCGCAACCTCGCACTGGCCGAAGCGGCCGGCCAAGACATGCTTGAACTGGTCAACAACATGCTCACTACCGCTCGCATGCAAGCCGGACAGGAAACCGCCCACCCCAGTTTATTAAGCCGCTTCGAGATTATCGAACGCTCCGCCAACATCGAACACACCTTTCACAATGAAGCACTGGGCAAAAATGTCGACTTCACTGTCGCGATCAACAGCTTGCCGGATTTTGTTTACTGGGACATCCAGAAAATCCGGTTTTTTGCCCTCAACAACCTGATCTCGAACGCCCTCAAATTCGTCGGCAGTGGCGGCTCGGTGAAGGTCGTGGTCGACTGCGACAAACAGAACAATGTACTGATCTCGGTGATGGATGACGGCCCCGGCATTCCGATTGATGAACGTGCGGGTGTATTTGGCAAGTTCGTGCAAGCCTCCAATAACCCCCGCAATTTTCAGGGCGGCGGCTTTGGCCTGTTCAACGCTCACCAGACCGTCACCATGCACCACGGCAGCATCGAAATACTCGATGGCCTCAACGGCAAGGGCGTGACCTTCAGGGTATCCATCCCCGCAATTCCTTTTAAGCCCGACGAGCAAACCGCCATACAACTGAATGCGAGCAAACCACAGCGTTAGCCCCACACTTATCCGGTAAAATTCACGCTACTCTAGGATAAGTTCATGACCCATCATTACACACTGACCATCTCCTGCCCGGACCGGGCGGGTATCATCGCGGCAGTTTCCGGATTTATCGCGCAGCATGGCGGCTTCATTGTTGAGGCCAGCTATCACACCGATCAGGAGACTCAGCGTTTCTTCATGCGTCAGGAGGTGCGCGCCGACTCGCTGCCTTTCAACGCTGAAGAATTTCGTCGACTCTTTTCGCCGCTCTCGACCGAATTCGAGATGCACTGGCAACTGTCTGATTCGATCATCAAGAAGCGCCTGATCTTACTGGTGAGTAAACAGGATCACTGCCTGGACGACCTGCTGCATCGCTGGCGGAGTGGCGAGTTGCTGGTAGATATACCCTGCGTTATCTCGAATCACGAAGATCTGCGCAGCTTCGTCGAGTGGCACGGCATCCCCTTCATTCATGTGGACATGCACGACGACAAGGCTGCCGCATTTGAACGTATCGCTGCGCTGTTTGATGAGCATCATGGCGACAGCATGGTGCTGGCTCGCTTCATGCAGATATTGCCGCCCTCGTTGTGCCGGCGTTACTCGGGCCGCATCATCAACATACACCATAGCTTTCTGCCGTCCTTTGTCGGGGCAAAGCCCTATCATCAAGCATTCCAGCGCGGCGTAAAGCTGATCGGCGCAACTTGTCATTACGTCACTGACGAGCTTGATGCCGGCCCCATCATTGAGCAGGACACGGTGCGCGTTGATCACGGCGATACCGTGGACGATCTGGTGCGCTATGGGCGTGACATCGAGAAAACGGTTTTGTCGCGGGGACTTCGCTACCATGTGGAAGATCGTGTTCTCGTCTGCGGTAACAAAACCATCGTATTTCGCTAACCGGATATTGTTAGAATATTCCCAGCAATTAAGAGACAAACTTATGAATCCACATGTCCGAAACCTGATTGAACAGAACTCGTTATTTAAAGGTATGGACTTCGATAGCTTTGTTCACCTGCTCGAACACAGCTTCCTGCGCACCCTAGAGTCGGGCGAACGACTGCTGCAACCCAATACCCATAGCCATCACATTCACCTGATACTCGACGGATCGCTTCACGTCTATTTGATTGCACAGGAGACTGAAGAATATACCTCGTTACGCGCGGGTGACTGTGTCGGCGAGGTTTCTCTGGTCGACGGAAAATATCCCTCTGCCATCGTGGTTGCTGCCGAAACAACCCGCATCCTGTGCGTTCCGCACGATACAGTGTGGTCGCTGGTCAACAATTCGCGTGAAGTGAGCAACAATCTGCTGACCATCCTTGCCAGCCGGCTGCGCAACGACAATATGGCCATCGTCAAAAGCGAGAACACCAAAAAACAGTTTGAACATCAAGCCACCATTGATGCATTGACCGGCGTATACAACCGTCACTGGATGGCAAAGGCTTTTCCGCGCGCACTGAATCGCTGCACCCGCAACAAGCAGCCTTATGCCGTCATGGTGATAGATATCGACCACTTCAAGAAAGTTAATGACACTTACGGTCACCTGATCGGCGATCTCGCACTCAAGACTGTCGCAACATGCATCGCGGAGAATTTGCGGCCGCATGACCTGCTGGCCCGCTATGGTGGCGAAGAGTTTGCCGTACTGCTGACCGAAGCCGATCTGGATGACGCGCAGATGGTTGCCGAACGTCTGCGCAGCAAGGTTGCTGCCGAGGTCATACAGACCAACGACATCTCCTTTAGCGTCACGCTTTCCATCGGTATCACCCCGACACAAAGTGATGCGGGTCTGGATAGCTTCATCCACGAAGCCGATCAGGCTCTGTATCGTGCCAAACAACAGGGCCGCAATCGTGTTGAGGTATTCCATTAGAGTGCAATCCGGAGGATCTCCAACGCCTTACGGAATCTTTTCCCCGCAGGCTTGTCCCATTCGCGTCCTATTCGCCTAACCTCCACGGATGGCCATTCCCGCACCACTAACCCACCTTGCCCACTACTCCATCGTCGAGCAAATCGGCAGCGGCGCCAGCTCGAACGTTTACCTGGCCATTGAAGAGGGCAGTTTCATCTCGGTTGCTATCAAGCAATTGCGCAAAACGCGCCAGTCCGAACCCTACCGCAAGCTGATGGCCAACGAGGTTGCGCTGGTCGGAAAACTGCATCATAAGAACATCGTGCGCCTGCTGTCTGCCGACTTTGAGGAAAAGACCGGCCCCTATTTGGTGATGGAATACATCAAGGGCGAGTCGCTGGCCAATCATGAACAGCCCGATACCCTGCTGCCCATCAACAACGTGATCAACGTGGTTGAGCAGATCGCCCAAGCACTGCAATACATTGCCGAACAGGGTATCGTCCACAGAGATGTCAAACCTGAAAACATCATCATCATGCCCAACGGACAAGCCAGACTCACCGACTTTGGCTGTGCCATTGCTACCGGCAGCAACGGCGAAATGATCGCAGGCAGTCTGGCTTATATGTCACCGGAACAGCTGGAGGGGCAGCCACTGGATGAGCGCGCCGATATCTATTCGCTGGGCACGTTACTGTATCGGCTGCTGACCGGCAGAAACACCTTCGATGCCGACAATGAATTCGATGCGCGCATCGCCATCCTGAATTTTCCCATTATCCCCATCGGCACTCATCGCAAGGGGTTACCGGAAGAACTGGTGGCCATGATCAACCGCGCCCTGCGAAAGAACCTAGCTGATCGTCACGCCAACTGGGCTGAATTTATCCGCGACCTTGGCAACGCGGCTCACCGGATACGCATGTCCGATTACGACCTCGACCTGTACCGCGGCTTCAGTATGTCTACCCAAGCCGTGCTTTCCAATTACATGTCTTCCGACCGGGATTTCTCCCGCAGCGGGTTTTCGCGTAGCGGCTTCTCCCGCAGTGCCATCCCCAATTCGTTCGCCGCGTAAATTTGGTGCGATAAAAAACGGGCGGCAAATCCGCCCGTTTTACTTTCCGCTCAAATCCTCTCAGACCTGTTAATCACCCCATGGCATGGTGAGCCTGAAGGACAACGTGTGGCTTTGATCGTAACGTGAACGCTGCCACGTATAATCAAAGTCCAGCTTCTTGCCGTCCTGCAACGCGAGGCCGCTGCCAAGTCCAAGCAATGCCGAATTGGTATTAACCGTTTGTAGCACATAGTTGTAACGGGCATTGATCAGATCGGCGTACGCGATTGAAGTCTGACTCGCACCCTCAACCTGGAGCTGGTATTCCAGACGTAGGCGTGGCAACACCACCATTGTCTCCATCTGGTAATGTGATTCCGTCCGCATACCCAACGAGTACTGCTGCGACTTGATGGTCTGCGCGCCGTAGTTCAATGCAAACACACCACCGCCCACCTCGGTACCCTCATTCAAATGATCGAGCGCATAGTTGTAGCGCAGGTACGGCGACAACAGCAAAGTATCATCCCGATACTCATAACCTGCCGTCACCGAGGCGAAGGTCTGCTTGCCGGTGCGGCTGGAAACCGCAAAATCTGCCACTGGGGCAACATAGCGGGTCGAATTGAATTTCACCGAACCCACACCGACCACTCCATCGATGAACATCTCCGGGGTCGGCTGATAGCTCATATAAGTCGTGATGCTATCGCCATTGGATACGCTACCCGAGCCATCGGTGCCGATGGTGCTCTTGTCATGGGCCAGACCGATACCGACACCCAGCAACCACTGCTCATCCAGACGTTTGTCCACGCCGATACTGACACCATCGGTGCTGTAATCAATGACCGGGCGGTTCGGGTTATTCGATCGACCGATACGCAGGTTACCTTCAATCCAGATATCCAGATCCCCCGCATCCTGCGCTGGCTTGTCGCCATAAGACAGTGCCGCCAGATCGATATTGACTACGGATGTCGTCGCCGCCGACACCAGCATATTCGTCATCATCGCGGAGAAACGCGCGCCGCCACCTTCCGTACTAATTGTATCCATCGGATCTGCTTGGGCTGCGGAACGGCCCGAGTTCAGCGGTGCTCTCGCGGCTGCAATGCTGCCGCCTGCGAAGCCTGCTGCACCCTGTACCGACGCCATGGCTCCTGCAGCGCCCTTAGTACTGCCCGCGCCGTCGCGCCCGCCATCGGCTCTGCCACTACGGCCCGACGACATCGGACGATTGCCCGCAGCGCTGCGATGACGGTACTCCAGCCTATGCTGGTAGTTGATCATCTGTGCGCGCAAGAACCGCTTGGAGGTATCGGTCTCGATGTTGATCAGGCCCATCACCTGAGCATCCTGCGTCGGATTGGGACGTACCCCAACCACAATATTTTGCGTCACCTGCGGCGCAGCCCCGAAACTGCCATTACCCGCCTGATCTGCGGCAATCGTACAGGTGCCGGCAGCGATACCGGTAACCATATTGCCTACTAACGAACACACACCCGTAGTCGTGCTGGTAAAGGTTACTGCCAGTCCAGAAGACGCCGTCGCCGTCACCGTACCCGTTCCGCCCACAATAATGGTTGGTGCAGCACCGAAGGTAATGGACTGACCCGCCGCAGTCGGCGTGACCGCTGTCGAGGCTGTTGAGGCCGCACTCGTGCCGATGGCATTCGTTGCCGTTATCGTGAAGGTATACGCCGTGCCGTTGGTCAGACCGTTCACCGTAATTGCACAGGCCGCTGGGCCTGCACAGGTGCCAGTCACCCCACCGGGAGCCGAGGTCGCGGTATAGCTCGTAATTGCACTGCCGCCATTCGATACCGGTGCCGTAAAGTTCACCGTCGCCGCAGTATTGCCTGCCGTGGCGGTGGGTACGGTGGGCGCGCCGGGAACTAAGAGCGCCGTCCATTGTGCATACAGCGTGGTGTTCGCTGCAATCGCAAACGTTGCCGCTGCCGCATACGCGGTGCCGGTGCCATTCGCCAACGTGTTCCAGCCGTTGAAGGTGAAGCCGGTGTTAACCAGCGTTCCGGTGTTG
>JBBQXA010000006.1:0-33818 GCA_038210095.1 Burkholderiales bacterium
GGCTATGCCATTCAAGGGCATGCCGGAGCATTTATCCAGCATATAGAAGGCAGCTATTCGGGTGTGATGGGCCTGCCTTTGTTTGAGACCGTCGAGTTGCTGCGCAACTTCGATTATCCAACTCCCTGATAAAGCACATGAGCGAAGAGATACTGATTAACGTCACGCCGCAGGAAACGCGCGTAGCGGTGATGCAATTGGGTGTGGTGCAGGATTTGCACATTGAGCGCAGCAGCAGTCGCGGCATCGTCAGCAATGTTTATCTTGGCAAGGTCAAACGTGTGCTGCCGGGTATGCAATCGGCTTTTATCGACATTGGTCTGGAGCGGTCGGCATTTCTGCACGTCGCCGATATCTGGGGTAATGGTGGTGAGGGAATAGAGGCCAAGCCGATCGAAAAGGTTCTGCACGAGGGCCAGACGCTGATGGTGCAGGTGATCAAGGAGCCGATCGGCAGCAAGGGCGCGCGCCTGTCGACCCAGATTAGTATCGCCGGACGCTTGTTGGTATATCTGCCGCAGGAGTCGCATATCGGTGTGTCGCAACGCATAGAGACAGCGGAGCAGCGCGATGCCCTGCGTGCCGGATTACAGGCGGCGCTGCCCGAAGTGCATAGCGGTGGTTACATCATCCGTACTGTGGCCGAAGCGGCCAGCAACCCTGATTTCGCAGCCGATATTGGCTATCTCGATAAGCTGTGGAATAACTTGCAGACGGCCGCGCAATCGGCCAGTGCGCCGCAGCTGCTGTATCGCGAGCTCGACATCAGCCTGCGGGTATTGCGCGACTTCGTCACGCTGGAAACCACGCGCATCCTGATTGACTCGCGCAGTACCCATCAGAAAATGATGGAATTTGCGCAGGCCTACAATACCAGTGCGACCGAACGATTGGAGCATTATCTTGGCGTGCGGCCACTGTTCGACCTGTATGGCGTTGAGGAAGAAATCGAGCACGCGCTGGCCAAGCGGGTAGAGCTAAAATCCGGTGGCTACCTGATCATTGATCAGACCGAGGCGATGACCACGGTTGATGTGAATACTGGGGGTTTCGTTGGTTTGCGCAATTTTGATGACACCATATTCAAGACCAACCTTGAGGCAACGCAAGTCATCGCACGCCAGTTGCGTCTGCGCAATCTGGGCGGCATCATCATCTGCGACTTTATCGATATGGACACGCAGGAGCATCGCGATGCGGTGCTGGATGAATTCAAGAAAGCATTGGCGCGCGATCACACGCGTATCGGGGTGAACGGATTTTCATCGCTGGGGTTGGTAGAAATGACGCGCAAGCGCACCCGCGAGAGTTTGGCACATGTGCTGTGCCAGCCCTGCCCGACCTGCCAGGGGCGGGGTGAGGTAAAGACTGCGCAGACAGTGTGCTATGAGATTCTGCGTGAAATTCTGCGCGAGGCGCGCCAGTTTACTGCCCGCGAATATCGCATCCTCGGTTCGCAGCAGGTAATCGATCAGTTTCTGGACGAGGAATCTCAAGCGCTGGCGCAACTGTCCGATTTCATCGGTAAGCCAATCTCGATGCAAGTCGAGACGATGTATTGCCAAGAGCAATACGATGTCATCCTAATGTAGGGTTGGTGCGTTAGATTGGGCGGTCTGCTAGACTACGTTGGCGTCATTAGAACGCTAAATTCATCAGCATTTAATTATTTGAACTCAGGGAGAAATACATGTTCAAGAAGCAACTCTTGGTGGTGCTTGCCACCGCGGCTCTTTCAACAACCGCATTTGCCAGTGGTCATGGTCATGCTATCGAGGATTTGCATGTGGGACATGCGGAAGGTGGCCCTGCATGTGCAGGTTACGGTCCTCAGACTCCTCGCGATATCGACAGTGTTAAAGGTGACAACAAGGTGGAGTTCAAGATGGCACCTCCAGCAGCGGAGATGCATCTGTGTAATATTCACTTCCATGAGAATGCAGAGCACAAGGGTAAGGAGTTTTCCATCTTCGCCGGCAAGGGCCATGAGGGTTATGGTAGCGGCTATCAATGCAATATCAGCAAGAAGCTGAGCAAGGCTGAACTGGCATGGAGCGGTGATGGTGTTTGTAAAAGCGAACACGGTGATCTGGTGCCCGGTGACACGATCGAGGTTCACTATGTGCACACCACTTGTGATGTACCTGGCGGCAAAGGTCTTGGTTCCTGTGTTTCCGCCAAGTGTGCCAACCCAGAACTGCGCGTAGAAACTCAGGTTTACACGCTGGTTGCCGAGGGTGGCCTAGACTTCAACGAAATTCAATCTGCTGCAGCTCTACCGACCAACACAGGTAAGCCGGTTGAGTTCATTGGCTCTACGACAGGTCCAAAGTACACCGAGCAAGCCTGTTCCGAGTACCAAGTGACTTGGAGTGTGCGTCCAGCATGTGCAAAAGTAAATATCAAGTCTGTCGGCAAATGGTGCGAAGGCAACAAGTATGAAGAAAATCACGCTCACGGCGTGCGTCAGCTGGTAACCAACCCAAGTTTGCTGTCCGAAATCAAGTAATAAGTATTGATTGCGGTGTGGAGACACACCGCAATTTACGTCAGCCGCCCTCTGCCGCAATTCATCGCGGCAGAGGGCGGCTTATTTTTTGCATGAGAAAGTCGCAGGAGATTCTCAGCTAGCAACATATTCTGCTTAATCGAACAGGGATAAATTTAGTTGCCAGTGGCAGGTGCAGTGTATGACTTTGCCAACGACATGAACAAGGGCGACGGAAGGCTCAACATCATTAACATTAATGGCGAAACGGATCCTGCGCAAATCGCGCAACTTGTCGACGGCGAGGTAGACCAGACGCCGAGTCAGGATTCGATAATTGCAGCTAACTACTGCGGGGTGGGGTCAGGAATCTACCCAAGCGCTGATCGGTGTTAAGGATATGGTTAACCAGCCAGCCATTGAGAAATGACAATAGGTCTTCGCGAGAAATCAACTTCCCTTGGGAAATGTCCTGTTGGACGCGGGATACTGTTTCTGAAAAGGCGCGATGTTCGCGAAAGTGGGCTTCCTGTCCCTCATGGTCGTAGGTATTCTCCACCATGAGTTCCTCTTCGGTGTCGAAGTGGTAGAGCGCGTAGCTCATCAGATTACGTACGATCTCATCCAGTACGTCGCGACCACTATTTTCCTCCAGCCGATCATTCGCCTCGTTGATCATGTTGATCAATATCTGGTGCTGTTCATCGATGATCTGAATGCCCGTTCTCAATGAGTCATTGAAAACGACAGGCTTATATTCGGCTTTCATCTTGCTTCCTTATTCATGGTGCTCCCTTGCATTACAGTACAGGCATCTTGAATTGGCTGACCCACTTGGGAAACTCTTCTGCAGGCATCGGACGTGCGATGATAAATCCTTGGGCCGAATCGCAGCCAAGCATTTTTAGTTTTGCTGCCATATCCCAGCTTTCCACACCTTCGGCGATGGTATGGCTATTGAATGCCTGCGACAGACCTATGATGCCGCGCACGATAGCTTGAGCGCCATCATCTTCGAGCATGTCGCGCACAAAGGTCTGGTCAATTTTCAAGGCGTTGACCGAGAGTCGCTTCAGGTAGGTGAGGGATGAGTACCCGGTGCCGAAATCGTCCAGCGCGAACAGTACGCCCAATTTTTGGCATTCGGAAATTAACAGGCTAACCTTGCGTATGTCATCCAGTGCGGCGGACTCCACTATTTCGAGCTCTAGTCGCTGGGGCTGCACCTGCGGGAAGTTGGCAAGGTTGGCAGCAAGTTGCAGGGGGAAGTTCTGTTCCCGCAATTGACGGGCACTGACATTGACGCTTAACGGAAGCTCAAGGCCTTGCAGATTCCATTCGGCCAGAATGCGTAATCCTTCCTTGATCACCCAGTCGCCCACGCCCAGTGCCAGATCATTGTCATTGATCAATGGCAAAAACTGGTTGGGTGGTATCAGACCACGTATTGGATGTATCCAGCGGAGCAGAGCTTCGGCTCCGACCACAGCACCAGTGTTTAAATCAACTTTGGGTTGTAGGTAAAGGCGAAACTCGCCGCGAGTCAATGCATCTTCTAGGCGAGTCACCGCGCCCAGGTTGGCCTTCACGCGGTTGTCCTGTTTGATATTGAATTGGAGGAAACGATTCTTGCCATCCTGCTTGGCGGCATACATGGCATGGTCAGCATGGCGCAACAGGGTGTCGGCATCCGCACTATCATCCGGATACAGCGTATAGCCGAGGCTGCCTGAAATTTTCCCCTGTCTTCCCTCGCTCAGATTAAAGGGGGTAGCAAGGTCAGTCAGTACCCGTTTCAGGGTGTTCTCGCAATCGGCCGGGGAGGTCAGCCCGCAAAGCAGCAATACAAATTCATCGCCACCCAGGCGGGCAACCGTGTCTCCCGTTCTCACGCAGGATATGAGACGGTGTGCGGTTTCAACCAGCAAAATATCGCCGGCATCGTGACCAAGCGAGTCATTGACTGCCTTGAAGCCATCCAGATCAAGGCAGACAACGGCGGTATGTTCGCCGCTACGTTGGCTATGCGCCAGTGCCTGCTGGATGCGATCTGCCAGCAGCCTGCGGTTGGGTAACTGGGTTAGCGGGTCATGAAATGCAATGTGCTCGATTTCATCTTGATGGCGCTTGAGGGGAGTGATATCGGTAAATAATGCGACATAGTGCTGAATACCCCCTGCGTCGTTCTGGATCGCGCTAATGGTGAGTATTTCAGCATAAGCTTCGCCGTCTTTGCGTCGGTTCCAGACTTCGCCGGTCCAGTGCCGGTTCTTGATAAGCGATTCCCACATGGCCGCGTAAAACGCCGGCTTCTGTCGGCCTGAGCTGAGGATGCGAGGATTCTTGCCACAAACCTCTTCCCAGCTATAGCCGGTAATGCGGATAAAAGCATCGTTTACATCAATAATATTACCTGCGGCATCGGTGATGAGGATGCCCTCACGCGCATGGGAAAATACGCTGGCAGCAAGTTGCAGATTGTCCTGAGTTTTTTGGCGCTCGTTAATATCCAGGATCAATGGCCGAAAGACCAGCAAGTAAAAAATCGGGAAAAGCACGACAGACAGCAGGCTCGCATCCAGCAGCGTGCTGGTGAATTGCGGCAGGTCGGGCAGCAAGCGCAACAATTTCATGATGACTATTTCGACCAAGAAAACCGATCCAACCAAAACGGCCAGTAGCCTTGTGGCTGAATGATTGGGGGCGCTCTTGGGCGAAGAAATGGAATTACGACGCATAGGATTGCATGCCGAGTAGCGATAGAAATTCATGCGCATCAGTCGGGGCTAAGTCCTTCCCCTCGCCCCCCATGTTCGTCGACTGTTTCGCGGCGAGTTGTGACGATATTGTTGCGAGGCGGGTAGATGAAGTACCGATACTCATAGTGCGTCTATATGGGAATTTTTACATATTGTATGCGTAATGAAGCAGGTAAGATTGTGTATTAGAAACGCATGATGTGCGAAATGTTCAGATAGCGCGGAAAGTCTGGAAAATGTCCGGCCAGCGAATGCGACGTTGAGAATCCTGCGGGCGGATGAATCGGGTAAACTGCCAGACGAATGCGTGGCTTGTGCCGATGTTGTTTGAATAAGGTTGCTAAGATTGAAAAACACACTCTGGTTTGGAGTCCCCCTTTTGGCGGCGCTTCTATTTTTTTATCTGTTTGCGGGACCACCTGCGGGTAGCCCGACTTCTTTGCCAGAAAAACAGATAAGCGTTGAGGGGCGGGAGAGCCGAGGTAGTGCGGATCCGATACTGCCACTGCCTGCCTCAGTCGAATTGTCGCCAGCCAAAGTGTCTCTGGGCGAGCGGCTGTTCCATGACCCGCTCCTTTCGCACGACAACAGCATTGCCTGTGCGAGTTGCCATGCCCTGAGCAAAGGGGGCACAGATCAATCGCGAATTTCCGTGGGAATCAGCGGTGCGTTGGGAGATGTCAACGCACCTACCGTATTCAATTCAGGGTTGAATATCGCCCAATTCTGGGATGGCCGGGCCGATACGCTTGAAGAGCAGGCCGCGGGGCCGGTACATAATCCAATTGAAATGGGTTCCAACTGGGATGAGGTGTTGCACAAACTCAATGCAGACAAGGATTATCCGGCATTGTTTGCGAGCAGCTATCCCGATGGTATGAATCCGGCCAACATCGTTGATGCAATTGCAACCTTCGAGCGCTCGCTGCTTACGCCAAATTCGAGATTTGATCGCTATTTACTCGGTGAAAAAGAAGCGCTAAGCGATGAAGAGCTGGATGGCTATCGCCACTTTGTTGATTATGGCTGCGTCAGCTGCCATCAGGGGGCGGGTATAGGCGGAAACATGTTTAAGCGCTTTGGCGTGATGGACGACTTTTTCAAAAATCGTCCGCCGAGCAAGGCCGATCAGGGGCGGTTCAATGTCACCGGACTGGAAGAGGATAGGCATGTATTCAAGGTGCCTAGTCTGCGCAACGTTGCGATCACCTTCCCGTACTTTCATGACGGCTCGGCCCAAACCCTTGATGATGCGGTCAAAGTCATGGGGCAGTATCAATTGGGCAGGTCTTTATCCGATAAGGATGTGCAGTCGATCAGCGCCTTTTTGCGCACCTTGACCGGCGAGTGGCAAGGGAAGCCATTGAAATGATCGGGCCTTTGTACAGGATGCTGGCGCCGCAATCCGGAAAGTGGCTTTCCATTGTGATCGTCATGTTGCTTTCCGTAACCGCGTTGACCGTATTGTTCATGCGGTCTGAGTCGGTTTCTTCCCAAGCTCATTACAATTACATCAAGGTGCTACGTGATTTGGGGGAGTCCGATGCGGAGTCTGATGGCGAGGTGTTGGCAAATCGGCTTGAAATTACGCGGAATTACGATGCGTTGACGCTTTACCTGAAACAGGTGCAGCAAGCTGCTTCAGGCATTGATATTCTGCCTGACTTTTTGAGCGATGATGATCGAAAGCGGGTGCTTGAAACGGCACATTTTCTGCAGGAAGCCATCACCAAGAAATCGCGATTGGTTGAGCTTTTTAAGCGCCAAAATGCGGTCTTGCGCAATTCGATGGCGTACTTCAGCTCTTCGGCGGAATATTTTCTCGATGCCGGGGTGCCATCCAGCCTGAAAAGTCCGGCAGAAAACTATGTCAGACATATATTGTATTTTGCACGGAATCCGGACGACACAAGCCGTAGTGAGGTCGATGAGATGCGTCGCAAACTTGTTGCGGTGCCGTTATCTGGAAGTGCTCGTGCTCAAGTGGAAAGTTTATTGTTGCATGGCGATGCCATCGTCAACTACCAGCCACAAGTCGACGTACTAACGCGCGAAATCAGGAATCTGAAAACGGCCTCCCGGCTGGATGAGATCGGTCGCCAATATGCACTGGCGCATGAGCATGCACAGCAGCAGGCCCGCCGTTATCGCGCACTGCTTTTTATTCTGGCGCTGGCATTGACTGGATATCTGGCGTTTATCTTTATCCATCTAGGGCGCGCACGCAGGTCGTTGTTAAAGGCCCATCACGAACTTACCCAGAGCTACGCGGAACAATTGCAAACAGAAGATAAGCTGCGTTTGCACGCGACGGCATTTCACAACTCGCACGATGGCGTCGTCCTGTCTGATGCCAGCGGGAATGTGCTCGATGTAAATCCGGCTTTTACCCGGATTACCGGCTATGACCGTGCCGAAGTGATAGGACGCAATCCACGAGTGATCAAATCGGGGCGTCATGAGCCCGCGTTCTATGCGGCGATGTGGAAAAGCATACTTACTGCCGGTAGCTGGCAAGGCGAGATATGGAACCGGAACAAGTATGGCGAGATATATCCGGAATTACTTTCCATTGCGGCCGTGCGTGACGCGGCGGGGAAATTGACCAATTTCGTAGGTGTTTTTTCCGATATTAGCCGCATCAAGGAGCAGGAAAAACAGCTGAAGCAGATGGCCTATTACGACCCGCTGACCGAACTGCCCAACCGGGTATTACTGGCAGATCGTCTGGTGCAGGGGATGCATCAGTCGAAACGCTCCGGCAATATGCTGGCAATTTGTTATCTTGATCTGGACGGCTTTAAGGCCGTCAACGACACTTATGGACACGAGGTGGGTGATCGTGTGCTGGTGGAAATGGCAGAGCGTTTCAGGGGAAATCTACGGGGCGGCGATACGGTCGCGAGGCTGGGCGGAGATGAATTCGTGTTGTTGCTGAGTGGTCTGGAGGATATGTTTGAATGCGAAGATGCCGTGCAGCGCTGGCTGGCTCTGATTGCCAAGCCGCTGTCAGTGGTGCCCGAGACTATTTCGCTGTCTGCCAGCATAGGTGTGACAACTTACCCTGCTGATGACGGGGATCCGGATACCTTGTTGCGCCATGCGGATCAGGCCATGTATCAGGCAAAGCAGGGTGGAAAAAATCGCTACCACTTGTTTGATCATGAGCAGGACGTGCATGTGCGCACCCAGCATGACCGCATCGCGCGCATCGAACAGGCCTTGGTGAATGGCGAGTTTTTGCTTTATTACCAGCCCAAGGTTGATATGCGCAAGGGGGCCGTAATCGGCATGGAGGCATTGATACGCTGGAATCATCCCGAGCGCGGGCTGGTTAGGCCCATGGATTTTTTACCGTTGATTGAAGAGCATGACCTGATCGTGCGAGTGGGTGAATGGGTGATAGCGACAGCGCTACACCAAATGAATGAATGGCACGAAATGGGACTGGAGCTGTCGGTTAGCGTAAATGTGGCCGGGCGCCAGCTACAGGATGCGGGCTTCATGCAATATCTGACTTCGACGCTGGGCAACTATCCGAATGTGGCGCGGCAGCTGGAGTTGGAAATACTGGAAACTTCGGCCCTTGAAGATATGAACAAAGTTTCCCGTGTCATCGAACAGTGCAGTGAAATCGGCATCAGCTGCTCGCTGGATGATTTCGGTACCGGTTATTCCTCGCTTACCTACTTGAAGCGACTGCCCGCGGAGACGATCAAGATTGACCAGAGTTTTGTGCGTGAAATGACCAACGACCCGAACAATTTGGTCATCGTTCAGGGTGTGATTGGATTGACATCGGCATTTCAGCGTCAGGCTATTGCCGAAGGTGTTGAGTCTGTTGAGCATGGTCGGTTGTTAATGCAGCTTGGTTGCGATCTAGCGCAGGGCTACGGCATTGCCAGACCGATGCCCGCCACTGAAGTTTTATCTTGGGTGGCAAACTGGCGCCCCGCTGGCGAATGGTCGGCCATTAAAAAACTGCATTGGGATGCGTCTGATCGTCCGATGTTGGTTGCCAAAGTAGAGCATCGCAACTGGGTTGCCCAACTGGTCCATGCCGTCAGGGAAGGGTTGCCGGTATCGGGAAAAAATCTGGTCGATCATTCCTGCTGCAATTTTGGCCAGTGGTATTACGGTCGGGGCCTGAGCCTGTACCGGCATCTCCCGGACTTTGTCATGCTCGAAGAGCCGCACATGCGGGTGCACGAGATTGCCATTGAGATTGACGACTACTTGCGCAATGGGCGGCCGGAAAGTGCGAAGGGAATGTTGGGCGAGTTGCTGAACCGGCGTGATCAAGTGTGCGTCGCGCTTGATCGATTGGAACTTGAAGTCGCGCAAAGCCGTGGAGAGCGGGAAAGTTAGTCGGTCAGCAAACTCTCCGGAGCTACGCTGCTACCACTAATCGCGACCACCTTGTGGCGCGACTGACTGCCCTGTTTCAACTCTACTTGCCGCAATGGCACCCCGAACAACCCGGCGATGAACTTAAGCAAGGCTTCGTTGGCTCGTCCTTCGACAGGCGGGGCAGCCAATTTTATCTTGAGTGCCTCGCCATGCAGTCCGGCAAGGCCACTGCGCTTCGCGCCGGGCTGCACATGCAGCGTGAGCGTGATGATTTCGCCGTTGCGGCGATACCAGTCGGACACCCCCTAGATCATTCTGCTCGCGATACGCTCAAGCATGCCGATGGGCACGATTACGATCAGTTGGCAGATGATGAATAGCAACAGGCTGGACAAGTCGATATTGCCCAGCATCGGCACGACCTGCCGCAACGGCTGCAGAAATCGGCGTGTTATGACCTCAAGCAGCGGCGCAACGGCAGTATGGGGATTCACCCAGGACAGAATGGCTTGGGCGAACACGGCGGCCATCAGCAGATAGATGCTGATCTTGAGCAGCTTGACCACGGACAGAAACAACAGCCCCGGCAGCGGAAAAGTTGTGAACGGATAGCCCTGTGCCCAGATCATTCCGATCAGGTAGAGTAATTCGAATAGCAGTGCAAGTAACAGGGTCGCGCTATCCAGGCCGCGAATCGGCGGAATGTAACGGCGTGTACGCAGCACCAGGAAATTGGTGAGGTTCATTACGAATTCGCCGACGGGATTGCGCAGCGGTGCGCGCAACCATTGCAAATGAAAGCGCAGCAACAGAATCGCGGCGAAGGGCTGCAGCAGTACATCGAACAGGAACAGCAGGGCTTCATGCATCATGATTGCTCTCCTCCAAGCTCATCCGCCATCTCGCGGGCGCGTAGTGCGGCAGCTTGAGCCGCCTGTGAAATATGTTCGGCGACATGGTTGGCAGCCAGACTCAAAAGTGCCCGCTCCGTTGTGCCGTTCTTTGATGTGACGCGCGTGCGCAACACTCCGGCATCCTCGGCGCTGTTCACCGCCAGCTTGCTTGCGCCGAAGAACGTCGCCTGACTCAGACGACGTGCATCCTCGGCAGAGAAGCCCAGATCCTGTCCGGCCTTCTGTAACGCCTCGATAAAATAGAACACATAGGCTGGGCCACTGCCCGAGATGCCGGTGACCGCATCGATCATCGCCTCATCGTTAAGCCACAACACTTCGCCGACCGCAGTCAAAATTTCCTGCGCTTGTTCGCGCTGCGCTGCGTTGACTGCGGGCTGCGCATACAACCCCGTCATGCCGCTCTGCACCAGCGCGGGTGTGTTGGGCATTGCGCGCACCACGAAGTCGTTTGCCGACCAGCGCGCGATATCGCCCGCACGTATGCCAGCCGCGATGGAGATCAGCAGCTTTCCGGACAGCAGCGGCGCGGCCTGTTGCGCGACCTCGCGCAATTGCTGCGGCTTGACCGCGAACACCACGATCTCACAGCCCGCCAGTCCATCGGTCAGATTATCCACGGAGCGCACGCCGAAATTTTTGTGCAGCTTTGCGCGGTTGTCCGGATTGATCTCCACCACGCTGATGTCGTTCGCCGCAAAGCCGCGTTCGGTCATGCCGCCGATCAATGCCGCCGCCATATTTCCACCGCCGATAAAACAAATGTTCATGTTGATTCCTTGTGATAACTACGATTGCCAAAAATTGCCGTACCTATTCGTACTATGGTCGCACCTTCGGCGATAGCCGCGGGATAGTCGTGAGACATGCCCATGGACAGGGTGTCCAGTTGCAGGCCGTGGACGTTGAGTTGTTGCAGCAGGGTTTGCATCTGCGCGAAGGGTTTACGCTGTGCTTCTGGATCGTCCGCGGGAGCCGGGATTGCCATCAGGCCGCGCAGCTTGAGGTTGGGGAGTTGGGCGACTTGTACGGCCAGAGCCTCGATTTCTTCCGGGGCGGTTCCGCTCTTGCTGGCTTCGCCGCTGACGTTGACTTGCAAACAGATATTCAGCGGTGGCAATCCAGAGGGTCTTTGTGCGGACAGCCGTTCAGCAATTTTCAGTCGTTCCACACCATGCACCCAAGCGAAGTTTTCTGCGATCGGACGGGTCTTGTTGCTTTGGATCGGACCGATGAAATGCCACTCGATTGGCAGGTCGCTCAGGGCCGCTATTTTATCCAGTGATTCTTGCAGGTAATTTTCACCGAAGCGGCGCTGCCCGGCGTGGAAGGCCTCTCGCACGGCGCCTGCAGGGAAGGTCTTGCTGACCGCGAGCAGTTCGATTTCCAGTGGATTGCGGCCGCAGTGAGTCGCAGCTTCCGCGATAGCGGCGCGCGTTGCTTGCAAGTTGGAAGCGATTGTTGTCATAATCCAGCGAACCAGGGGTGCGGCCAATCAGGCCGCCTCGTTGAACCGGGAAGATTATAATGGATATCACAGAACTGCTCGCCTTTGGTGTCAAACACAAGGCATCCGACTTGCATCTCTCTGCAGGTTTGCCACCGATGATTCGTGTGCATGGCGACATGCGCCGCATCAACCTACCCGCAATGGAACACAAGGAAGTTCATGCGCTGGTGTATGACATCATGAATGATGGTCAGCGCAAGTTCTACGAGGAAAACAAGGAGGTCGATTTCTCCTTTGAGATTCCGGGTCTGGCGCGTTTTCGTGTCAACGCGTTCATTCAGAATCGCGGCGCGGCAGCCGTCATGCGTACCATTCCGTCCAAGATTTTGTCGCTGGAGGATTTGAAGTGTCCGAAGAGTTTTGAGGCCATTTCCGAGTATCCGCGTGGCCTTGTTCTGGTGACCGGTCCGACCGGTTCGGGTAAGTCCACTACGCTGGCCGCGATGGTAAATCATCGTAACGAGA
Organism: Burkholderiales bacterium; assembly: GCA_038210095.1. Lineage (GTDB taxonomy): Bacteria > Pseudomonadota > Gammaproteobacteria > Burkholderiales > Gallionellaceae > Gallionella. Next base: position 12,487 of record JBBQXA010000006.1, read on the forward strand.
CCGAGAAGGGCCATATCCTGACGGTGGAAGATCCAATTGAATTTGTGCACGAGTCCAAGCTCTGTTTGATCAATCAGCGCGAGGTCGGCCCGCATACGCTGTCGTTCCAGAATGCGCTGCGTTCCGCATTGCGTGAAGATCCGGACGTAATTTTGGTCGGTGAGATGCGCGACCTGGAAACTATCCGCTTGGCGATGTCGGCGGCCGAGACCGGTCACCTGGTGTTCGGTACGCTGCATACCAGTTCGGCGGCCAAGACCATCGACCGTATCATTGACGTATTCCCCGCCGACGAGAAGGAGATGGTGCGGGCGATGCTGTCCGAATCCCTGCGCGCGGTTATTTCGCAGGCGCTGCTCAAAACCAAGGACGGCTCGGGCCGTGTGGCGGCGCATGAGATCATGATCTGTACTCCCGCGATTCGTAACCTGATCCGCGAGGCCAAGGTGCCGCAGATGTATTCCGCGATTCAGACCGGTTCGAGCTTGGGCATGCAAACGCTGGATCAATGTCTGACCAACATGGTCAAGGCCAACGTTATTACCGCAGAAGAGGCGCGCGGCAAGGCGGCCAACAAAGATAATTTCAAGGGTTAATCATTACGATCACGGAGAGTCATCCGACTCTTCCCGTCATTAGGAGTTTTCATGGAAAGAGATCAGGCCACTGAGCTGATACACAACCTGTTACGCGGGATGATCAGCAAAAAAGCCTCCGATTTGTTCATCACCGCAGGCTTCCCGCCCGCATTCAAGGTGGATGGCAAGTTGACGCCGGTATCCAATCAGACGCTGACGCAGGTACATACGCAGGAATTGGCGCGTGCGATCATGAATGATAAGCAGGCTGCCGAGTTCGAGTCCTCGCACGAGTGCAATTTCGCGATCAGCCCGTCGGGCATCGGTCGCTTCCGCGTAAACATCTTCATGCAACAGCAGCGGGTTGGCATGGTGCTGCGTACCATTACCACCAAGATTCCCGATCTGGATGAGATGGGGCTGCCCGAGGTGTTGAAAGACATCGTGATGACCAAGCGAGGTCTGGTGATTCTGGTCGGCGGTACGGGCTCCGGTAAATCCACCACGTTGGCGGCGATGATCGGTTATCGCAATCAGAACAGTTACGGACATATCATCACCATTGAAGATCCGGTCGAATACGTACACGAGCATGGCAATTGCATCATCACCCATCGTGAAGTCGGCGTGGATACCGAGAACTGGCACAACGCGCTGAAGAACACGTTGCGTCAGGCTCCGGACGTCATTTTGATCGGCGAAATTCGCGACCGCGAGACTATGGAATATGCGGTGGCCTTCGCCGAGACCGGTCACCTGTGTATGGCGACGCTACATGCGAACAGTGCGAATCAGGCGCTGGATCGTATCATCAACTTCTTCCCGGAAGAACGTCGCGAACAGTTGCTAATGGACCTGTCGCTGAACGTTAAGGCGCTGATTTCGCAACGTCTAATTCCCAAGAAGGATGGCGCAGGTCGTGCGGCGGCCATCGAAATTCTGCTGAACTCGCCGTTGATTGCCGATCTGATCTTCAAGGGAGAGGTGCATGCGATCAAGGAAGTCATGGCCAAGTCGCGCGAACTGGGCATGGAAACCTTCGACGGCGCGCTGTTCAAGTTGTACGAAGATGGCATGATCGCCTACGAGGAAGCGTTGAAGAATGCCGACTCGGTCAACGATTTGCGCCTGCGTATCAAGCTGGAAAGTAAACTCAGTGGCGACCGGGATGTGATGAGTGGTACTGATCACCTGAAGCTGACCTGATTGCGGACAATCGGAATGAAAAAAGCCCGCAGCGCGGGCCTTTTTCATTCCGATTGAATCGGCTATTTCCCGCGTTTTGTTTTCGTTTTAAGACTATTGAGACTGCCTTCACTGCGGAGTGAGATGCGGCCAACACCATTCTCATATTCAATTTCAATGATCTCGCCGACTTTTGCGGGGGGGGAGGTATTAATCTTCGCCAGATCATGGCGAAATTTCTCATGGTCAGCGCGGCCCGTTTTTTGGGTGAGCACGCCGTCAGCAATATCAATAACCTGTCCGTAATATTGAGTTTTATCAACTTCGTCGAACTTGGCCGGAGGCTTGGGGCGGTTGCTGCCGGAGACAATTTTGTATTCCAGTAAACGGCATTCAATCGCGCCATTGAACAGCGGTGTGCGCTTGGATGGAGACAGTCGCATTAGCTTTAAAATGGCCTTGTCGGCGGTGAACAGATAGGCTGTCCAGCCGCCAAATTTTTTCTTTAGTGCATCGCCCAGCAGCGGGTAGAGTTCGGCCAGTTCATCCAGTTCGCCCATGCGTTCGCCGTAGGGCAGATTGGCAATCAGGGTACCGTGCTCGGCGGGTGGCGAAATGTCCAGTATGTTGGCCTGTTTGAGCAATACGCACTCGTCCAGCCCCGCCTCTTCCAGATTGCGCGATGCAGTTTTGAGCGCATCGCCATACAGGTCGCTGCCGTAGAGCTCCAGCGGGGCCGGAGGCAGTTGCGCGGCGATGGCCTGTTCGCGCATCTGCTTCCACAGAGGCGCATCGAAATTTTTCAGTTTCTCGAAGGCGAAGTCGCGTGCGATGCCGGGCTGAATGTTCAACGACATCTGCGCGGCCTCGATCAGAAACGTGCCGCTGCCGCACATAGGGTCAACCAGCGGTGTGCCGGGTTGCCATCCGCTCATACGCAAGATACCTGCCGCGAGGTTCTCGCGCAGTGGTGCGATGTTGGTGTGCTGACGCACGCCGCGTTTGAATAGCGGCTCTCCCGAGGTATCCAAATACAGCATCAGCTTCTCGTCTTCGATGAACACATGGATGCGCACATCGGGTGTCAGGGTGTCTATGCTGGGGCGCTCGTTGCAGTGTGCGCGGAAGCGGTCACATACCGCATCTTTGATCAGTAGCGTGATGTATTCCAGACTCTTGAGCGGGCAGCGTATTGCGGTGACATTCACGCGCATGGTGTTGGATACGTCGAACCAACGCTGCCATTGCAAATCGAACGCGGCCTTGTAGATGTCTTGCTCGCTGTGATAGTGGGTGTCCTTGATGCGCCACAGCACACGGCTGGCAACCCGGCTTTCTAGATTGATGCGATAGCACAACGCCCAGTCACCGGCAAACTCCACGCCGCCATCGGTGACGCGCACATGCTGCGCCCCCATGGCTTCCAGGTCGCTACGCAATAAGGATTCGAGGCCGCGCGGGCAGGGGGCGAAAAAATCTGGCATGGCTTAGAACGGTTTGACGACGGCAAGGATGACGACTGCAAGCAGGATCATCACCGGAATCTCATTGAAGAATCGGAACCAGACATGGCTGCGAGTGTTCTGGTCGGCGGCAAAGACTTTTAGCAGATGACCGCAATACAGGTGGTAGCCAGCCAGCACTGCGACCAGCGCGGTCTTGGCATGCAGCCAGCCACCCGAGAAGCCGTAACCGAACCACAGCCAGAAACCGAAGATGATCGCCAGCGCACCTATGGGCGTGACGAAGCGATACAGCTTGCCTTCCATCAGCTTCAGTCGTGCGATGTCGGCAGGGTCGGTCGCCATTGCATGATTGACGAAAATGCGTGGCAGATAAAACAGCCCGGCGAACCAGCTGACCACGAAAATGATATGAAACGCTTTAATCCACAACATGAAACACCTCTGAATTTGAAACCGAATATTCGATGATTTATCGCGATAACCTGCGTCTGCACAACACCAGCGACAGATAATATCCTGCCAGAGCGAATGCCAGCAGTACGGCGATATGCAAGCCGAAGCTGGCGGGTACATTGCCTTGCAATAACGGTCTGGCCAGATCGACGGCATGCGACAGCGGCAGCAGTGCGGCGAAGGATTGCAGCGCCTGGGGCAGCTGATCGACTGGGAAAAATACGCCGCATAATAGCACCATCGGCGTAATCACCAGCGTGAAGTAGTACATGAAGAAGTCATAGCTGGGGGCGAGCGCGGTCACAATCAGCCCCAATGCGGCGAAGCACAGGCCGACCAGCAACGATAGCGGAATCAGCCACAGCGTCAGCATGGAGTGCGACAGCCCCAGCAGCCAGATCACCGCCAGTACCGCGATGCCGGACAGCAGACTCTTGCTTGCCGCCCATGCAATCTCAGACAGTACGATGTCGTCCAGTGTGTTCGGCGTATTTAGAATCGCATCCCAACTGCGTTGCACATGCATGCGCGTGAAGCCGGAATACAGCGCCTCAAAACTGGCGCTGTTCATGGTGCTGTAGCACAGCGTTCCGGCAGATAAAAAAGTGATGTAAGGCATGCCGCCTATGTCGGGCAACATGCGCCCCAGTCCATAGCCCAGCCCCAGCATGTAAATCACCGGATCGGCCAAGTGCCCGAGTATTGACGGCCCAGCCATCTTGCGCCAGACCAGAAAATTGCGCCGCCAGATCGGAATGAAACGCAGACTGAGCTGGGGCAGGGCGTAGTGAGATTTTTTCATTTTGAAAGCCAAATCATTCGCGCATCTCCCTGCCGGTGAGTTTTAAGAATACATCTTCCAGGTTGGCGGGACGGTGCATATAGCGCAGTTGCGGTTGTTGCTGTAACTCCAGCAACAGCGGTTGTGCGTCGGTGACATAACAGAACGCGGACTCGCCGCTGATTTCAAAGCGCTGCGCATGGTGCGCGGCATGAGCGTGCGCCCAGTTGGCCGCATCCTCGCCAAATACCTCGACGACCTGCGGTTCGATGTGGCCCTCTATCAGTTCGCGCGGTGTGCCCTCGCTAATCAAACGGCCGTTATCCATCACCGCGAGGCGATGGCACAGGCGTTCCGCCTCGTCCATGAAGTGGGTGGTGAGTATCAGCGTCTTGCCGCGCGCGGTCAGTTCGCGCAGGCGCTGCCAGATCAGGTGACGCGCCTGCGGATCCAGGCCGGTGGTCGGCTCGTCGAGGAAAATCACATCGGGGTCGTTCACCAGCGCACGCGCCACAGTCAGTCGTCGCTGCATGCCGCCGGACAGCGTGGGGACTTTCGCGTCGCGCTTGTTCGTCAGGTTGGCGAATTCCAGCAAGTCGGGCAGACGCGCCTCGATCTCGCTGTCTTTCATGCCGAAGTAACGGCCATATACCATCAGGTTTTCCGCGACGGTGAAATCCGGGTCGAGGTTATCCATCTGCGGTACCACGCCCACGCGTAGTCGCGCTTCGCGCCCTTGTTCAGGCACAGCATGGTTCAGCAGTTGTATCGTGCCCGTATCGGGATCGGTCAGGCCGAGCAGCATGCGCAAGGTGGTAGTCTTGCCCGCCCCGTTGGGGCCGAGCAGGCCGAAACACTCGCCGCGTCGGATGGTCAGATTCAAGCTGTCCACGACGATCTGGTCGCCATAGCGTTTAGACAGCGCTTGTGCGCTCAGCACGACATCATTCATGATTTTTCAATTGTTGACTAACGACCAGCCGGAGTTGGGTCAGGCGACCGTGGAAGAAATGCTCCGCGCCGGCCAGTACGACCACGGACAAATGCTGCGGACGTGCCCAGTCCAGCAGATCGCTTAACGCTACGACCTCATCCTGATCGCCGTGTACCAGTACAGTGTTAACGGGAACGGGGGGCATCTCGAAGCGGCCGACCGCGGGAGCGATCAGCACCATGCGCTGAGGTTTAAGTTCCAGTGCCGCACGCGCTTGCACATAAGCACCGAAGGAAAAGCCCGCCGTGAACAGTGGCAGCTCGCCGAACTCGTCGCGCATAAACAGCGCCGCCGCGATCGCATCCACCGTTTCACCGCGCCCCTCGTCGTAACTCCCCTCGCTCTCGCCCACGCCGCGAAAATTGAAACGCAGCACGGCATAGCCCAGCTCGACGAAAATCTTCACCAGCGTGGTCACTACCTTGTTATCCATCGTGCCGCCCATGATGGGCAGCGGATGCGCGATAACCGCGATAGCATGGGGCTCACCCTCCGGCAGATGCACCATGCCTTCGAGATTCCCGGCCGGGCCGGTGAATTGGACTTTGTGTTGCGACGCCATCAGATTTTCAGGCGTTCAACCACGCGGCCATGCTTCAGGTGTTCTTCGATGATTTCGTCCAGGTCGCTCTCGTCGATATAGGTGTACCAAGTGCCCTCGGGATAGACCACGATCACCGGACCTTCGTCGCAACGGCCCAGACAGCCGGCGGAGTTGATGCGGATGTTGTTGTGGCGATCGGAAATGCCCAGTTCCTTGACCTTGTCTTTGACGTAGTCGCGCGCCTTCTGTGCACTGTATTTGTTGCAGCAGTCGCTGCCGTCATCGCGCTGGTTAACGCAAAAGAAAAGATGTTTATCGAAAAAGCTCATGGGGGGCTCCGGAATTTCAAAGTGGTGTAATTATAAAGAGTCAGGGCAGTACGCGGCGAGTACGTTCTGTAGCCGCGTTGCTCTTAAAGTCTGCGAATGCGGAACAGGTGTATTAGCAACAACAGCGGAAAGATCAGGCTGATGGTCTGGGCGAGGCCGTTGTAGTTGAGCAGGTGGCCGTAGTGCCAGTGATAGATACTGGCGGCGGATGCCGGCGTGTTCTCACCGAGCAGAAAATTGACGATGATGAAATAGCCAGCAGCGATGGCCGCACCCAGGTTGATCACCGCTGCGCGAGGCGGCCACAGCAGGGCGAGCAGCATTAGCATGCCCAGCATCATGCCGAGCATCGCCTCGCTGTTGATCCACAGCAGCAATGCCCAGGATTTAAGCAGCAGCGCGGCGGCGGCGAATTTCGCCAGCGCCACCAGAATGAGTACCAATAGCAGGGCATTCACCACATTGCGCGGAGAACGCAGCAGCGTCATCAACAGCGTACCCAGCATCAGCAGATTGAGGGTGACCGCGCAACTTTCCCAAATGCCGAAGGGGGCGGGCGGTAGTTCGATAAAGGGTTGGCGCGCCATTTCGCTAATGAATGCATTGCCCAGCATAGGTAGGGACGGATTGATTTGCCCGAACATCCACAGCACCAGCAGCGCCAGACCGAAATCCATCTCTTTGCCATGATGGAACAGGCGGCTGCGCCAACCCACCATGAGTGTAAACAGACGTGTCCATGAGGTAAGACTGATCGCTAGCAACGCTCCCAGTAGCGTGCCGGCATTATTCGACAGCAGATCCATGTTCGAGCTGATGCGCGTCGGCAGATACATCTGCAAATATTCCATGGCGGCGGACAAGGCGGCACCCGCGAGCAGTCCGAGTAGCACGCTGGCTATTACGCCGAATCGCACCCGAAAAGTCAGGCCGAGTAGCAGCCCCAGCGGTAGATAGGACAGCAGATTGACGAGCGCATCGAAGGTTGTATAGGTGAGTGACAGCGGCACGACCAGCACGTCGCCGAAGTTCAGCCCCAGTTCGCGCCAGCCAGTAAACGGCGACAGGCTGGCATACACGATGAATAGCGCATAACCCAGCGCAAGCCAGGTACGCAATCGTGCGCGGGTTTCGGTGATGAACAGTTCTTTCATGACGGCGGAGTGTTGGCGAAATTGCATAAGGTGTCAATACGAAACGCGGGATAGCCCGCTGCCCGCTCCTCATTCCGTATCGGTGCATTTACTTTATGTTCCCAAGGCTGCCACTTACTCCGCGCGATATACTCCGCACCGAAGCTGGCTATAACCAGCGACTTGTCCGCTGGCGGGCTTGTTGCGGTGGAGACTTATCTGAAAAGTATGTTGGTCGTAGCCAAAGTCCGAGTTCCCGGACGCTCTTAAACCTCACGTGATACACTCCGCGCCGAAGCTGGCTAGACAGTCGCTGCGTATGAAAATACGGGGAGGAAAGTCCGGGCTCCAAAGAGCAGGATGCCGGTTAATGGCCGGACGCCGTGAGGCGATGGAAAGTGCCACAGAAAATACACCGCCGATGGCCCGACTTAATGTCGGGATCAGGTAAGGTTGAAATGGCGAGGTAAGAGCTCACCGCGCTGGTGGCAACATCAGTGGCAGGGTAAACCCCATCCGGAGCAAAACCAAATAGGCAGGCTATGACGTTGCTCGCGTCGCCTGCGGGTAGGTTGCTTGAGCGTAAGGTAACGAAACGCCTAGAGGAATGACTGTCCACGACAGAACCCGGCTTACCGGCCAGCTTCACCTCATATTACCCAAAACGACTTGGCGCGGAGCCAATTGAAGGCACGTTCTTGCGGCATTCGAATGTTGTCCGATCCCTACCAGCTGCGACTTATCATTTTGGCGTTGCGGAGTTAGGGAGGCAGTTGCCATTGTTTTCCTGCTAATGGACGGGCCAGTCTATTGCTGCTTGTATTTCAGTCGCAGCCGCCACCATCACCCCCGCAGTCCCCGCCGCCCCAGTCTCCACCGCCGCTATCGCCGCTATCGCCGCTATCGCCGCTATCGCCACTATCGCCACCACTGCCGCCGGTTCCCATGTTGCGCCTAAGTTGGGCAACCTGCGCTTTATTCTTCTCGAATTCCGCATCGCTGGCTTCGATCTGTTCCGGCGAATAAAGCAGCACAGGCGGCAATGGGGCGTTACAGGATTCGCACTTCTTCACGCGGCGATTGAAGACCGGAAAGTTGCAGTTGGGGCAGCGGTATCTCATGGGGTGAGATATTGCAGCGGTGGCTCGGCTAGTGCAAGGGGGCGACTACTACTCCAGCAAGTGTGAGCAGAGCTAACCCCTCACTGCTGTAATTCCCCATGTCGGGCTAAAGCCCGACCTACAAAGGTTTGCGTATATGTCTCTACAACATTACAACACAACACTAGATTCGTTATTGGTGCAGGCATAAAGACTGAACGTAGATTTACACGTCGAACAGAAGTTCGACCACAACGTTTCGTTTTGTGCCTGTATGAACCTGTCTCACTGTGGATTTTCCACAGTTGTTGCATTCCACCCCTTTGCCAGCTCTGGGAGCTCGGCGTATTTAGCTAGGCGCGGTCGTTCCCGCTCGAATTGCCGGTCCAACTTAAAGTATTTCCTTAACTATCGCGCCTAGTTAAATCCTGCCAGCCAGGGAATCCTTAGGCAGGATTGCCTAGGCCCACCATCACAATCAACTTTAGCTTAATTCTGCAATTCATTGCTTTTTAAGCATATTTGTTTTTCTTTAACACTTCACGCTAACCCCTTGTCCCATAAAGAAAAAACCTCTTTTCCGGCTTGACCGAGTGGATAATTTTGAATATAGTGGGCTTAAGTGGGTAAAAGTGGGTAAAAGTGGGAAAATGTTCCAAGGATCAACACAACTGAACGTAGATAGCAAGGGCAGGCTTGCGATACCGGCAAAGTATCGCGACATGCTGCTTGCGCATTGTGCAGGCAGCCTCGTGTTGACCGCCGATGCCGACGGTTGTTTGTTGCTTTATCCCCAGCCCGAGTGGCAGCCCATTCTGGATAAGTTGAACAAGCTGTCCTCATTCAATCCCAAGAGTCGCGCATTGCAGCGTTTGCTGGTGGGTAATGCTGCCGAGTTGGTGATGGATGGCGCGGGACGCATTCTGGTGCCGCCTACGCTGCGCGCTTATGCAGGGCTGGACAAGATGGCGATGCTGATCGGTCAGGGTAACAAGTTTGAATTGTGGGATGAGGCGAAGTGGCAGGAGCAGCAGGCTGCGGCCTTGTCACTGATGAGCGGTGAACTACCGCCGGAGCTTGAGGGCTTTTCCTTGTGAGTGAAGGTGGCACTGCCGGGGTGGGTGCGCGAGCCGACTCTGTGCTGAAGCATGAAACGGTGTTGTTGTCCGAGGCGGTCGATGGATTGGCGATTCGGCCCGACGGTATTTATGTGGATGGCACCTTCGGTCGCGGCGGGCATAGCAAGCGGATTTTGGCGCTGCTGGGGCCGAGTGGTCGGCTGATTGCGTTGGACAAGGATCCGGCCGCGGTTGCGGTGGGCAAGCAGTGGAGCGATGAGCGCTTCACCATGGTGCATAGCGGTTTTGTGGAGCTGGCGCAGGTGTTGCGCGAATTGCAGATAGATAGGGTGGATGGCGTCCTGCTGGATCTGGGGGTGTCGTCGCCGCAGTTGGACGAGGCGGAGCGCGGATTCAGTTTTCGATTCGATGCGCCGCTTGATATGCGCATGGACACTAGCAGAGGGATGACCGCTGCGCAGTGGCTGGCGACGGTGGAGGTGGGTTTACTGGGGGAGGTGATACGTGATTACGGCGAAGAACGGTTTGCTAAGCAGATTGCAAGGGCGGTTGTTGCGGCGCGCGCAGCTGAACCCATCGAGACCACGCGGCAGCTCGTCGAGCTGGTTGGCAAAACGGTACGTACCCGCGAAGCCGGGCAGAACCCGGCCACGCGCACCTTTCAAGCTATACGGATTTATCTCAACCGCGAGCTCGAGGAACTTGAGGGGATATTGCCAGAATGTGTGACGCATCTGAAGCCGGGTGGCCGTTTGTCGGTGATCAGTTTTCATTCGCTGGAAGACCGCATCGTGAAGCACTTCATGCGCGATATGGCTGAGGGTGACAAGTTGCCGCGCAATGTGCCTATCCGTGCGAGCGAGGTGCCGCAAGGGCGCATGCGCCTGATCGGCAAGGCGGTGCGCGCATCAGCGGATGAGGTAAGAGGCAATCCGCGCTCGCGTAGCGCGGTATTGCGCGTGGCGGAGCGCAGCGATGCTGCGTAGCGGTAACGGCTTGAATGTGTTGCTGCTGACGGTGCTGGTGACCTGTGCCTTGAGTGTGGTTACTTCGCAGCACAAAGCGCGCAAGTTGTATGTCGAGCTGCAGAAGGAAAAAGAAAACGCGCAGCAGATGGATGTGGAGTGGGGGCAGTTGCAGTTGGAGTTGAGTACCTGGGCAACCCCGGCCCGGGTGGAAAAAATTGCGGAACGGCAGTTGCACATGCAGCTACCGGCAAGTGGACAAGTTCAGTTTATAAGGGTTGAGCCTGACGGCCAAAGAGAAACCAAATCATGAAATATGCGGCCAGCGCTAAAAAAGACATCCCGGCAAAATTGCCTGGATGGCGCGCCACCGCGTTATTCGTGGCGTTGCTTGCGGGATTGCTGGGTCTGATCGGCCGTAGTGTCTACCTGCAGGTGATGCAGGACGACTTTTTGCAGAAGAAGGGCGATGCGCGCTACAGCCGGGTGATTGAGGTCAGCGCACATCGCGGCATGATCTCGGATCGTAACGGCGAGCCACTCGCCGTTAGCACGCCGGTGCAATCGGCATGGGCCAGCCCCGCCGACGTGGTCGCCGACAACAAGCAAATGAGGCAGCTCGCGCAGATATTGGGCATGGAGACCGCAGAGCTGAAGGGCAAGCTGGTCGACACCAAGCGCGATTTTGTCTATCTCAAGCGTCAGCTTCCGCCCGATCAGGCCGCTCAAGTTGCGGCCATGGTGATACCCGGCATCTCCTTGCAACGTGAGTATCGTCGCTTCTATCCGACTGGCGAGCAAACCGCACAGACATTGGGCTTCACTGGGCAAGATGACAATGGACAGGAGGGTTTGGAGCTGTCTTTGCAGGAATTGCTGGGAGGAAAAGCCGGTAGCCAGCGCGTGATCAAGGACAGGCGCGGACGCATAGTCGAGGACGCGGGTAGTTTGCGAGCACCCAAGCCAGGCAGCGATATCGTGCTCAGTCTGGACAGCAATGTGCAGCATTTGGCCTATCGCGAACTAACGAATGCCGTCAGGGAGCACAAGGCCAAAGCGGGCGCGGTGGTGGTGCTGGATGCCCAAACGGGAGAAGTTCTGGCGCTGGCGAACTATCCTTCCTATAACCCAAACAATCGTCACAGGCTGAGCCCCCAAGCAATGCGCAACCGAGCTATCGCAGATGTGTTCGAGCCGGGTTCGACCATGAAACCATTCACCGTGGCCACCGCGATTGAAAACGGCATGGTGCGTCCGGATACCAAGATCGATACCGAGCACGGTGTGATCACCGTGAGCAATCGCAAAATCCACGACTCTCATGCGGCGACGGAGCCGTTGACGGTGGCGCAGGTTATCCAGAGATCCAGCAATGTCGGTTCGGCCAAGATCGCGCTGATGCTCTCGTCGCAGGTGTTGTGGCAGAGTCTGAGCGACTGCGGATTTGGCGGGGCAACCGGAATAAATTTTCCGGGTGAGGCGACGGGCACGCTGCACGATCCCAAGAGTTGGCGCCCGATCCAGCAGGCAACACTTTCCTACGGCCATGGCCTGTCGGTGAATTTGCTGCAACTGGCGCGTGGCTACACCATTTTTGCTGGCGATGGTGAAATCAAGCCCGTGTCACTGCTCAAGCTGGAAGTGCCCGCAGTGGGCAAACGAGTGTTCTCGGAAAAAACCGTAATGGCAATGCGCAGCATGATGGAGGCGGTCGTGTTGCCCGGCGGAACCGCTCCGCTCGCGCAGGTCGCCGGTTACCGGGTGGCAGGGAAAACGGGCACGGCGCACAAGCTGGAAGGCGGGCGTTATGTCAACAAGTATGTAGCCTCATTTGTCGGCTTTGCGCCGGCATCGAACCCGCGTTTGATCGTGGCAGTCATGATAGACGAGCCTGATAACAGCGAGTATTACGGCGGCCTAGTCGCCGCTCCGGTGTTTAGCAAGGTGGTTGGCGGTGCATTGCATGCTCTCAATGTGCCAAACGACGCGCCGCTGGATAACGTGATAGCGCCACCAACTGAAATTATCAAGGAGGAAGTGTGATGTTTCCTCTCGATCAATTGGACAGCCTGAATGTAAAGATTACGCGACTGATGACCGACAGTCGTGCGGTGCAAGCGGGCGATACCTTTGTCGCCTATCCCGGCGAAAAACAGGATGGCCGTCAGTACATCGCGCAAGCAATTGCGCAGGGTGCGAATGCGGTAATTTATGAAAAACATGTGTTCGGGCCGAAACGGCAATCGCATAACTTCGAGTGGGATGAGCGCTGGCAGTTACCGCATCTGGCAGTGAGCGATCTGCGGCACAAGACCGGTTGGTTGGCGGATGCAGTGATGGAGAGCCCGTCGCAACACCTGCATGTGATAGGAATTACCGGGACCAACGGCAAGACCTCAACCAGCCACTGGATTTCGCAGGGCTTGAGCGATGCCGGAAAAAAATGCGCCCTGATCGGCACCCTAGGCAATGGTTTTTCCGGTGACCTGCAACCAACAGTCAATACCACGCCGGAAGCGATATCAGTGCACGGGTTGTTTGCCGAATATTTGCAACAAGATGCCGCTGCCGTAGCGATGGAGGTTTCCTCCCACGCATTGGCGCAAGGGCGGGTAAATGGCGTTCGATTTGATATTGCGATGTTGACTAATCTGAGTCGCGATCATCTTGATTATCACGGTGATATGGATAGCTATGCCGCGAGCAAACGCAAGTTGTTCGACTGGGAGTCTCTGCGCTGTGTGGTTCTAAATCTGGATGATGCATTTGGTGCGGGCCTAGTTGAGGAATTGTCCGGCAGTCAGGTGGACGTCATCGGTTATGGCCTGAGCGATGCGGCATTGAAGCTGGCTGAAAGACAGGGCATACGCATGGTGTATGGTCGCATCCGTGAAATGAGCGCGCGTGGTTTGAGCCTGAGCGTTCATTCCAGCTGGGGTGGAGCGGAGCTGCATAGCGGACTGCTCGGCCGTTTTAATGCGGAAAATCTGCTGGGAGTGCTGGCGGTGTTGCTGGCCAGCGATGTCGCACTGGATGTTGCGGTGAACTCGTTGGGAAGAATGCAGGCAGTCGCCGGACGTATGCAGCGTCTGGGCGGGGCCAGTCAACCCACGGTGGTGGTGGATTATGCGCATACGCCGGACGCGCTCGAAAAAGTATTGCTGACGTTGCGCGAGGGAAGTGGCGACGATAAAAAATTGATCTGCGTGTTTGGTTGCGGCGGTGACCGTGATCGTGGCAAGCGCGCGATGATGGGGAAAGTCGCCGAGCGATTTGCCGATCACAGTGTCGTCACCAGCGACAATCCGCGCAACGAACTTCCAGAAAATATCATCGCGGAAATTGTGGGCGGGATGAATGCGGGCAAGCATGAAATCGTAATCGAACGCAGTGTCGCGATTGCGCAGGCCATTGCCCGCGCAAGACAGCAAGATACAGTGCTGATTGCGGGAAAAGGGCACGAAGAATATCAGGAAATTTCCGGGGTGAAGTACACGTTCAGCGACGTCGCACATGCCGAGCGCGCTCTCCAGAGTTGGGGGGGGGCCGTATGAGCAATCACATGATGTTGCTGTCGCAAGCTGCCACAGCAACCGGTGCGCGCATGATCGGTCCCGATGTGCCTTTCAATGCAGTCTCAACCGACAGTCGCAATATCAAGGCGGGAGAGCTGTTCATTGCATTGCGCGGCGAAAATTTCGACGGCGCCGAATTTGCAGCAGCTACGCTGAAATCAGGCGCTGTCGCCGCCATAATCAACGCCGACAGTTATGAATCAATGGGAGCGGCGCTTGATCCGCAGGCCTCGATTCTGCTTGTTGAAGATTCAAAATTTGCGCTGGGTCAACTGGCTGCATATTGGCGAAAAAAGTATTCCATTCCACTGGTGGCAATTACCGGCAGCAATGGTAAGACTACGGTCAAGGAAATGCTGGCGAGTATTTTGCGAGTGGCGGGTGGCAGTGATGAATCGGTGCTGGCGACCAGAGGAAATTTGAACAACGATATCGGCATGCCGCTGACCTTGTTGCGACTGAACGCGCAACATCGCTATGCAGTAATCGAGATGGGAATGAATCATCCGGGTGAGATTGATTATCTCAGTCACCTCGCCTGCCCTAATGTCGCGCTAATCAACAATGCCAGCGGCGCACATCTGGAGGGGCTGGGTTCGATTGAGGCCGTGGCTCGCGCCAAGGGCGAGTTATTCGATGGAATGGACGAGCTCGGCACCGCAGTCATCAATGCAGATGACGCTTATGCCCCGTTATGGCGGGGCTTGGCAGGCACTCACCCGCTGCTCGAATTCGGTCTGGAGCAATCTGCTGATATTTCGGGGCAATGGCGTCCGTCGCAACACGGCTTGCTGCTGGAGATTCAAACGCCGCAAGGCGTAATCAATGTAGAGATGCAGGTTCCGGGCGCACATAACGCCCGCAATGCTCTCGCCGCGACAGCCGCCGCCATCGTATTGAAAGTGCCGCAGGAAACCATCGCCGAAGGGCTGCAACGTTTTGGCGGCGTGTCGGGACGTCTGCAACGCAAAGCCGGGAAACTGGGTGCGTCGCTAATCGACGATACCTACAACGCGAATCCGGCATCGATGCAGGCCGCCATCGAGGTGCTGGCGCAACATGAAGGTAAGCGCGTGCTAGTGCTGGGTGATATGGGCGAATTGGGCGAGGGCGGCAGCCAGTTGCACGCCGAAATCGGTGCGGCTGCACGTCATGCGGGCGTTGAAAAGCTCTATGCGCTGGGCGAGTTGAGTCGCAGGGCAGTGCAGGAATTCGGAGCGGGTGCGCAGCATTTTGAGACCATCGAAGAGATGCTGGTCGCACTGGAACAAGAATTGGATGCGAACACCACCGTGCTGGTGAAGGGTTCGCGCTTTATGAAAATGGAACGTGTTGTAAAACACATGGAGAGTGGTGAGTCGAAAGTAGGTAGTGGGGAAATAAATCACCACTTACCACTGACTACTTCCTGCTTGCCAGGAGGGAAATAATGCTGCTCGCACTAGCTCAATGGTTATCAGTGGATATACGCTTTTTCAGCGTGTTCAATTACATCACGCTGCGCACGGTTATGGCTGCGATGACTGCTCTGGTAATTTCGTTCATGGTCGGTCCGGCGATGATACGCCGGCTGACCGCGTACAAGATTGGCCAATCGGTTCGTGGCGACGGACCTCAAACACATCTGATCAAGGCGGGTACGCCGACCATGGGGGGCGCGCTGATCCTGACGGCTATCGCTATCACCACCTTGTTGTGGGGTGATCTGCACAATGAGTATGTATGGGTGGTGTTGGTCACCACATTGGGTTTCGGTGCAATCGGTTGGGTAGATGACTATCGCAAGGTGGTACATCGCAACCCCAAAGGCCTATCAGCCAGGGCCAAGATGTTCTGGCAGTCGCTGATTGCATTGGCTGTCGCCGTCTATCTGTGGCAGACCGCGACATTGCCCGCGCAGACTGAATTGATCGTGCCGTTCCTGAAGTTTGTGTCGATTCCGTTGACGGCCCTTGCGTTCATTGTATTGGCGTATCTGGTTATCGTCGGAACCAGCAATGCGGTGAACCTTACCGACGGTCTGGATGGGCTGGCGATCCTGCCGACAGTGATGGTTAGCGGTGCGCTGGCGATTTTCGCTTATGTGGCCGGTAACGCCGTCTTCGCGAAATACCTCGGTATTCCCTACATCCCCGGAGCCGGAGAACTGGCAGTATTCTGCGGCGCACTGGTCGGTGCTGGTCTGGCATTCCTGTGGTTCAACGCATATCCGGCAGAGGTGTTCATGGGGGACGTGGGCGCACTAGCATTGGGCGCAGCACTTGGCATTGTGGCCGTGATCGTGCGTCAGGAACTGGTGCTGTTCATTATGGGCGGCGTGTTCGTGGTCGAGGCGGTGTCGGTGATGATACAGGTGGGCTCGTTCAAACTCACAGGCAAGCGTGTGTTCCGCATGGCGCCGTTGCATCACCACTATGAATTGAAGGGCTGGAAAGAGACCCAGGTCGTGGTGAGATTTTGGATCATAACGATGCTGTTGGTGCTGATAGGTTTGGCAACATTGAAGTTGAGATAAATGGTGAGTGGTGAGTTAGGGGGCTATCCCCGTTCTACTTGCCACTCCCGGTTAAAGGAAAAGCATTGAAGCAATGGGCTGACAAAAATGTGCTGGTACTCGGTCTCGGTGAGACTGGGTTGTCGCTTGTGCGCTGGTTGAGCGCACAAGGGGCGAGCCTGCGCGTGGCCGACAGCCGACCCGCTCCGTCCGGAGCGACGGAGGCGGCAAAATTTGTCGAAGCGGCACAGATACTATGCGGCCCGTTCAATGACTCCATGTTTGATGGCATGGATATGGTTGCTATCAGTCCGGGCATTCCCCTGCGCGATCCGGTCGTGGCGCACGCTGTCGCGCGCGGCATACCCATCGTCGGGGATATCGAACTGTTCGCGCAGCAAATCAATCTGAGCTCTTCGAATCTCAATCCCAAGATAATTGCCATCACCGGAAGCAATGGAAAAACCACCGTTACCAGCATGGTGGAACACCTGTGCAAAGCGGTTGGCACGGATGTTGTGGCAGCGGGAAATATCTCTCCCGCAGTGCTGGACGTGATGATGGCGCGCGCAAGCAAGCAGCCGGACGTGTGGGTGTTGGAGTTGTCCAGCTTTCAGTTGGAAACCACCTCTAGCCTAAATGCGGATGCGGCGACCGTGCTGAATGTCAGCGAAGATCATCTGGATCGCTACGACGGCATGGAAGATTACGCCCTCGCCAAGGCGCGCATTTTCAATGGCTGCGCAGTACAGTTGCTGAATCGCGAGGATGCACGATGCATGGCGATGAACAACAGCAAAGCGCTAACCTTCGGAATGGAAGCGCCGACTACCGAAAGCGACTGGGGTGTAATCAGGGACGGCGAAGACATCTGGTTGGCGCAGGGGCAGCGACGATTGCTGAAAGCGAGCGAACTGCAAGTAGCCGGTTTGCATAACATTGCAAATGCGCTGGCTGCACTGGCGCTGTGTCGCGCCATCGATCTGCCACTGGCAGAGCTGGTGCAGGCATTGCGCAGCTTCAAGGGTTTGCCGCACCGCGTCGAACGCGTCGCGGAAATTGACGGCGTGATCTACTACGACGACTCCAAGGGAACCAATGTGGGCGCCACTGTTGCAGCCTTGCAGGGATTGGGGCGTAAGGCGGTATTGATTGCGGGCGGAGAAGGCAAAGGGCAGGATTTCACTCCGCTCAATCAGGCCGTGGTGCAGCATGCGCGCGCGGTGGTGCTGATCGGGCGTGATGCAGCATTAATCGCGACGGCACTGGATCAGTGTGGTGTTCCCTTGATTAGCGCCGGGAATATGTCCGAGGCGGTGCGTCAGGCGGCCAAGGCGGCTCGTCGCGGTGATGCGGTGTTGTTGTCTCCGGCCTGTGCCAGTTTCGATATGTTCAAAAATTATGCTCACCGTGCAGAGGTCTTTGTCGGCGCAGTGAATGACTTGCACAAGGAGGCGGCGTAATGGTCTCCATGGTCAAAACACATAGCCGTCCGCAGCAAACCCAATTCGACGAATTGCTGATCTGGGTATTGGTCGGATTGCTGGCGATCGGATTGGTGATGGTGTATTCGGCCTCGATCGCCACCGCTGAAGGTAGTCGCTTCACCGGCCACCAGCCCGCCTATTATCTGATGCGCCACTCCGTATTTATCGCGGCGGGCGTGACAGCGGGGGTATTGGCATTCCAAGTGCCGGTGCAGTCCTGGCAGAACTACGCTTCCTGGCTATTTATAGGTGGCGCATTGCTTTTGATATTGGTGTTGATTCCCGGTATCGGGCGCGAGGTAAACGGCAGTCGTCGCTGGTTGTCGTTATTCGTGATCAACCTGCAACCGTCAGAGTTGATGAAGCTGTTCGCGGTGCTGTATGCCTCCAGCTACACGGTGCGCAAGGTCAAGTTGAAGGGAACATTCGTCAAGGCATTCGTCCCGATGTTCGTCGTCATGGCACTGGTAGGCAGTCTGTTGTTGCTGGAACCGGACATGGGCGCATTCGTGGTGATCTGCACGATCGCTCTTGGAACGCTGTGGTTGGGCGGATTCAACGGTAAGGTATTTGCCGCACTTGTGATTGCATTGCCGCTGGCATTCGCCGCACTGATTTTGTCCTCGCCCTATCGTATGCAGCGCGTGATCGGCTTCATGGATCCATGGGCTGATCCATACGGAAAAGGTTATCAACTCAGTCATGCCTTAATCGCCTTCGGTCGTGGCGAATGGCTGGGCGTGGGACTCGGGGGGAGTGTTGAGAAATTGTTCTATTTGCCCGAGGCGCATACCGATTTTTTGATGGCAGTCATTGCCGAAGAGCTGGGCCTAGTCGGTGTTACTGCGGTAATTCTGTTGTTTGCGTTGTTTGTAATTCGCGCATTCCAGATCGGACGCCATGCGGGATTTCTGGAGCGCAATTATTCAGCTCTGGTTGCGCAGGGGATCGGCGTCTGGCTGGGTGTGCAGGCGATGATCAATATCGGCGTGAACATGGGGGTGCTGCCAACCAAGGGGCTGACCCTGCCATTTCTCAGTTTTGGCGGCAGCGGCGTAGTGGTGAATTGCATCGCCGCCGCCGTCCTACTGCGAGTCGATTATGAAAACAGACGTGTTGCGCGGGGGTTGCCAGTATGAACGCACACGTAAACAACATGTCTGTTTCGGTGAAGGCTCACATTCGCGCAGCTAATGTTACGCCGGAGCCAAAACAGCTTGCGCGGGGGTTGCCAGTATGAGTAGCCGTTCGATCCTGATCATGGCAGGCGGAACCGGAGGGCACATCATGCCCGGCCTGGCTGTTGCCAATGTGCTGCGTGCCGAAGGTTGGCGGGTAACCTGGATGGGTGCCCCGGGGAGTATGGAGGCCGAACTGGTACCCAAGCATGGCTATGACATCGCATGGGTAAATTTTTCGGGATTGCGCGGCAAGGGTTTGCTACGCAAGTTGGTGTTGCCGTTCACTCTATTACGGGCAATGGGACAGAGCGCGGTTGCCATCTTCTATCACCGTCCGGACGTGGTGCTAGGAATGGGCGGATACATCACCTTCCCCGGGGGGCTGATGGCCGCAATATTGCGACGTCCCCTGGTAATACATGAGCAGAATTCGATAGCGGGCATGAGCAACAAAGTGTTGGCGCGTATCGCGCAGCGTGTGCTGGTCGGCTTCCCTGATGTACTACCAAACGCGGTGTGGTGCGGTAATCCTGTGCGCGAAAACATAGCCTCGTTGCCTGAGCCGAAGCAGCGTTATGACGCACGTAGCGGCAAGTTGAATGTGCTGGTGGTTGGCGGTAGTTTGGGCGCGAAAGCATTAAACGAAACATTACCGCAAGCTCTTGCGCAGTTAACCGAGGACGCACGTCCGAACGTGTTGCACCAGACCGGGAAACAGAATTTCGACGCAGTGCAGAGGTTGTACCGGCAGGCCGGCGTTCAGGCCGATGTCCGGCCGTTCCTCGACGACATGGCGGGTAGTTATGCGAATGCGGATCTGGTGATTTGTCGCGCAGGCGCTCTGACTGTTGCGGAATTGGCGGCCGCGGGCGTGGCTAGCGTGCTGGTGCCTTTTCCGTACGCGGTGGACGATCACCAGACTCATAACGCACGTTTTCTTTCCGGACGAGGTGCGGCTGTGCTGATGCCGCAGTCAGAAATGAATGCAGAAGGATTGGCGCAGTTGCTGCGCGAACTGGACAGAGAAAAATTACTGGCAATGGCGCTACAAGCGCGTGCCGTGGCCAAGGCCGATGCGGCACAGATAGTTGCAAATATATGCAAGGAGTTGGCAGATGAAGCATAAGGTGAAAAATATTCACTTTGTCGGCATAGGTGGTTCGGGCATGAACGGCATCGCCGAGGTGCTGCTCAATCTCGGGTTCAAGGTCAGCGGGTCGGACCTGGGTGAGAATGCCGCGACGCAGCGACTCAAGGAGTTGGGCGCAACCGTGTATCTGGGGCATGCCGAGCAATACCTGACGGATGCGGATGCAGTGGTGGTTTCAACCGCGGTGGGTCAGGACAATCCGGAAGTTGTGGCTGCGCGTGCGCGCCGGATACCAGTTGTGCCGCGCGCAATGATGTTGGCGGAGTTGATGCGACTGCGTCAGGGTATCGCCGTCGCGGGTACGCATGGCAAGACCACCACCACTGCGATGATCGCCTACGCCATGAGCGAAGCGGGCGCGGAGCCAACCTTCCTGGTGGGTGGGGTGGTGCAAAACCTGGGGCGCAATGGGCGGCTAGGCAAGGGCGAATACGTGGTCGCCGAGGCCGACGAGTACGATGGCAGCTTCCTCAAGCTGCATCCGTACATCAGCGTCATCACCAACATCGAGGCCGACCACCTCGACTTCTACGCTGATCTGGATGCCATTCGCGCCGCGTTCAGGCATTACGCGCAGAACACAGTTAGCGGCGGGGTGTTGCTACTATGCGCCGACAATGTGGAGGCCCCCGCGCTGGGCGAGGAGTTGCAGGCTGCGCCGCACGATTATCGGCTGGTCAGCTACGGGTTCGCCTACAGCGCCAACTGGCGGGTGGCCGATGCTGGGCCGAACGCAGCGGGTGGCAGCGACTACACCCTCTGGAACGACGGCGAACGCATCGGCGAGTTTAGCCTGGCGGTGCCAGGCACGCACAACGTGCAGAACGCCTGCGCCGCA